>NZ_AEUT02000001.1:1575000-1890000 GCF_000187935.1 Streptococcus parauberis NCFD 2020
TTTACGCAGAACTTCACTATAAATTTTACCCGTTGTTACGTTCGAAAATTTATTAAGATTGATATCAATGAAACGTTCATAGTGCCCAAGGTCTAAGTCAGTTTCGGCACCATCATCTGTAACATAAACTTCACCATGTTGATAAGGACTCATTGTTCCTGGGTCAATATTAATATAAGGATCAAATTTTTGAATCGTTACTTTCAAGCCACGGTTTTTTAACAAACGGCCTAGGCTAGCTGCAACGATACCTTTACCAATTGAAGAAACAACTCCACCTGTAACAAAAATATACTTTGTCATAATTTTAAAAACTCCTTTTCGCGACAGCTTTGCTATCTATAATCTTGGGGTTCGAGAGTAGTTATTACCTCATTAACAACTAAATACACCATTTTTAAAAAATAAAAATAGCCCCCTAATAAATAGGGAGCTTTTATCGACCTCATAAAGAGGTGCCCGAATAATAATATAAACTATATCATCTCATTTGTCAAATAGATTTTCTTGAAAATTTTCAAAGGAGAAATTTCAAAAGATTACTCTTCGTCTTCTTCGTCTTCATCTTCTTCATTGATTTCAACTTCTTCAATCTCATCTTCTGGGATGATTTCGTTCAATTCTGAATCATAAGATTCCACTTCCGATTTTTCGTCTTCTGGGTCTTCTTCATCGTATTCAGCATCTTCAGTTTCTTCTTCGAAGTCTTCATCTTCTGGATCATCATCACTATAATCAATAGCGTCTTCATCACCATCCATAAAGGCGTTAACACGTTTTTTCTTACGTTTTGGAGCGCCGTCTTCTTCATCTTCAAGAGTGATGATTTCTTCATCAATTTCGTCGATACCATACCATGAGCGAAGTCCCCATTTGTTTTCACCTAATGGAATAAAAGATCCATCGATGTTTAAATCTGTATAGAAAAATGGTAAAGCTTCACGGATATCAGCATCTGATTTTCCTAAGTATATTTGGATATCATTTACAAGATCACTAAAATACATTCCATTATCGCGGCCACGTTCTTCTAAAATGGCGCGTGCAACCTCAATCATTGAGAGTTCGCTTTTTTCTTGTCCCGCAAATACGTCTAATTTCAAGGCAATTCTCCTTATTTTATCATTCCTTACTATTTTACGCTAAATTTCCCCATTCGTCAAAGCTTTTATCAGTTAATCTCAGCTTTATTGACCTCTTTTTTTAACCAACTATAAATTTCTGACATTCCATCCAAAATGTGGTCAGCACCAGACTGGTCAATCAGCATCCGCTCTTCTTTATAAGCTAAGACCCTCATACCGGCTGCTTTAGCGGCAGCAATTCCCGAAGGGGAGTCTTCGATAGCTATTGCTTCATTTGCCTCTACGGAAAGGCTCTGCAGGGTATGTAAATAGATCTCAGGATTAGGCTTGCTCTCCTTAAAGGACTCACCTGAGGTGACACGGTCGAAATAGTGACGAATCTGGCAGACATCAAGAACTGTTAGAATGGCATCAAGTGGACTGGAAGAAGCTACTGCTAATTTGATATCTTGACTTTTAGCCCATTCCAGAATGGCGACCATATCTTTTCTAAAGATTGGCACCACAGTCTCTGGATGATATTTATGCCGTTCAATTTGTTGGAAGGCCACTTCAAAATCTTCACTACTAAGATTTGTGCAGGCAAGCTGATTTATCCTCTTTTGCAAGTCAAATCCTGAACGACCAACAAGTGACGAAAAGTCTTCCTTAGTCAAAGGTGTGGAGTTTTTAGAAATTGATAAAATATATTCACTTTGCAGTTGGTAATCAAGATACTCAGTATCAACGATGACACCATCCATATCAAACACAATTGCAGATATCATATAACTTTCCTCCTATAAAAAAGGACTGAAATAAATTTCAGTCCAATTGTCAATTTGATTGTTTTACAATCCAATACTTATTATTTTACTTTTGCTGATTCTGTGATAACTTCAACTGCTTTTTTCATTGCAATATCATGTTTAAGCATATCAGCTGAAAGAAGAGTGCGAACTTGCTCAACTGGCATATTGTACTCAGTTGCAAGATCATTGATTTCTTTTTCAATTTCTTCGTCGCTTGCTTCAAATCCTTCTGCTTTAGCAATTGCTTCAATAACAAGGTTAGTTTTAACACGTTTGTCAGCTTCAGACTCATATTGTTTATGAAGGTCATCTTCAGAAGTTCCAGTTAATTGGTAGTACATTTCTGGAGAAATACCTTGACGTTGCATGTTACCCATAAATTCATTCATAGCACGATGTACTTCATCATGAACCATTTCTTCTGGTAATTCAACGATTTCAGCATTTTCAACTGCTAATTCAATTGCAGCCCCTTCAACGGCATCATCATAAGCAATTTCTTTAGCTGCTTCAAGTTCTTTACGATATTTAGCTTTTAATTCATCTAGTGTTTCAACTTCTTCATCGATGTCTTTAGCTAATTCATCATCTAATTCTGGAACTTCTTTAGTTTTTACTTCATGAACAGTTGTTACGAATTTAGCATCTTTACCAGCTAAATCTTCTGCTTGATATTCTTCAGGGAAAGTAACATTAACGTCAACAGTTTCACCAGCTTTAACACCAACTAATTGTTCTTCAAAGCCTGGGATAAATTGACCTGAACCAAGCTCAAGTGAGAAGTTATCACCTTTACCGCCGTCAAATTCAACGCCATCAACTGAACCTAAGAAGTCAATTACAACTGTATCGCCTTCTGCTGCTGCGTCTTCTTTAACAACAAGTTCAGCAAGGTTTTTACGTTCGCGTTCAATTTTTTCGTCGATTTCTTCGTCACTAACTTCTTTTGAAGCTTCAACTTCTACTGCAAGATTTTTATAATCACCAAGTTTAACTTCTGGTTTTGTAACTACTTCAGCGTTAATTTTCCAATCTTGACCTTTTTCCATAGAAACAACGTCAATTTTTGGTTGAGCTACAACTTCAAGTCCTAATTCAGTTACAGCAGCTTCATAAGTAGCTGGTAAAACAATATTCAAAGCATCTTCATAAAGAACTTCTTCACCAAATTTTTGGTTGAATACTGGACGAGGCATGTGACCTTTACGGAATCCTGGTACATTTAGGTCTTTTTTAATTTTATTAAATGCTTGATCAAGAGCTGGTTTAATTTGTTCTTGACCAATTGTAAATGTAATAACGCCACGGTTAGTAGCTTTGTTTTCAAATGATGTAGACATTAAGTCATTTCTCCTTAAAATAATTTAGATACAGTTCATTCTATCACATTTCAACGCTATTTTAAAGTGTTTTGTGCAGGAACAAGTGATACTTTCAACCATTATTAATTATTTTTTCTCATTGTTTGATTTTTTCCTATTTTTTGATAAACTAACTAGGACAGAAAGGATTGCGCATGACATTTATTCTTAGATATTTGGATCACCTTCACCTCGAAGAACTCCTATTTACCCTTTTAACAAAAATAATTTCTCTAGTTTTATTATTAATTTTCTTTTTTATTTTAAAAGAGGTTGCTAATCGACTATTCGAAAAAATTGCCGATAAATCCTTTTCATTTTCTAGACAAAGTGAGGCTCGTAAAAAAACCTTATCAAAACTTACGCATAACTTATTAAACTACACTCTTTATTTTCTCTTAATTTACTGGGTGCTTAGTTTATTAGATATTCCAGTTTCTAGTTTGCTCGCAGGTGCAGGGATTGCTGGAGTTGCTATCGGTTTAGGTGCTCAAGGCTTCTTATCTGATGTCGTCAATGGCTTTTTCATCCTTTTTGAAAATCAATTTGAAGTCGGTGACTCCATATCTATTGCATCCGTTGAGGGAACAATAGCAAGTGTCGGTATCCGGACAACTCAAATCAGAGGTTTTGATGGGACACTCCATTTCATCCCTAATCGTAGTATCATTGTAGTATCAAATAAATCGCGTGGCAATATGCGAGCTCTAATTGAAATACCATTATACTCAACAACAAATCTTGAGGATGTTAATCAAGTAATCACCCAAGTCAATGAACTCCATGTCAAAGATTACCCACAGATTGTCGATTATCCAAATATTTTAGGACCTCAAGTCAATGCCAACGGTCAATTTATTTACCGTGTTGCAATTTTTACTGAGAATGGACAACAGTTCCAAATTTATTCAACCTTCTACAAGTTATATCAAGAAGCATTGCTGGCTAGAGGAATTACCCTACCAACTACTCAAGCATATCCACAGATAAGAAAATAAGAGGCAATTTTAAAAATTGCCTCTTATTATATTAATTTTTTCTGATTGTATCTGTCTTATATTCTGCTCGAGCCCCACCAATCAACTTAGGTCGACTAGCCAAAGCAGTAACATGTGCACCTCCTAATTCCCGCTGGATAGGAATTAGAGGAACTTGTACACGTTTAACATGCATACCAATAAAAGTATCACCAATATCTAAACCGGCATGAGCAATCACTTCTTCAACTTCCACAGGAGAAGACATCCACTTAAAAGCTGCCAATTGACCACTACCACCTGCGTGAAGTGTTGGAAGAACATTAACAATTTCATAGCCCTTTTCTTCCGCAACGGATTCTTCTATTACCAACGCACGATTGACATGCTCACAGCCTTGAACAGCCAAATGAATCCCTTTTGATTTTAGAACATCCAAGATCACTTTGACAATACAGTCACCAATTTCTAAACTAGAATTCTTACCAATTCTGCCACCACTGACTTCACTTGAAGATAGACCTAAAACAAAGACTTGTCCCTTCTTAATAGCACTTCTTTCAACTACATCAGTTATTATTGCCCGCGTTTCTTCTTCAATTTGCTTAAGTTCCATTTTTGCCCCAATCTAAGAATTATTTTGCCTGAACTTTTGAAAATAAGATATAAATAATATAACCAACTATCATCCCCAAAAAGTTCTGTCCAATGTTACCCATGACACCCCCTAGGGCCGCACCGAATCCATACATCGGAATAGATACAAGGAAATAAATACCCACCATCATAATTGATGCCAAAACAAGTCCAAGTGGTCTTTTTTTACCTTCTAAGCCTGCAAAAAAGCCTTGTGAGCCATGAGCAAGCAAACTAAAGAACATCCAATTAGGGTAACCAGAAACTAAATCAATTAAGAAACCTGAAAAACCACCAACTATCATGCCCTCCTTAGCTCCTAAATAAAAAGCTGTAAAATAGATACCCGCATCCAACAAAGTTAAAAAGCCTGTTGGTGTTCCAATACTGATAAATTTCCCTAAAATAATAGTTAAGGCTGTTAAAATTGACAATAAGGTTAATTCTTTAGTCGTTAATTTATTCATTCGATTACAACTCCATATTCATTTGATTTTTCAATGGCTTGATAAACAAAATCTTTGGCCAATTCGACTGCTTTTTCCATTTCATTTCCTTTTGATAAATAGGAAGCTATAGCAGAAGCAAAGGTACATCCTGCACCATTGTTATTTCGAGAAAGAACAGGTTTCTCAAGCATAAACCACTTTGATGGATCCATATATAAGTCAATGGCTTTATCACTTACTAGACGGTTCCCACCTTTAATGACGAGACTTTTTGCCCCTAATGCTTTCAGTACTTTAGCCGCTTCAAGCATCGATTTTTCATCTATAATGGGCACCCCTGACAACAACTCAGCTTCCTTAAGATTTGGTGTAATAATATCAACGTAAGGAAACATTCCTTTGATTTGCTCTGCCATTGTCACAACAGTCGCATCATTATTCTCTTTAAAAACCAGAACAGGATCAAGAACAATTTTTGACACTTGCTTTGCTTTGATAAAATTTTTAGTTGCTTCAGCAATTTCCGAATTTGGTAATAATCCGATTTTGATTGCCGCAAAAGGCACATCCATAAGTGAAGCTAATTGTTTGCGGAAAATCTCAATTTCAGTTGGATGAATTTCAAATTGTCCATCCTTAATACTAGTTAAACAAGTTGTTGCTAAAAATGGGAAGCCATCTAACTGATGGAATGTAAGCAAATCTGCTTGAAGTCCTCCTCCACTTAAGATATCACTGCCGGCAATAGTTAGTAGATTAGTCTTCATAGATAATCTCCTTTAAATAAAGGCCATTTCCTGCCGCAGTTGGTCCAGCTAATTGACGATTTTTTTCTTCTAAAATACGTTGAACCTGACTAACAGGCATACGCTGATTACCTATTTTCAATAGTGTTCCAACCATGTTGCGAACTTGCTTGTATAAAAAACCATTTCCGGTAAAAGAAAATATTAGAAAATTTCGTTTAGCATCATAAGTAAGTTTCGCTTCCGAAATAGTCCTAACCTTATTTTCTATACTCGTTCCAGATGCTGTGAATCCTGTAAAATCATGGGTCCCAACTAAATCTTTTATTGCTTCATCCATTAAGCTAATATCAAGTGGATAAGGATAATGTGTCGCATAATTCCGCATCATCGGATTTTTGGGTCTG
Organism: Streptococcus parauberis NCFD 2020; assembly: GCF_000187935.1. Taxonomy (NCBI): domain Bacteria; kingdom Bacillati; phylum Bacillota; class Bacilli; order Lactobacillales; family Streptococcaceae; genus Streptococcus; species Streptococcus parauberis. The sequence continues at coordinate 1,581,453 of NZ_AEUT02000001.1, forward strand.
CCAATATCAACTAAGAATTCATAAGTTTTTTTATGTTTCAAATACCTACAGTGATAATCATCTGCTACTTTTTCAACTTTAATAAAATCAATATCATCTGGTGTCTGTGTATCAAGGGCAAATCTAATTTTTTCAATATCTCGCTCCAGTGGCAAATCAAAGTGTATCACTTGTCCATAAGCATGCACGCCTGCATCAGTTCTACCAGCACCATGAATTTTAATAACTTGGCCTTTATACAATTTTAAGAGTGTTTTTTCGATTTCTTCCTGAACTGATCTAGCATGCGGTTGCCTTTGAAAGCCAGAAAAACCTGATCCATCATAAGAAATAGTTGCTTTATATCTTGTCATGAGTATATTTTATCATGATTGATAAAAAGAGAAATAGTTTTTTTCTCAAACTGTCCCCATACAAATAATGCGTGAACTGATTTTAAAATCTTACTGACATTTGCTTTCTATTTTGTTATAATTGTCCCTAATATAAAAAAAAGGGATAAACATATGAAAGTTACTAAATTTGGTGGTAGTTCTTTAGCATCTGCTCAACAACTAAAAAAGGTTTTAAACATAATTAAGTCTGATAAGAATCGAAAAATTGTGGTTGTTTCTGCACCAGGAAAAAGAAATGATGGTGATACCAAAATTACTGATGCTTTAATTGCTTATCATGATGCTTTTGTAACTGGTGATAATTTTACTCACCAACAAAATTGGATTATCAACCGTTTTAACACCGTCTGTGAAGAACTCAATCTAAATCCTAAGATAGCTAAAGATATTGAACAGTCAATTCTCGAATTAGCTACATTACCAAGTGAGAATAATCCATATCTTTACGATACCTTTTTAGCAGCTGGGGAAAATAACAATGCAAAACTAATTGCATCTTTTTTTAGAGCAAATGGAATCAAGGCTAGATATATTCATCCAAAACAGGTTGGTTTAATAGTCACTGATGAGCCACAAAATGCTAGAATCCTCCCTTCAAGTTACGATAAAATTGAAAAACTTACAGAGTTAGAAGGTGTCCTTGTAATCCCTGGATTCTTTGGTGTAACAAAAGAAAATAATATCTGTACTTTTTCCCGTGGTGGATCTGATATCACTGGTTCATTGATTGCTGCCGGTGTCGGTGCAGAACTTTATGAAAATTTTACTGATGTAGATGGTATTTTTGCAGCACATCCAGGAATAATTAATAACCCACACTCCATTGAAGTTCTTACCTATAAGGAAATGCGTGAGTTGGCCTATGCTGGATTCTCTGTATTGCATGATGAAGCATTGATTCCAGCCTATCGTGGTAAAATACCCTTAGTTATCAAGAATACAAATAATCCGGAGCACCCCGGGACTCAGATTGTATTAGAACATAAAGGAGAACATGCGCCAGTCGTTGGTATTTCAGGAGATGATAAATTTGTCTCAATTAATATGTCCAAGTATTTAATGAATAGAGAAGTCGGTTTTGGTAGAAAAGTACTTCAAATTCTAGAAGATTTAAATATAAGATGGGAACATATGCCAACCGGAATTGATGATTTATCAATTGTTGTCCGTGAAAGAGAATTAACACCCATAAAAGAACAAGAAATCCTTAAATACCTTATCCAAAAACTAGAAGTTGATGAAGTAACTATAACTAAAGACTTATCCATCATTATGATTGTTGGTGAACAAATGAAAAGCCATGTTGGGGTAACAGCAACAGCAACAAAAGCACTTTCTGAAAATAAAATAAACCTAGCAATGATTTCTCAAGGTTCAAGTGAATTTTCTGTTATGTTTGTAGTCAACTCTAAAGATGAAAAGAAAGCCATTAAAGCATTGTATCATGCCTTCTTTGAATAATTTAACAGACATATCTTATTAGATATGTCTGTTACTTTACCTATTAGAATAAACAAAAACAACATGACATCCATGTCATGTTGTTTAAATTATGATGCACCCTAGAGGAGTCGAACCTCTAACCGCCTGATTCGTAGTCAGGTACTCTATCCAGTTGAGCTAAGGGTGCTACTTAATTACCTAGAAATATCTTACACCTTTATCGCTAAAAATGCAAGCCAATCAATAAAAAAAGATAGGCTAGCCTATCTCAATTTACTCCGCCAGTAGGACTCGAACCTACGACATCATGATTAACAGTCATGCGCTACTACCAACTGAGCTATGGCGGATCAATGCTAAGCGACTTCCGTATCTAACAGGGGGCAACCCCCAACTACTTCAGGCGTTCTAGGGCTTAACTACTGTGTTCGGCATGGGTACAGGTGTATCTCCTAGGCTATCGTCACTTAACTTTGAGTCCACTCAAAATTGAATATCTATATTCTAACAAGTTTGACCAAAACTGTCAATAAACTATTTGTTCATACTTATCTTAGGATAAGTCCTCGAGCTATTAGTATTAGTCCGCTTCATATATCGCTATACTTCCACTTCTAACCTATCTACCTGATCATCTCTCAGGGCTCTTACTGATATAAAATCATGGGAAATCTCATCTTGAGGGGGGCTTCGCACTTAGATGCTTTCAGCGCTTATCCCTTCCCTACATAGCTACCCAGCGATGCCTTTGGCAAGACAACTGGTACACCAGCGGTAAGTCCACTCTGGTCCTCTCGTACTAGGAGCAGATCCTCTCAAATTTCCTACGCCCGCGACGGATAGGGACCGAACTGTCTCACGACGTTCTGAACCCAGCTCGCGTGCCGCTTTAATGGGCGAACAGCCCAACCCTTGGGACCGACTACAGCCCCAGGATGCGACGAGCCGACATCGAGGTGCCAAACCTCCCCGTCGATGTGAACTCTTGGGGGAGATAAGCCTGTTATCCCCAGGGTAGCTTTTATCCGTTGAGCGATGGCCCTTCCATGCGGAACCACCGGATCACTAAGCCCGACTTTCGTCCCTGCTCGAGTTGTAACTCTCGCAGTCAAGCTCCCTTATACCTTTACACTCTACGATTGATTTCCAACCAATCTGAGGGAACCTTTGGGCGCCTCCGTTACCTTTTAGGAGGCGACCGCCCCAGTCAAACTGCCCGTCAGACACTGTCTCCGATAGGGTTAACCTATCTGGGTTAGAGTAGCCATAACACAAGGGTAGTATCCCAACATTGCCTCAGACGAAACTGGCGTCCCGTCTTCAATGGCTCCTACCTATCCTGTACATGTGGTACAGATACTCAATATCAAACTGCAGTAAAGCTCCATGGGGTCTTTCCGTCCTGTCGCGGGTAACCTGCATCTTCACAGGTACTAAAATTTCACCGAGTCTCTCGTTGAGACAGTGCCCAAATCATTACGCCTTTCGTGCGGGTCGGAACTTACCCGACAAGGAATTTCGCTACCTTAGGACCGTTATAGTTACGGCCGCCGTTTACTGGGGCTTCAATTCATACCTTCGCTTACGCTAAGCACTCCTCTTAACCTTCCAGCACCGGGCAGGCGTCACCCCCTATACATCATCTTACGATTTAGCAGAGAGCTGTGTTTTTGATAAACAGTTGCTTGGGCCTATTCACTGCGGCTGACGCTAACGCCAGCACCCCTTCTCCCGAAGTTACGGGGTCATTTTGCCGAGTTCCTTAACGAGAGTTCTCTCGATCACCTGAGGCTACTCGCCTCGACTACCTGTGTCGGTTTGCGGTACGGGTAGTATGTAATTAAACGCTAGAAGCTTTTCTTGGCAGTGTGACATCACTAACTTCGCTACTTAATTTCGCTCCTCATCACAGCTCAATGTATTAGGTATAAGCATTTGACTCATACCACACCTCACTGCTTGAACGTGCTCTTCCATTCGCACGCTTTAGTTAGCCTACTGCGTCCCTCCATCACTTTACATACTAGTACAGGAATATCAACCTGTTGGCCATCGAATACACCTTTCGGTCTCTCCTTAGGTCCCGACTAACCCAGGGCGGACGAGCCTTCCCCTGGAAACCTTAGTCTTACGGTGGACAGGATTCTCACCTGTCTTTCGCTACTCATACCGGCATTCTCACTTCTATGCGTTCCAGCACTCCTCACGGTATACCTTCTTCACACATAGAACGCTCTCCTACCATTACCTCTAAAGGTAATCCACAGCTTCGGTAAATTGTTTTAGCCCCGGTACATTTTCGGCGCAGGGTCACTCGACTAGTGAGCTATTACGCACTCTTTGAATGAATAGCTGCTTCTAAGCTAACATCCTAGTTGTCTGTGCAACCCCACATCCTTTTCCACTTAACAATTATTTTGGGACCTTAGCTGGTGGTCTGGGCTGTTTCCCTTTCGACTACGGATCTTAGCACTCGCAGTCTGACTGCCGATTATATCTCGTTGGCATTCGGAGTTTATCTGAGATTGGTAATCCGGGATGGACCCCTCACCCAAACAGTGCTCTACCTCCAAGAGACTTAACATCGACGCTAGCCCTAAAGCTATTTCGGAGAGAACCAGCTATCTCCAAGTTCGTTTGGAATTTCTCCGCTACCCACAAGTCATCCAAGCACTTTTCAACGTGCCCTGGTTCGGTCCTCCAGTGAGTTTTACCTCACCTTCAACCTGCTCATGGGTAGGTCACATGGTTTCGGGTCTACAACATGATACTAAGTCGCCCTATTAAGACTCGGTTTCCCTACGGCTCCGTCTCTTCAACTTAACCTCGCATCATATCGTAACTCGCCGGTTCATTCTACAAAAGGCACGCTCTCACCCATTAACGGGCTCGAACTTGTTGTAGGCACACGGTTTCAGGTTCTATTTCACTCCCCTTCCGGGGTGCTTTTCACCTTTCCCTCACGGTACTGGTTCACTATCGGTCACTAGAGAGTATTTAGGGTTGGGAGATGGTCCTCCCAGATTCCGACGAGATTTCGCGTGTCTCGCCGTACTCAGGATACTGCTAGAGTCATTTACTATTTTAAATACGAGGCTATTACTCTCTTTGGCTTACCTTCCCAGGTAATTCTTCTATAGTATTTGATCCCACGTCGCAGTCCTACAACCCCGAGGAGTAAACTCCTCGGTTTGCCCTTCTGCCGTTTCGCTCGCCGCTACTAAGGCAATCGCGTTTGCTTTCTCTTCCTGCAGCTACTTAGATGTTTCAGTTCACTGCGTCTTCCTTCTCATGACCTTAACAGTCATGGATGACATGCATTACATGCCGGGTTCCCCCATTCGGACATCTCTGGATCTTTGCTTACTTACAGCTCCCCAAAGCATTTCGTCGTTAGTCACGTCCTTCATCGGCTTCTAGTGCCAAGGCATCCACCGTGCGCCCTTATTAACTTAACCTTATTTCCAGTCTTTCGACCTTCTTTTAATTTTTTAATATGTTCGCGTTTATCTTTTTTTCGGTTTATTTCTTGTTACTTTTTTCTACAATTAATTTCTTAATTGTGGAATTTGATATAGATATTCAATTTTCAATGGACTATGTTAGGATTTTTATCCTACTTATCTAGTTGAACACGAGATTAATTTCTTAAGAAATTTCGGCAAGCCGAACATCTCTTTGTATCCTAGATAATGGAGCCTAGCGGGATCGAACCGCTGACCTCCTGCGTGCAAAGCAGGCGCTCTCCCAGCTGAGCTAAGGCCCCAACTAATAAACTGGTTGTTACATTATTAGTGGTGTTTCTATCTCATTACTTTAATAAGACCTCTCAAAACTAAATAAGACTTTTCCTAACGTGCTTCCATTTCCTTAGAAAGGAGGTGATCCAGCCGCACCTTCCGATACGGCTACCTTGTTACGACTTCACCCCAATCATCTATCCCACCTTAGGCGGCTGGCTCCTAATAGGTTACCTCACCGACTTCGGGTGTTACAAACTCTCGTGGTGTGACGGGCGGTGTGTACAAGGCCCGGGAACGTATTCACCGCGGCGTGCTGATCCGCGATTACTAGCGATTCCGACTTCATGTAGGCGAGTTGCAGCCTACAATCCGAACTGAGATTGGCTTTAAGAGATTAGCTTGCCGTCACCGGCTTGCGACTCGTTGTACCAACCATTGTAGCACGTGTGTAGCCCAGGTCATAAGGGGCATGATGATTTGACGTCATCCCCACCTTCCTCCGGTTTATTACCGGCAGTCTCGCTAGAGTGCCCAACTTAATGATGGCAACTAACAATAGGGGTTGCGCTCGTTGCGGGACTTAACCCAACATCTCACGACACGAGCTGACGACAACCATGCACCACCTGTCACCTCTGTCCCGAAGGAAAGTCCTATCTCTAGGACGGTCAGAGGGATGTCAAGACCTGGTAAGGTTCTTCGCGTTGCTTCGAATTAAACCACATGCTCCACCGCTTGTGCGGGCCCCCGTCAATTCCTTTGAGTTTCAACCTTGCGGTCGTACTCCCCAGGCGGAGTGCTTAATGCGTTAGCTGCGGCACTAAGCCCCGGAAAGGGCCTAACACCTAGCACTCATCGTTTACGGCGTGGACTACCAGGGTATCTAATCCTGTTTGCTCCCCACGCTTTCGAGCCTCAGCGTCAGTTACAGACCAGAGAGCCGCTTTCGCCACCGGTGTTCCTCCATATATCTACGCATTTCACCGCTACACATGGAATTCCACTCTCCCCTTCTGCACTCAAGTTATCCAGTTTCCAAAGCGAACCATGGTTGAGCCACGGCCTTTAACTTCAGACTTAAATAACCGCCTGCGCTCGCTTTACGCCCAATAAATCCGGACAACGCTCGAGACCTACGTATTACCGCGGCTGCTGGCACGTAGTTAGCCGTCCCTTTCTGGTTAGTTACCGTCACGTAATGGATTTTCCACTCCCATTACCGTTCTTCTCTAACAACAGAGCTTTACGATCCGAAAACCTTCTTCACTCACGCGGCGTTGCTCGGTCAGGGTTGCCCCCATTGCCGAAGATTCCCTACTGCTGCCTCCCGTAGGAGTCTGGGCCGTGTCTCAGTCCCAGTGTGGCCGATCACCCTCTCAGGTCGGCTATGTATCGTGGCCTTGGTGAGCCGTTACCTCACCAACTAGCTAATACAACGCAGGTCCATCTCATAGTGAAGCAATTGCTCCTTTTAAATTTAGTACATGAGTACTTAATTGTCATGCGGTATTAGCTATCGTTTCCAATAGTTATCCCCCGCTATAAGGTAGGTTACCTACGCGTTACTCACCCGTTCGCAACTCATCTGACTAGTGCAAGCACCAGTCTTCAGCGTTCTACTTGCATGTATTAGGCACGCCGCCAGCGTTCGTCCTGAGCCAGGATCAAACTCTCATTTATATGTTAATTTGATGTTTAACTCATTCTTATCTGTCGCTGACAGATTTATTGTTTTTTTGTTACTTAATTGACAGGTAATATGCATAAACATATCACCCTGCACGTTTGGTTTTTGTCTTATTCAGTTCTCAAAGGTCTTCTTATCTCTTACGAGACAACTATTATATTCTATCAGGTCACAACGCCTTTGTCAATAACTTTTTTAAACTTTTTCGTTTTTTGTTTTCGACTACTAGCTCGCTTTCTGACAACTTTATTAGTATATATGCTTTTGAAGGGATTGTCAATAGCTTTCACTTAGTTTTATCATTTTTATTTGCTTAATATATCGATGTAGAATTATCTTATTCAAAAATTTGTGATGATGTTACCTATTTTATAGTAGAAAGTATACATGATTGACTTTATTTCTTCTAAAAATATCTGCTTTTTTAAGCATTTTTTATGATAAAATAAGATTAATCACTAATAGATAAGGAAAAACTGACCATGCAAAACAAATTATTGGTGCTTCAATCGGATTTTGGTCTTGTCGATGGTGCTGTATCGGCGATGATCGGAGTTGCTTTACAAGAAGATGCTACCTTAGGTATCCATCATTTAACCCATGATATTACACCCTATAATATTTTCGAAGCATCTTACAGATTGTTTCAGACAGTCAACTATTGGCCAGAAGGTACCACTTTTGTTTCTGTTGTTGACCCAGGTGTTGGTTCAAAACGTAAAAGTGTTGTTGCTTTAACAGAAAACAATCAATATATTGTTACACCAGATAATGGAACACTATCCTATATTAAGAAACATATCGGAATTAAAGCTATTCGTGAAATTCTGGAAGCATCAAACCGTCGGCAAAACACTGAACTTTCTTACACTTTCCATGGCCGTGATGTCTATGCTTATACTGGTGCCAAACTTGCCAGTGGGCACATTGATTTCGAAGATGTTGGACCTGAACTTTCTGTTAATGCGATTGTTGAAGTTCCTGTTGTCGAAACTCAAATTACTGAAGATACTATCAGAGGGGTCATCGATGTCCTTGACGTTCGCTTCGGATCTCTTTGGACGTCAATAACGCGCGAAGAATTTTACCATTTTAATCCACAATTTAGCGACAGATTTGAAATTACAATTTTCAACAATGACATGTTAGTATACCAAAATCAGGTAACTTATGGTAAGTCTTTTGCGGACGTAAGAATTGGCCAACCTATTATCTATATTAATTCCTTATACCGTGTTGGCTTGGCGATTAATCAAGGATCTTTTGCTAAAGCTTATAACGTAGGTGTCGGTCAAAACTGGCACATCGAACTAAAAAGAATCTAAGTGAACTGGAGAAATCATGAAAAACACATCTATTAAAACTGTTGTCGCAACAGGTATCGGAGCTGCATTATTTGTTATCATTGGGATGTTTGTACCTATTACTATCTTTACCAATACAACTATTTCATTACAATATGCTTTACAAGCATTGTTCGCGGTTATATTTGGCCCTCTAGCTGGTTTCTTAATTGGTTTTCTGGGGCACATGTTAAAAGATATGTTAGCTGGCTACGGTGTTTGGTGGTCTTGGGTACTTCCTAGTGGACTAGTTGGTCTTGGAATTGGTCTATTGAAAAATAAATTACAAGTCACTAAAGGAATTTTTTCTAAAAAAGACATTATTGTATTCAACGTTACTCAAGTTATCGTTAATATTATTGCTTGGGCAATTGTTGCACCAATTGGTGATATCTTAATTTATCAAGAGCCTGCTAATAAAGTGTTTACCCAAGGATTATTTGCCGGAATCGCAAATATTATTACAGTCGGTTTGGGTGGAACTATTTTGTTAATTGCTTACACTAAGACAAGAACAAAATCTGGTAGTCTTTCAAAAGACTAGGATTCAGGAAGATACATGAGTAACCTAATTACATTTAAAGACTTTACATTTCAATATGATGCCCAGTCAAGCCCAACTTTAAATAATATAAACCTTAGTATTGAAAAAGGACAAAAAGTACTTATTGTTGGTCCTTCCGGAAGTGGTAAGTCTACTTTAGGCAATTGTTTAAACGGAATTATTCCCAATCATTTCCATGGACAACACCAAGGTTTCCTTACTATAGAAGATAAAGATGCTTTTGATTTGTCAATTTATGACAAGTCAAAACTAATTTCAACCGTTCTTCAAGATCCAGATGGCCAATTTATTGGGCTCTCTGTCGCTGAAGACATTGCCTTTGCCTTAGAAAATGATTGTTTTGATAAGCCTGAAATGATTAGTGCTATTAATTATTGGGCCAAACAGTTAGAACTAGAAGACCTCTTAGATAACCGTCCACAAGATCTATCTGGCGGTCAAAAGCAACGGGTCAGTTTAGCCGGTGTCTTAGTTGATGAAAGCCCTATCCTTCTTTTTGATGAACCCTTAGCCAATCTTGATCCTAAGTCTGGGCTTGATACAATTGACTTGATAGATCGCATTCATCAATCAACAAAAGCTACTACTATTATCATTGAACATCGCCTTGAGGATGTCCTATATCGACCAGTTGATAAAGTAATCTTAATCAATGACGGTCGGATTCTCTTTGATGGAACACCTGATCAGTTACTCTTAACCGATTTATTAAATCAAAATGGAATTCGTGAGCCACTCTACATCACATGTTTACGAGATTTAGGATTTTCTTTTGCTGATAACTTGAAATTAACTCAACTAGATCATCTTGATTTTTCGAATCTATCTTGTCACTTACAAGACGAGCCGATTGCACGAACTGATAGACCTGTTCTATTAGAATGGAAAAATCTTAACTTCGCCTATCAAGCCAATAAACCAATTCTCACAGATGTTAATTTGACTATTTTCCAAGGGGAAAAGATTTCTTTAGTGGGTCAGAACGGAGCTGGTAAATCAACTCTTGCAAAACTACTGTGTGCTTTCCAAGAGTCTGATGCGCCGCTATTCTACAAGGGGCAAGACATTTCTACCGACTCTATCAAAGAAAGAGCTGACCGAATCGGTTATGTTTTACAAAATCCTAATCAAATGATTAGTCAGGCTCAGATTTTTGATGAAGTTGCTCAGGGTTTGCGTTTGCGAGGTGTGAATGAGGATGACATCAGAGTTAAAGTTGAAGAAACCCTGAAAATATGTGGGCTATATCCGTTTAGAAATTGGCCAATTTCAGCTTTATCCTTTGGTCAAAAGAAACGGGTGACGATTGCCTCAATTTTGATTCTTGATCCAGAAATCATCGTTCTAGATGAACCAACTGCTGGTCAGGATAAGAAAAATTATTCTGAAATCATGAACTTTTTGGATAAACTAAATCGTGAAGGGCATACAATTATTATGATTACGCATGATATGCAGTTGATGATGGAGTACTCTGATCGGACAATTGTAATGAGCAAAGGGAAAATCATTGCTGACGCTAGTCCTGAAGAAATTCTATCCAATGCTCCTATTTTGGAACAGGCTTGTTTGAAAAAAACCAGTCTTTTCCATCTGGCACCTTATCTTGGGTGTTCACCACTAGCATTAACACACTACTATATTACTAAAGAAAGGGATAGACATGCCTCAGAAATTAATCGGCTATCAGAAGGAAGATAATTTCCTCCATCACTTAACTGGGGCAAGCAAACTAATTTTTTTCATTCTGGTTTCAGTTGCCTGTATGACAACTTATGATACGCGTTTGATCATTTTCATTGGTTGCTTATCACTTACTCTGTTTGCAAGTGCTAGAGTACCTTGGAAAAGCGTTTCATTTGTCATTAAGTTTGTGACTTTCTTTGCTATTTTAAACGTCTTAATGGTCTATCTTTTTGCACCCGCATATGGCGAGCAAATTTATCATTCCAAAACAGTCATTGCAAATGCCTGGGGTCCCTTTTATCTAACAAAAGAAGAATTGTTTTACCTCTTTAATCTTAGTTTGAAGTACTTTTCAACTGTTCCATTAGCCCTTCTCTTCTTATTAACGACTAACCCGAGTCAATTCGCGTCAAGTCTCAACCAAATCGGCTTACCTTATAAAGTGGCATATGCGGTCAGCTTAACCCTTCGCTATATTCCCGATGTCCAAGAAGAATTTTACATGATAAAAACCTCGCAAGAAGCAAGAGGTTTGGAGTTGTCTAAGAAAGCAAAGCTATTTGATCGCATCAAAGGTAACTTGCAAATCATTATCCCATTAATTTTCAGTTCCTTAGATCGCATCGATCTAGTCGCTACAGCAATGGAACTGAGAAGGTTCGGTAAGAATAAGCGACGGACTTGGTATACCTCAAAACAACTAGATAAAAATGATATCATGACGATTTTCCTAGCAATTGCAATCCTGCTGACATCATTTATCTTATTCGTCATTAATAAAGGAAGATTTTACAATCCATTTACTCAAAAAGGTTGACCTCAGGTCAACCTTTTTGAGTTCTTTTATAAGATTACCGTTGCAATAACTACTCCTACAACTATCCACCGAAGATTGCAGCTAAGATATTTGAGCGGTGGTGAGCAAGGGAAATTCCTCGCCTTATGCCATCTACACAAACACCAATAGCTGTAGAAAATCCCATATCAATAAAAACTCTACTACTTTGATGAATGAAAGGTACTGGCATGCCGTGGTTATTAAACCAAACTGGTTCAATAATAATAAAGGCTGCAACCCAACCACCAATTGCACCAAAACGATTGTCCAATTTTCCCCAGATACAGAGAATGGAAAAAGGTAGAATAAAGCCCCCCTAAGGTAATCATTAGGTATTGCATATTAATATCCCTTTATTTCAATTTTTTCGTAGAGGTAACCGGCTAAACAAGCTCCAATCACTAAACAGAGTAAAGTTGGAAAAGATTTTTAACTCACTCCCAAGCCATACTTAAGACTATTACTTACAAAAACAGCAGAGCCAATGCCCCCCATATCAATGGCAATTTCTTCCTGACTTTGTGGTATAAAACCTCGATAGTGACAGATATACCAAGCTGGAGTGATAGCAATAATAGCTACTACGAATCCAGCATATGGAGCAACGGGAGCAGCAAAAAGACGCCAAATCTGTGTGACCCAAATGGCCGCAAAACTATAAGCAAGAATCCCTCTGATTCTTTTCATCTCATTCACCTCTCAACTGATTTATTCTCAAAATTGTCATTCTATTATAGTATTTTGATAGGATCTGCGGATTCATCAACTCCAAGGGGAAACGATTTTTAACGCCTATTAATTGAGGAGGATGCTTGTGCTATTATCATTAGCTACTCAGGGGGTACAGCCAATTTAATTGATATCTGTCAATTACTGAAAGAAAAAAAGAGTACCAATCATCTCAATTACTAGTTTAGGGGTTAATCCAATTAGTCAGCTTGCTGACGTTGAATTACACTTGGCCACCAAAGAAAAACTCTATTCAAAGATTTCCACTTTTTCAACTGATGTAGCAATCGCATATCTCCTAGACGTTCTCTATTCTTGCGTTTTTGCCCAAAGCTATGATAAAAATGTAAAACTTCGAAAAACAGCCTCTCAGAAAATTGAAGTGAGTCGCTTAGCTAGTTCATCCGTCCTAAAAGAGGATATTTAGATGCAATGGCTTACATTGTATCTTTTTTTGTACACTATTGTACACTTTGTCCAAAAACCAAACATAAGTCTTGAAAACAGAATTCAAGTTTGTATAATAGTCTATTGTACTAACAATCTACAGATCGTATGGAGGTAAGACATTGACAAAAGAAGTAAAAAATTTATGGCGGAATCCTCACTTATGGGTAACCATATTGGGGGTTGCTCTAGTCCCAACATTATATAACTTAGTTTTTCTAACGTCACTTTGGAATCCTTATGGTAATCTTAATCAGTTGCCCGTTGCCATTGTGAATCAAGACAGAGCAGCTGATTTCAACCACAAGAAAATCAATGCTGGAGATAAGATTGTGGACAAGATGTCCAAAAGTAAAGATTTAGATTATCATTTTGTAACAGCCAAAACAGCTAACAAAGGCTTGAAAGATGGTAAGTACTATATGGTTGTGACTTTTCCCAAAGATTTATCAGAAAAGTCAAGCAGCATCTTAACTGACCATCCTGAAAAACCAATTATCACATATCAAACCTCAAAAGGGCATAACTTTGTTTCGTCTAAGATGGGCCAATCAGCCATGCTTAAATTAGAAGCAAAAGTTTCTGAAGAAGTAACAAAAGCATATAATAAAAACCTCTTTACCAACCTTGTTCAACTACAAAAGGGTCTTGGAAAAGCAGCAAAAGGTAGTAAAGATCTAGCAAATGGAGCTAATAAGGCTTTGGATGGTAGCCAACAAATTACCAATAACTTATTATTACTTGCCAATGCTGGAAATCAACTTTCTTCTGGTGCAAGCCAACTTAATGATGGGATTGGTCAATACACAAGTGGTGTTGGTCAATTAAATACTGGTATTGGCAAATTATCAACTGGCTTAACAACTTATACCAATGGCGTTAGTCAATTATCCCAAGGAGCTAATCAACTCAACGCCAATTCACAAAACTTAAAAGATGGCGCTAATCAGATTGCTGGTGGTGCAAGCCAGATGCAAGAATTAGTTGACGGTGCAAGCAAATTAAATGCAGGACTGGTTCAATTACAAACAGAAACTAGCCTTTCTCCGGAACAAACAGCTAGTATCCAAGCCCTACAAACAGTCCTACCAGCTATTCAACAAGGTATTAATCAATTGAATAAAACCGTTGCAGAACTGGGTAACCAATCAGCTACGACAACTACCACAACATCTCCAAATCTGAGCCAAGCTAAAGTAGATTTAACTTCAATTATTAGCCAAGCAGATACAATCATCTCTGCTACTACATCAGACAAAGCAACAATTACTGCTTCAGTGCAAGGAACTTCTGCCTATCAATCACTAACACCGGCTCAACAAGCTGAAATTTCTAATGCTATTTCGGCAACACCACAATCAAGCAACGCAACAGCTGCCCAAGCAATCAAATCTGCTGCCGGTGAATTACAAACGACCTTAGATCAAGTAACTGGTCAATCATCAACCACTACTACAAACCCATCTGCTAGCCTTGGTCAATTACAAACAAGTGTTGCAACTCTGAACAACACCGCAAATGTTGTCCTTCCCGGTGCAGTTACAGCTCTCAATACCTTATCAGGTGGCCTCGCTGAAGTAAATTCCAACTCAAGTAAAATGGTCGCTGCTAGTTCTCGAATTCTAGGTGGTGTCCAAGGTTTACAAACAACGCTTGCCACAAACGGTAGTAAACTAGCAAATGGCATTACTCAGTACACCGATGGCGTTGGCCAATTGGCGTCTGGTGCTAATCAATTATCTGGGAACAATGCTCAGTTAACTTCAGGCGTTGCTGGCTTAAGCAGCGGTGCTTCAACACTCGATAGTAAATCAGGAGACTTGACTGCTGGTGCCGGAAAACTTAGTGATGGCGCTAGTCAATTTGCACAAGGTTCTGGAAAAATCGCCCAAGGCGGTAACCAATTATCTACTGGTATTTCAGCTCTTTCGTACGGGGCAGGCACTTTATCCGACAAGTTGGCACTGACTGATCAAAAACTTGCGACCTTGTCATTCAAGAAAAGTAACTCCAAAGAATTAGCGAGCCCTATCGCCACTAAACATGTTGATAAAGACAATGTCAAAACCAATGGTGTAGGCATGGCTCCTTACATGATTTCCGTATCTCTACTTGTCGCTGCTTTATCAGCCAACGTTATCTTTGCTGATTCACTAGCTGGTAAAAAACATGAAACACGTATGGAATGGGCCAAATCAAAACTCTTTATCAATGGTTTAATTTCAACATTGGCAGCAATCATGCTCTATGCTCTGGTACGAATTTTAGGAATGGATCCAAGTTATCCGGTGGCAACTTTTGTGATGATCCTCTTATCATCATGGGCGTCAATGGCCATTGTCACAGCCCTTCTTGGTTGGGATAAACGATTTGGTGCTTTTGGTGCATTAATCCTTCTTTTACTCCAATTAGGCTCAAGTGAAGGAACATACCCATTACAAATTATTCCAAGATTCTTCACCAAGATTCATCCATTTTTACCAATGTCCTACTCTGTATCAGGACTACGCCAAGCCCTCTCATTGAACGGTGAAATCGGTCATCAAGCAAGTATGCTTGCCCTTTTCACAGTTGGAGCAATAATGGTAGGTTTACTGATTTATCGCCAAAATAAAAAAGACTAAAAAAGCCAAGCAACAATTGCTCGGCTTTTTTCTGTCTTATTCATGTTTATACTTTTTTGCCAAGACTAAAGCTATAGCTGACATCATTATGCCCATAAAGGCTAAGCTAGCTTGTGAGTGGTCTCCAGTTTCTGGTAATTCTGATTTGGTGAATTTTTCATCCGATGCTTGTGTTCTAGTAGAAGATGTTGGGCTGATTTGTTTTGGTTTGTAAGCAGATGGATTAATTTTCTTAACATCTTTAATATCGCCATCAGCTGATAATTCTACATAATAATCATAAGATTCAGTGACGATTTTTAACCATTTGTCGCCAAGTGCAGTCCACTCTGTAGTATTAGAAGCTAATACATACTCAATAGTTGTTGTTTTAGCAATTTCTTCATAAGAATTAATCCAATCTTGCCCATCAAGATATTGCCCATCTGAAATATATGTTTTTGTTTCTGTTTGAGGCGCAATCTGTACCTGACTAGGATCCGCAATACTTGTTGTTTTAACAGTAACAGTTCCTACTTCAGTTACAACTCCATCGTCGTATTCTGTTTCAGTGGTTTCACCTTCATCAACAGTTACATCAATCACATCACCGATTTGCGCTTGATCAGCTGCTTCAACTGATAAGTTTTCTTTTGCTGAAATCTCTGTATCAGCCAGATCAGTAGCAGATTGGTCAGTCAAGTAGACATCATTTGTAGATGTGCTAGTTGTTTCAACTGGTGCTATAGGTTGCTCTACTGGTGTTACAGCTGCTGAAGAAATTGGATCAGTAGTAGTCGAAGGTGTATCTGCAAAAATACTTGTTTGGCTAGCAAAAGCAAGTCCAATAATAGCAGCTCCTAAACCTAACTTAAATTTGCGTAGTGAGAAGCGTTGTTGCCTATCTTTAGTATGATACATAAAGCTTTCCTCTTTTCATAATCTAGTATTACTATACCACAATTTTGTCAGAAAAAAAGAATTTCCAATCAAAAATTTACTTTTTAATAAAATTTAAAATTTTGATAAAAATCAGTCTAAAATAAAATGTTGAATATGCGATAAAATTCGTAATTTAACTTAAAATATCTAATAAAGTTGATGAATAATGAAAAAAACGCATATTTTACTAACGTTTTATCATAAAATTTATAGATATATTTTCTAACAATTCACATCTCAATAATGAATAATCAGCTTACTATGAATCCGGTCATCAAAAAAAGGCTTTCTCACAAAGAAAGCCTTTAACTTTTTGGATTTGGTTTAAACCAACCACTGATTTCATAGCTACAACGATTAGATTTGAAGTTTTTAACCTCTCCTGTCCGTTTGTCCGTGACCATCATTTCAATCTTAGAGTCCATGGATTCTTCCACTGTATCCACCATTGATCCCTCTCGCGGACTAATAAGGGACTCCACCTTACCTTGGGTGAGTGTGATTTCAATCGCTTTTTTTCTATTTGAAATGGAAATGAGCTCTTGCCCTTGGGAATTCTGCGAAATCAATACCTGACTAAAGTCATAAGTGGTAAAGGTTTCGTTGACCCCATCGATATTTAGATTGGCGATATAACCATCAAATTTGATTGGTCCTATTGGAATTAAGGCAATAGTGAAGAAAATCGAAGCTTTTTCTTTTGAAAAATCGCTGTGCAACCAGATATAGCGTTCTGGGAAGGTCGTCCCTCGGTCTTTTTCACAATAAAAAGAGCTACTGTAGCTTCCGTTGAAAAATGGATTCTCTGTGGTAAAATCAACCCGACCATCAATAGCCTGTAACCCATGGATACAAGGTAAATTCTTAAAGATACTAAATGGTCCCATGATATTTTTTGGATAGGGGGTAATTTCTTGGAATTGTGCTGAAATAATTAGGTTTTCTTCATTGACATTAAAGCCCGTTTCAGAGAAACTATTTTCACCTAATCTGAGGTAGAAAGGATTACTAGAAAGAATCGTTTCTTCATTGCTATAAGATTGACAACCAGAAAAGAGTCGGTCACCTTGTGAGACAATCCACTGTAGATGCCCAGTCATTAGGCCTTTTTCAACATGCAAGGAGGGAATTAAAGCAATTGTTTTGTCTTTAAGGGCACACTTAAGATACCAGCCTTCAAAGTAGTTTGACCGGTTATTTGCTCCCACAAAATCATAATTTAATACTGCTTTTTTATATAATGGAACAGACACAATCTTTCCTCCTTGGTCAAGCTAACTTGATTTTATGAAGTAAAATTTTGTCCTCCTTCATTCCTTAGCCACTTAATCATATTGTATCATCAAAGGTGATAAATTGCGTATTTTTAACGCGAAACAACCTCAAAAAATACCCTAGGGTCTAGGGTATTTTTATTTAATTAACTCATTTCATTGACAAAGTATTGAAAGACTTGTTTACTTTCTGGATGGCTTTTTACTAAGAACTCTGGGTGCCATTGTAAGCCGAGAAATGAGAATGATTTGCCTTCGACAGCTTCTATCGTTTGGTCATCAGTATCACGAGCAAGTACTCTCAAATCAGGGGCTACTTCTTTAATGGCTTGCATGTGCAGACTATTGACCCGGTTCTTTTCGCCATAAATATCATAGAGAATACTATTCTTCTTAAAATCAACCTCCTGAGTGACTTGAGTTGGTGCCAAGTCTTGCCAATGATTGGAGACTGTTTGATTTAAAGTACCACCAAGAAGGACATTAACTAATTGAGTCCCCCGGCAAATTGCAAATACAGGCTTACCTTGATGAAAAGCCTCTCTGACAAGTTGTAATTCAAAGCGATCTCTTGCTTCATGGTAATCGTCACTTGTGATGATCTTCTTTTCTCCATAAAAATGAGGAAGGACATGTTGACCACCCGTAATTAAAAGCTTATCAATGGTCGCCACATAATCTTTGACCATTTCCCCGTGGGCGATGGGCAAGACTAGAGGCAGGCCTCCCGATTCCATAATAATATCTGAAAATATCTTTGAGGCAAAAGTCCGTTGAATACCATTATCCCAAGATTCCAGCTGTCTACTTTGACTCTCATTTCCTGTTATTCCAATTATTGGTCGTTTCACCGGCTGTCCTCCTGTCTTTTCTATAAGTTATAGTTTAGCATAAGACAAGGTTAGGTGGTATTATCTATTTTTTATCAGGATAATAGGTTAGGGCTATGGCAAAAAAAGACTAGCAGGAACTAGTCTTTTTTCACTTTACTCAAATTTCTTTATAAGCAGTGTTCAATGCAGAAACAAGGTTGTTCAGTAACCCTAATTTGCCATCCGCATTTGTTGTGATTGAGATAATGTAGTCTCCATTTCCAGTCGAAACAATACCAGCATCGTTTGCAGCATGATAACCTGTCATGCCAATCCAACCAGCTTTACTCATTGTCCTATATGATGATCCTAAAACAGCATGAATTGGTGATAAATTAGGGTTTTCATAGAGTTTTGATAATTCTTTCCCTTTGGTTGTTGTATTAAAAAATGAGTAATTTTGTCCCCACATTTTGGCCAATTCATTTGACGTAACATAAGGATAACCTGGTACAGATAAACTTGTATCTACGCCAGCTTTGGCCATCCAGTTCGCAATATAACCTGCTCCGTAAGTAGCTCGTAAGTTGGCGTAAGCATCATTGTCAGAATAATAAAGGATATTTTTAATTGCAGTGTAGTTGGTATTGAATGCTAATGGATTTTGAGCTACTAGACTTGCTACATAAATTCCCTTAATTGAACTTGCTACATAAAATTTCTGATTACTATTGTAGGATAGACCTTGTTTAGATATTGCGTCAAACATTGTAAATCCGACCTGATAACCTTGATCAGTGATAACTTTTATAGCACTAGCTAATAAGTTACGAATTGAAACACTTGGAACAAAACCATTAGTCCCATCAATTTTAGCAGCAACACCACTAACAGCCGGCAATGAAAAAGTAGTTGTCCCACTTGTTTGTCCTACAAATTCACCAGACATTAAATCATAATAAACATGAACATGATAAAGTCCGCTATCAAATTTATGCTTTTCAAGATCAATGACGGCACTGTAAGTACTAGCTGAATTTTTTTGAGCTGACAGCCACTGCAACTCATCTTGTCCATTTTTATCAGACCATACAGCAAATTTAACATTTTTTACCCCTTTTGCACTATAGACATTTGATACTGTGGCAGTGAAGGTAAAGTTAGAATTGTTTAAAGGTGAAATAGTAAGTTGACCAGTTTGAGCTGGTAGTGATTTGACATCAAATCCCGATGTCCCAGCTAATCCAACTGTTTTAGAACCAATTTGACTATAGCCATATATATGAACTAAATAATGACCTAAATTATACTTATGATCTCCAATATTAATAATGGCTTGGTAACTATTATCAGCTAGCTTACTTGCCGTCACCCACTTGATATCATCTTGGCCATTAATTTCACTCCAACTTGGTAACATAACTTTTGTGATATAAGCTGGGACATTCGTAACTGATACTAAAAATTCAAGATCTGATTTCTGTGTAATGGCTGCGCTAGCAGTTGGATTTGGTACTGTAATTGTTCTTGTATTTAGACCTTTAGCACTTCCCGACTCAAAACTATAGGTATGGATGTTGTATAGACCATAATTACTATGATTAACATAAGGAACAATGACTTGACCCTGAGCATTGGCTGTGTACCAATGAAGGTCATCTTGACCAGCTTGATCCGACCAAACAGCAAATTTCACTTTGGTAAATTCTTTAACAACATTCGAATTTAATGCTAGGTGGAAACCATCATTAGCTACTACGGCTGACACTACATTTTTGGGGTCTGGGGTAGCAATTGTAAAACCTTCTGTTGTCCCTAATCCGATTTGACTATTCGTGATTGTACTATTCCCATAAACATGAACAGCAAAATGGCCAGTATCATTTGAATGATCTGAAATCTTTACTGAAACTTTGTATGTTCCATCAGTTGATTGAGTAGCTTGATACCATTTAATATCATTTTGGCCACCTAAATCTGACCAAACAGGAACTTTAATTGAGCTAATATCACCTCTCACATTTGAAACGACAATATCAACAATACCATTAGTTTGTACGTTAAACGATGTACTTACTGTTGGTTTAAGAATAGTAAATTGTCTCGCATTTAAGCCAGACATTTTACCTGTTACATCTTGTGAATAGGTATGAATATTATATAGCCCATATGCTCTATGTTTTTTAGATAAATCAATATATGCCGCACCAACTTGATCAGCAGTATACCAAACTAAATCATCTTGGCCAGCATTATCTGTCCAAACTGCATACTTTATCTTCTTAGTTGGTTCTAGTTGCCCATTATAGACAATTTTTAAAACATGACCACTCACATCAGCTGAGACTGTTTCGACTGGTGCGACACTTTTTGACTGGATAGCAGTTTGAGTTTGAACCTGATTTGTGACTTCAGTTGGAGCACTTGGAACTGATTCTATTTCGGGAGTTGAACTTTCTGTATTACTATTTAGTTCTGACTTTTGAGTAGATGCATCGATAGCAATTGCTTCACTCGATGTTACCAAAGTAGCGTCAGATTCCTTCGAGGGACTTGTAGATTCATTACTAGCCTCAGTTTGAGGATTCGTTCCAACTTCAGCGACTACTGGTTGGTCAATGACTTCAGTTGATAAAACTGGTTGACTTGAAGAAGTAACTTGTTCAGAAATATTTGTCGTTTCACTATTGCTCGAATCATTCGTAACAACCTCCATTGACCTGGTTGTAGTTGAATCAGTTAAGTCATCCGCCTGCACTGTTCCTGATAAAAAGCCAACTGTACCGACAATTACCGAGGCAACACCAACCACTGATGATTTTCTTAAACTGAATTGTTGTTTCTTGGGTTTTTTTGCCTCATTTAACTTTTTTGCCACACGTGAATATCCCATAAAACCCCTTTCATTTTCTCCTTTTAAGACTAGTATACTACAATTATAATTAAATATTTAGAGAAAATTAACATTGAAAAATGATTTGACATATAAAAAACATGTGGTGCTAACACAACATGTTTCTACTAACTATTTACAAAATATTTGAATATATAAGGAATACCTTTGCTTAAAATATATAGGCAATAGCTTAGACTGGCTAATGACATCAAGTAGGTAAAGGGATGAAACTTTTTATGTTCAATATCATCTTTTATCATAAATGGAATGAAGATAAAGAAGATTGTCCCAACCATTAGGGCCATTGCTGAGAAAGTCCCAACCGTATTGGTCTCATTGGTAATTGGATCAGATATCCAAGTGTTGTAGAAGATATCTTTGATACCAAGCTTTAAACTATATAAGTCAAAACCCATCCCTACAAAAATTAGTAATACCTCACCCACAAATAAACATGTTATCAGTTTTTCTTTCATTAACCAAGCTCCTTGCCTATTTTTTCTATCATAACACTTTACGCTAAATAGTTGAAAGAAAAACAGAATTTATCTGTCTTCTTGCTAGATAAACTCCTTTTTAACTGTTATAATATGCCATACAAATTGCTAATGGGGGGAAAGAAAGCTGTCACATTTAAAAGTCTATGAATTTAATCAAATCAAGGGGTTGATTAAAGAGCTAATAAACTATTATAAAACAAACGATTATTTAAACTATGCTTTATTAATTAAAGAAACATTACTCGAAATTGGTGCAATCCTGATTGAACATGAGATTGATTCTCAAATGTTTATGACAAACTTAGCAGATAAAAGAATATCTCACCGCCAAGTAGATAACTTATTAGAAGATTTAAAAGTGCGGGTGGAACCCTTTACCATTCCATCAAATAAAGAAATCACTAAACTACTCCGAAAGGTAAAGAAATTAAAAGTTCCCAATTTTGAAACTTATGATAAAAAAGAAATTATTTATCTAGCTTGGAATGAGCAATCCTCTAACCGAAAATATGTCATTTATGAAGATAACAACAAAAGCGCTGCTTTCTATGGAGACCTCTCAACAGACAAAGTCAAAGGCTTCTGTAAAATCTGTAAAGAAGAAACTGAAACCTCTTTATTCCTTTTAAAATCAAAAACCTCAGGCGACGGTACCTACACCAAAAAAGGCGACTACATCTGCCGAGATAGTGCCATCTGTAACCAGAACTTGAAAAACATAGACGACTTTTATGATTTTGTCAATCATATGAAGGCGTAAAGTATATGTTTACTAACCAGATTTAAGTTAATAAAAAAATAAGGCATCCCTTTAAATGGACGCCTTATTTTTTATTTTGATTCTTTCTTTTTCATTAGCTTCGATGATATTAAAGCAATAAGCCAAAGAGAGAAAACACTTAAGATTGATTGACATATAAAATTAGGATTCCTGAGGATTGATAATGCCATATAAAACAATGTCCTCGTACAGATCATTCTTCAAAACATGCTTTTCCTGAGTACCTTCTTTTTTCATGCCCGTTTTTTCCATCACTCTGCCAGATGCACCGTTATACTTGAAATGCTTGGCCACTATTTTATGAAATTCTTTAATTTCAAAGCCATATTTAATAAGTGCTCTCGCAGCCTCTGTAGCTATCCCTTTATTCCACACATCAGGACTAATCCAATAACCTAGCTCAGCAATATAGCCATTTTTAAAAACAGCTAAACTGACACATCCAAGAATACGATCAGTAACTTTATCAGTGATAGCATAATCATAGCACTTATCTTGTTTGTTGTTTTGTTCTTGATTAGATATCCACTCAATAGCAGACTCCTCTGTATAAGGATCAGGCAAAGTCAGCGTGTTCTTTTGAATAGCTGCTGAATTACAAATGTGTGCAACAGCTTGACTATCATCAAGAGTAAATCTTCTCAATAACAAACGGTCTGTTTCAATAGTATTTTCTTTATCATTAAATATAAACATGAAATTACTTCCTTTTCTATATCAACTAAAATATTTTGGAAAATATATGTAAACCCAATTATAACAAATATTAGACATAAGTTATCACTAAATTTGCAATACAAAAAAGCATCCTCCAACGGAGAATGATTTTTGTATATTCGAAACAGATTAACGTGTTGGGAATTGTGATGTTTTACAGGCTTTTTTAAGACCTGGCTTTCTCTGACAACTGAAATATATGGCGTAATATGGTATAAACTAGTAATAATTCAGCATTTCTCATTCAAAAATCGTACTATGTATTACAATATGGTCGCAGAGGGGTTATCAAAAATGCGGTTTTCGGAGCTTATAAAATGGAGAAATATATTTTCAAAGTAGTTATTTTTAGTTCTTTGTACCCAAATTGCTGATTCCAAAACTTAAATACTATTTTCCAGATAAAAAATAATGAAATTAATAAATGCACTTGAGAAGTAAATTAATCATAACAAATTTTAAATATATCATAACCAAAAATCACTGCTAGTTAATGCAGTGATTTTTATAGAAAAGATTATTAATTTTTATGTTCTCTAGACTTAATGGAAAACAACTCCCCGTCAACTACCAATGTTTGACCAGCACCTGTAACAATAGAAACTTCATTCATAAAAAATTTCCTCGATTCATTGTTTAACTTTAATAACTACTTTTATTTATTTGCCCAATATTCTAAACTAAATCTCATTGTCATTATTACAAGCAACCATTCATATTGATTAAAATAACAGTTGGAAAGGATCTTCTAAGTAGTCAATAATGGTTGCCAAAAATTCCGCTGCTGGAGCACCGTCAACCACTTGATGATCAAAGGTTTTTTGCACAAAAAAAAGCATACTTGGATGCTTTATCTTAAATAATCAATCCCTCATATTCCGGTAAATCCACTCCCAAATATTTGGACAGAGCCACCATTAAGAGCCGGTGGTCATTGCCATGATGCAAACCGGAAATCCCTAAAATAGCCACCATTGCCCCATCTACTCTGATAGGAATAGCTCCAGCCACAGGCAAAGTAGCCTCTAAATCTAAAAATTGCGGATTGTCACCCAACAGGGCTAGTGAATAGAGACTAGAATAACCCGTCGATCGAACAGCAGCCATCTTCCGCTCAGCGAAACCAATATTGCGCTCCCCACCAGAGTTGCCAATGTATTGGAAAATCGCTGCCCCATCAGACAAACGCTCCATCCGAATGGCCGGCTCCTCACCAAATGCCACCGCTTCCTCCACCAAAAGTGCCCCCAAAGCCAGAGCCGCCTGACTATCAAAAACCTGAAAAACCAAACGCTGCTCAATCGCCGCCAAAATTGCCTTATCTTCCTCGGAGAATTGCTGCGCCAATACCAGTAAATCTTGAGACATTCTTATTTACTCCCTTCGATTCTGCCAGAGCCTTCATCAGACAGAATCTGTTTTAGACGTCAAAACCAACTAGCAGTTACCAACAAGCTGGATGGATTTTTCCGTATACTGCATCACTTCAAAATAGTTACCATCTGGATCATGAAGCCACATCTGGTAGGTCTCGGACGGACCCTTGGAAATATCGTGAACCAGCTCCACACCAGCCGCTAGAAGCTGATCGCGTGTCTTGAAAATATCGTCCACCAAAAGGGCAAAATGCGAACAGCCCTTATGCTCATCCCACTGCGTGTGCTCCTTCTGAGTCGCATGAGCCGTAAAAAGCTCAATAAACTGACCGGGAGCAGCCTCAAGGTAACTATTAAAAATTCTGTCAGGCTCATCACGCGCAATCTCCTGCAAAGCCGGCCGGTCATCCCGATTCAAATAAACAGAATAGTTAACCTCAGACTTCTTAGTCATCCCCAGTTTGTTAACGTAAAAATCCAACATCTGATCCAACTGATCCGTGTAGGAAGCAATATCATCAAAGACTTAAATTCCATGCTAAAACCTCACTTTTTCTTGATTTACTAATACCCAAATTTTACCATAGACAGTCATGAAAAAAGACCTCTCAACCCCAAAGCGGTCAAAAGATCACAAATTGATTTAAAAATATGGGGGAAAGATGGACAAAAAGTTCAGGGGAACAGAAAAAATATTACAGCAATCGGCTCATTTACAAATTGAGTCCGATTCTATCTCACTCACATATCTTGCAATCCATCTAGGTCAAGAATAGTTACTATTTTACCAGTTCTGCTGATATAGCCTAGACTCTCAAATAAGGAAAATTTTCGCGAGAGGGTCTCCGGAGTGGTGCCCAAAAATTGGGCAATATCTTTCATTTTCATAGGCAGAGTCACTTGATCTGTTTCAGTCACTTTGGCTAAATCAAGTAAGTAATTTGCTAGGCGTTCTTCAACCCGTTCCATTGATAAAAGTTGTGATTGCTTTTCCAGTTGAACCATTTTTTGGGCACTTAATTCAAAGAGTTTAATGGCAATTTTGGGATTTTTGAGCATGACTTGATTAAAAGCCTGCTTGCTAATGGTGCAGATTTCCGTATCCTCTAAAGCTTCCGCAAACAGTGTTTCATTTTCAATGCCGAAAAGCTGGTTTTCACCTTCATAACCACCAGGTTCAACGACACGTAAGAGTTGCTCTTTCCCATTAGCCGATAACTGATAGACCTTTATGGAACCTCGCGCGACGATATCCAATTGGTCATCACCTGGTTGGAAAATGGTCTCATTCTTTTGATAGTGTTTATGGCTTGCGAGTTTGTTAATTTCGGCTTGCTCTTCCACCGATAAATGGTTGAATAAGGGAACAAGTGTCACACACATATGGTGATCCATGGCAATCCTCTTTTCTAATTCTATAAGCTACTTTTGTGATAGTATATCAAATTTTTCTAAGACTTGATAGGTTTTAGTAAGTGTTGGACAAGCATCATTTGGAATAGCATAGTCATTTGTTAGCTGACGGATTTGCCCAAATTCAGGTGCTAAATCAAGTTGATTTTCTTGCATCTTTTCTTGAATAGCCTGATAACTACGACGGACCTCAAAAACCTCGGGATGATTTTTCCCATGTGCCTTAGTAATTGCATTGGTGTATAAATCAAGCAACTCATCATTTTTTTCAAAAAACTCTTTTAACATAATCCATTCTCCTTACGATTTTTCGGAAACTTTTAGGACAGTGTAACCAATAGCCTCCACTGCTTTTGCAATCTCAGCACTACTTGTCACATTATCATCAAAACTAAGCTTGGCTTTACTGGCATTAAAGAGGACTTTGACAGTCTCCTTATCAACACCAGCAACCGATTTAATGGCAGCTTCAATTTTTTTCATGCAGCTTGGACAAGCCAAGGTTTCAAGTTGTAAAATTGTCTTTTTCATTTTTCAAAATTCCTTTCTTAATCATAGCTCCAGTATAGAACGACGCCATTTAAATAAAATTGATAAAGGTCAAGTTTTTTATTTTTTATAGGTTAATAGCCTCATTGCATTTAAAATAACTACCAGAATGCTTCCCTCATGAACAAACATACCAATCGCCATATTCATCCAAGAACTGGTGAGAACACTGACCAAAAGTGTCACTACTACGAATAAAGCGATGGCAATATTTTCAATCATGTTGAATCGCGTAGCTCGGGCAAGAGCAATGGCATGCGGAATCTTATGGAAATCAGAATGCATCAAGACCACCTGAGAGGTTTCAATGGCAACATCGGTTCCGCCACCCATTGCGATACCAATATCAGCAAGGGCTAAAGAAGGACTATCATTAATACCATCACCAACAAAGGCAACAATTTCACCCTTTGCTTGACGTTGCTTCACAAATTCCGCCTTGTCTTGCGGAAGCAATTGTCCGTAAGCTTCCGTTAAAGCTAATTCTTTGGCAACTAAATCAACTGTCCCTTGATTATCACCAGATAAGAGAATTAGGTTCTTAACCCCCATTTTTTTCAATGTTTCGAAGTCTTCTTTAACCCCCTTACGAACCCGATCCCTAATACCAAGCACAAGTACTAATTGCCCATTGACAGCTGTTAAAACCAAAGAATTACCTTGGGCCTCCAAGCTTTCTATATCACTTGTCATCTGCTTATTAAGTGGAATTTTATATTGCTCCATCAAATAGCGATTGCCGACAAGGACCTGATTTTGTCCAATCTGGGCAACAATACCACCACCAGTCACCACCTCTGTTGAATCAACGACGTCAACAAAGGGAGTTTCATAATAATTGGTAATGGCCTTTGCTAAAGGATGATCCGATTCTTTCTCAACACTCACCAACAAGCGTTCCACATAGTTCCTGTTATGACTATAGTGAATAGCTTGGGTCACTTGAGGATTTCCATAAGTTAGAGTCCCCGTCTTATCAAAGAGAATGGTATCAACTTTACTAAAGTGATTAATAACGTCACTTCCTTTGAACAAAATACCATTTTTAGCACCATTACCAATCCCTGAAACATTGGAAACTGGCACCCCAATGACAAGGGCACCGGGACAACCTAATACCAGAATAGTAACAGCCAATTGCATATTCTGGGCCCAAAGCCAAACAAAAATGGCAAGGACAAGAACAGCCGGCGTATAGTATTTCGAAAAGCGATCAATAAACCGTTCTGCTTCGGACTTGGAATCTTGAGCCTCTTCAACCAACTCGATAAT
This sequence comes from Streptococcus parauberis NCFD 2020, assembly GCF_000187935.1. Lineage (NCBI taxonomy): Bacteria > Bacillati > Bacillota > Bacilli > Lactobacillales > Streptococcaceae > Streptococcus > Streptococcus parauberis. Next base: position 1,609,464 of record NZ_AEUT02000001.1, read on the forward strand.
TTTCCCAAAAGTCGTCTCATCACCAATTTTCTCCGTCCGAAGCTGCAAAGTCCCATTTTCGAGAATAGTCCCAGCAAAAACACTGGACCCAATTGTTTTAGCAACCGGAACGGATTCTCCCGTGATACTAGCCTCATTCACATTACCAGAACCAAACGTAATCACACCATCAACCGGTATTTTACCTCCGGTTTTGACCAAAAGAAGATCACCCTCAACAATCTCATCCACACCAACTTCCTGGAAATCACCATTTTCGGTCTGCCGAAAGCTAGTCTCAGGCACCAAGTTGACCAAATTCTTAATGGCCGAACGCGTCTTGGCCAAGGTCCGCTGCTCCAAAAAAGCCCCGAACAAGAAGAGAAAAGCCACAATCGCCGACTCCTCAAACTCCTGAATAACAAAAGCCCCAAGAATCGCAAGTGTCACCAGCAAATCAATACTAACCACCCCAACCCTCAGCGCCTGAAAAGCCTGAACAAGAATCGGAAAACCTCCAACCAAGGACGCCAATAAAAGCAAGAAAGCCGACAACCCCTCATTCCCAAACAACCACTCCTGAGCAAAAGCGCCCACAATAAGAACTCCAGTCACAGCAGTCAACCAATTCCGATACGACGATAACCATTTTTGCATCACAACTACCTCCTAACTGACTCCAGTATATCCAAGCCCAGCCCCAAATAAATTGATTTCTATCAAGAAATGGAAAATAGGATAAAAAAAGAGAGCTAAAAATAGCTCTCGGAATAATATGTAAATAAAGATAAGCTTTTACAACTTTTTTATTTCAAATTCAGAAACACCTTTCGAGATCAGACACCCCTTTAAATCTTCAAAGTATATCTTCTTCGATGGCTAGAGAACTTCCATTATGCTTGTATCTGCCAGTATTATCCTATCTTTCAAAAAGTCAAACTCCATATTGATCAGTAGTTGTATTTGTTAGACTTATGGTACAACCTTCAAGTTTCAATCTGACTTTTTTCGCTCAACATTCATAATTCTGTGTATTTTTTATTACTATTTTTACTTTTCGAAACTGGGTATTTTTCTGCATTTTTTGCCAGTTTTTCCCTGATTATTGATTCCATATCAAACCCTAAATTGTCAGCCAACATATATGCATAAATTACAACGTCCGCAATTTCTTCTTTTAAATCTTCACTTTTAGTTTGAATAACTTCTTCACTTGTTTTCCATTGAAATAGTTCTAGTAATTCACTTGCCTCTAATGAAACAGAAATAGCTAAATCTTTTTCATTATGAAATTGTCGCCATTCCCGCTCATCTCTAAAATTGTTTATTTCATTTATTATACTTTTCATCATACACCTCTTATTTATTATTCTATCATAACATATTACATTATAATGAATTATGGTAAAATAAAACTATCAATTATTTAGGAGAAAAAATGTCACTAAATAACCATTACAGTCCAGTAATAACTAAAATTAACTATGACTCACTCACTTTAAATTCTATCAAATCTCAAAAACTTAATGAAAATGATCAATCTTTAATCTTAGACTATCCAACCGTATATATTATTAATGATAAAGATAGTAAACAAAAGTCTAAATATATCGTATATATTGGAGAGACAAACGATATCGGTCGACGAACAAAACAACATTTATATGATGATATTCGTAACGGGAGAGAAGATTTCATAGAGCTAAGTGATTCAGCAACTGCGGAAATGTTCATTATAGGGCATAAATACTTCAATAAATCTCTTACCTTAGATATAGAAAATAAGCTATTACATTACCTATCTAGTGTTGAAGCTGTAGTAAAAGTTAATAATCGAAAAGAGAATCCACAAAATAACTACTATACTTCTGAAACAATGGAAACAATATTTTCAAAAGTATGGAGAAAATTGCATCGTACGAACCCTGAACTTTTTCCGACTGAATCAATCATTAGAGATTCAGCTTTGTTTAAAGCTTCTCCATTTCATAAATTAACGGACGAGCAAATTGAAGCTAAAAATGAGATAATCCTAAAAACTATTTCAATTTTAAGCCAAAATTTAGAAGGGCAACTATTATTAGTTGAAGGAGAAGCTGGTTCTGGAAAAACTGTATTAATGAGTAATCTACTGTATGATTTGTTTAGTGATGAATCGCTTCCTATAAAAAGTAATGAATTATCTATCCATTTACTTGTCAATCATGAACAACAATTAGTTGTTTACGAACAATTAGCTAAAAAATTAGGACTTAAAAATAAAAATCAAATGCCTGTTGTAGCTAAGCCAACAAGTTTCATAAATAAGCAATCTAAACGTAACCAAAAGGCTGATATTGTCATTATTGACGAGGCCCATTTACTACTCACTCGCGGAAAACAATCTTATCGTGGAAAGAATCATCTAAAGGATATTCTGGAAAATGCTAAAGTAGTTATAGCTGTTTTTGATGAGAAACAAATTTTAACAGCTGAGCAAATTTGGGAATCACAGGATTTAGCTGAAATTCGTCTTGATGCTCGAGATACCATAAAGTTAAAGAATCAAATGCGTATTAATGCTAATATTTCAACAATTACTTGGATACGCCAATTCATAGATGATGGTCAGATTAAACCTTATATTCCTGATAATACTTATGATTTAAAAGTTTTTGATTCACCAACAGAAATGTATGCAGAAATTAAGAAAAAATCATTAAACCAAGATAATGGTATTTCCAGACTTTTAGCAACTTATGATTGGACATTTAAAAACTCTAAATCAGAAGAAGGTTATTATTATGTTGAAATAGGAGACTTCAAACTACCTTGGAATCTTCAATTACCTAAAACTAGAAAAGTAAAAGATTTATCTTGGGCAGAGCAAGCACAAACAATTGATGAAGTTGGGTCGACGTATACCATCCAAGGATTTGATTTGAACTATGCTGCAGTCATTATTGGACCTTCCGTTAAATACCGCAATGGACAAGTTATTTTTGATCCTAGTGAAAGTAAAAATGCTAAAGCTATAGAACGTAGAACTTTGTCAGACGGACGGAAACAATCATTTGGAGAAACATTACTACAAAATGAGTTAAACGTTCTATTGACACGAGGTGTTAATGGACTTTATCTCTTTGCAGTTGATGAAGAGCTTCAAAAGGCACTAAAACTAAATATTCCACTTTCTATAAAATATTAAATTTTATGTAATCCCCAACATAGATTATCTGCCAAAATCATTTCTAAGTAAACCAAGAGATTAATCATAAAAAACCTAATCCTATTCATTGTCATTAAATCGATTGAACTTTTTTCAAAAAATCATCTTGCGTCCATTTCTATAATATGTTAAAATTTGATTACAAATAAGTTATAAAGTGCTTATATCAGAGACAATTAAGACTGTGGTTGCAATCTATTTAAAAAAATAACCGTAAACCTTGCCAAATTATTGGAGAACATTTTTGAACTCTCTGATAAGATTAAGTATTAATTTCATGAGTGATATAATTAATTACTCATCACGAACATTATCATCAATATTTCAAACCTAGACAAATCTTAGTTGCTCCTTTCCGGATTGCAACTACCGTCTTATTTTGTTATTTTACATTTGCTTATAATTAGTTTTTGCTAAACAACTAACACTCGAAAATGACCAACTATTTCATTTTTGAGTGTTTTTTATTTTTGTTTAGAAATCATTCTTTTCATGAACTTAACACTCTAAGCATAAATTAAGAGCAATTTTGGGGGTAAATACTCTAAAAAATTAAAAAACACCCCATGGTGTGAACCATGAAGTATTTCCAAATGTTGATATATAAGTATATATTAACGTTTTGAGAATTGTGATGCTTTACGGGCTTTTTAAGACCTGGTTTGTCAGGACATTATTTCAAATTATTAAATAAAGCTTTAATAACGGTCTTTAAATGCTTTTTATTTTTGTCAAAATGTGATTGAATTTCAGGTAATTTGAATCAACTCAGTTAACTTCTTATCCATTATGTTATATTGAATTCAAGATAAATAATTCCTAACAATTTATATCATGGACCAGTAAAACATTTTGACAACGTATTTTAATGATAATTCATCATTTATACATTAGCTATCTTATTCAACTACCATTATTCCAAGAAATTAGTTCAGTAGATAATCTCTTATCCTATTCTTGATTCATTGATTCCCCTCAAAGGTTATCAATGAATCAAGAAAAATGTTGTCTGCGGTTCTAATGTATTTGAAAAAAATATAACAATGAATTTTTCCAATCCATTGAATCTAAAAAGGAGTATTCCATATCAATGAATTCCTCTGACTTCAAATTTCTTTTTCTTTGACAAATTCAATATATTTTTTCCCAAAGATACTGATCTGGTCGAGGACACTAATAAATTCCTGCCCAAGGCCGCTAAGCTCGTACTCCACTTTTGGTGGAACTTGGGCATAGACTTTTCGAGTAATGAGTCCGTCTTCTTCCAGCTGACGGAGCTGCTTGGTCAGGGTCGCTTGAGAAATACCCCCAATCTGGCGGTGCAATTCGTTGAAACGCACAGCTTTTTCTTCCAATAAATGCAAAATGATAATAGACCACTTGCCCGAGAGAACTTTCTGTGTAGTCACATAAGGACAGTCTGGAACGGTATGTTTTGTAAATGTAGCCATGATTCACCTTTCTATGTGTACGATATTATAACAAGATACTTATAAAAAGTAAAGTAAGCTAAAAATACAATGCTAATTTATAATTTTTTTGAAATAATCGATGATATGACACAATTCTATCCAAAAAGATAGTAACTATAACAAAAATACCTACTTTACAAATAAACTGTACACTTTATAATAGGACTATAATTGAAAGGAAGAGGTATCAAATGAAACTTTACTACATCTGGGATGCCTACTGCGGTTGGTGTTATGGTTTTGAAGGGATTTTCACGCCCTTTATGGAAAAACACCCTGAATTAGAAGTTCACATCACATCCGGTGGCTTGTTTACAGGTAAGCGTATCAAGCCACTATCAACCTACGACTTTATGAAATCTGGCAACGAGCAAATCAAATCGATCTACGGTGCAGCGTTTTCTGAAGCTTACAATAGCCAGTTAAATAAGGGTGAACTGGTAATCAATTCTAATCACCCAGCCATCGCTTATAGTCTTATCAAAGCGTACTTAGCACCGCAAGAACATGTTGCCTTTGTTTATGCCATGCAGAAGAAATTCTTCCAAGAAGGTAAAAGCCTAAGCGACCTGGGAACCTATGCGGAACTAATCGAAACCTATCAACTCCCTGAAATCCTAAACGAAGAACTTGCAGCTTCTTGGGATAACTATAGCCTTGCTGACGAGGACTTTAACCTGGCTGCACAGATGGGCGTGACGAGCTACCCGACCCTTATCGCCGAAAAGGATGGTACATTCTACGATTTGCGTCAAAATGCCTATACCCTTGCCGATTTAGAGGCAAACTATCAACGACTCTTACGAGCATAAAAGGAAACAATCATGAAACAATTTCAAACAAAAGATTTTACCGTTACTGTATTTACATCATCAGAAGCTAGCTTCTTAGTAACTGCAACCCTCATCGAACATAACCAAAAAGCTTTCTTGGTCAATGGCAAATTTACCCAATCAGACAGCCAAGAAATCGTGGATTATATCACTGAAAAAGACTTAGAACTTGAAAAAATCTATGTGATTCACGGTGATCCAGATTACTACTTTGGACTTGAGACCATTAAAAAGGCCTTCCCAAATGTAGTTGTCTATGCAAGTATTTACACGATTGATCATATCTTGCACTCTGTACAAAAAAAATTAGCAGTCTGGGAACCTCAATTAGGTGACAATGCGCCAACAAATGTAGTTGTTCCAAAAGCCTTCACTGAAAAAAGTATCAAGTTTGCAGGTCAAGACTTTGCCCTTGTTGGTGACAACGCGCACCGCCTTAGTCTCTATAACAAAGAAAACAGACTTTTAATTGGCGGTATCGATACCTTCAATGAAACCCACGTCTTCCTTGCAGACACCGCGACCAAAGAAAAGATACAGGATTGGAGGAGCCGTCTTAACTCATTGCTAGCCCTAGATACAGCACTCGTCATTCCTAGCCATGCAGATGGTTCTGCCTCTTTTGACAAAGCTGCGCTGCAAGCAACAGCCGACTACCTGGAAGCTTGCCTCGAGGTCTTGAACCAAGTTAGCGATTCTACCAGCTTTGCTGATGCCATGAAAAATCGATACCCTAGTTACCTCAACACTGGCGTACTAGTTTTGAGTGCTAAGGTTATCACAGGGGAGATGCCATGGGGATAAGTATGGACTATAAAAAACGCTTAGATGAAACCTATCAACTAACTGCTCAAGGTCAACTGGAAGCCTTTAAAAACTATCTAGCAGACGATGTGGTCTGGACAGAGAGTGTAGGATTTCCCTACGCTGGGACCTATGTCGGACCAGACGCTGTTGTTGAAAATGTCCACATGAAGTTAGGTACAGAATGGGAAGGTTATCAGGCAGTACCAAAAACCTACACCTTCAATGGTCAGGAAGTCATGGTCTATGGCCAGTACAGTGGTACTTTCAAAGCAACCGGAAAATCGTTTGTGACGGACTTCGTTCACTATTATGTCTTTAATAGCGAGCATAAGGTAGCTAAGTTTACCCAGATTGTCGAGAGTGTTCCAGTTCTTGAAGCAATGAAATAAGAACAAAAACCTATCAGCTGATTAGACAGCGATAGGTTTTTTTAGTCATCATAGTTATTTAAAAATTGTGATAAGATGCGCTGCGCTGTTTCTTCTAGACTCTTATGTTGAGGGGATATGCACCAATCAAAGACACATCCTTTAATCAAAATACAAATATCGGAACTAAGTTGAAAGCTACTGCATTTTTTCAAAGAGGCTGTGTCCCTTTTGTGCTATTCGATCAGTGCTTGACAGTCCGCCACGACAGTACCCTCAATAAAGCGATCATCCGCTTCTCCGAAATAGCGTGACAAATCCTGGTTTGCCAGGGTTTGATTTCATATTTATAGAAAAAGCTTTAGTAATATGACAATTACAAAAACCAAGAATGGCACTTATCGCCTGAGAGTATATATACCAGAAGAAGCAAAAAAATCACTCGGTATTGATAAAAAATTAATAGAAAAAAGGTTTAAATTAAGAAGTACTGCAAAAAAATATGAATTAGAACTTCAAAATAAAATTGATAATGCACTCAATGGTTCGTTTCAAAATATTCATGATACTGGTGATATATTATTCTCAGAATTCTACAAAAATATTTGGTGGAATTCTTATAAATCTGGTCAAACCACTCCTACAAATAAACCACCATCAAAAGTTACAATAGATAATACTGAAATTGTTTTTAGACTTCATATTTTGCCATTGTTGGGTAATTATTCAATAAATTTTTTGAATCAGAACAAACAAGTAGTACTTAATCTATTAACTAAAAAAGCGGAAGAATATGCGAATTTCAAAGTAATAAGAAGTTATGTCAATTCAATATTTGACTGGGCTGAAGAACTTGAATATATTGAAGCAAATCGAGTTTCAAAGACAATTAGGAGAATTAAGGCTACTAAAAAAATAATGTTACAAGAATCAAAAGAAGATTCAGACTTATTTTTATCTCAAAAAGAACCATTAGAATGGTTTAAAGCGTTTGAAGAAGATCTTTTAAATAATAAAATTCTTTTTAAGGATTATGTTTTATTTTATACAACCTTTTCCTAGGAGATAGGAAATCGGAAACTTATGCTTTACAGTGGAAACATATCGACTTTAATAATCGTCAAATTCAACTAGTACAAGCCCTAGATAAATACAAAAACAAAAAAGCTACAAAAGGAAATAAAAAAACCACCTTTAATATCCCTCTTGAATTACAGGAACTACTTATTTCTTGGAAAAATCAACAAAAAATGGAACTCAGTAAACTTGGAATTAGTCAAACAAATGATCAATACGTTTTTACTTATATAGATACCAAAGAAAACTTAAATAGTCCTCTTCATACTGATTACTTAAATATTAAGATGAAATTAGTTAATAGAAGACATCCTGAGCTAAAACACGCCACTCCACACAAGTTAAGACATACTGGAGCAACTCTAGCTAAACAAGCCGGAACATCCTTGGAAGACATTTCTCAAGCTTTGACACATAGTGACACCCTGATTACTAAAACATATGTTAACACCTCGAATATTGTTCCAATGACTGTTGGTGAAATTGCTTTTAGAAATTTAAAAAATAACTAGTGTGAATTAAGGATGAAAATTGGTGTGGAAAATCATAAAACAATACAAAAAAACACCCCATGGTGTGAACCATGAAGTGCTCCAAATTGTTGATATATAAATATATATTAACGTTTTGAGAATTGTGATGCTTTACGAGCTTTCTTAAGACCTGGTTTGAAACAATTATATTGGAAATAATATCAAAATATTTTAAAATCAGCATTTTTGAGAATTATTTAAAGAGAATAATGCTATAAATTATTAGTAATTTCATTTGAATGGTGGAAATTATAAGCTAATATATTACTTCTTAGTAATGATAAAAACTTTGTCTCAATTTGCTATATTCATTTTAACCTTTGGGTCTATTTGTTTTTACAAAATCTTCACAATCTTTCAAATACGCTTTTAATTCTTGTGGCTCAGGAATTGCTTCACCTAATCCAGCTGCTCTATCATGGACCCATTTAGAACAATTTGTCATTCCTTTTTCTAATTCAAAATATAAATCTTTTGTAAATGGTGCTTTTTTTAAATTTTGCGTATGTATTGCAGGACCAAACCGTTGAACGGACTTATTAAAAAGAATTTCTTCAATAGTTCTCTCCCAAGTTTCTCTCAATTGCTCACACCAGAGTTTTGCTCTGTCTTCGTATTCAACCAATTTATCAATATTAGATGAGTCAATATCTGAATAAAAACTTTCCATAGATTGTAATCTATCTCTCAATTGATTTATTCGTTTCTGTACTGGCATGCCAATCCATGGTACTGCTTCATTTTGAACAATTCCCGACTCATCTCTAAATTTTCTAATTGTAGTTGTACTACAATCTACACCTTTAGCACTACAATAGTTTTGTACACTTATTAGAAAAGTAATATCGTGAGTTAATATAACCACTTGTTTATGACTGGCTTCTTCAACTAAACGTTCAGCAATACGCTCTCTTCGGACATGGTCGAGTGAAGACACAGGATCATCAAATACAAGACAGCTATTATTTTTATTTAACCTCGTTTCTGCTAAAAAATTAGCTAGAGCTATTGACCGTTGTTCCCCTTCACTCAAAATTTCTATGGGACTTTTTCCTTTTATTGATAACTTACTTAATGTAGCACCTTTATGGCCTCTCTGTTTTATCTCAGCAGAAAAATTAGCATCTAATTTTTTACATTCATCATCAAACGTTTCAATATATTTACTAGTTATATATTCTGAAAATAATTTATTTTGAAATGTCGTTATTTTTTGTGTCGATAATCTAATTTCTTTTGCTAATCCTACCCATTTATTACTATAAATAAAAGATTCTATTTTGGGTAAAAGTTTTTTTAATTTTAACTTATCGTTGTATTCATCAATTTTACTTTCAATTTTAGCTAGCTCTTTATTTACTTTATCAGCATCTAACTGCTGAATTTCCTTATCTAATAGAGTAAATAATTCATCAAAGTTTGAAAGATTCACAATAAATGGTTCAATTGTTTTTTTCCATTCTAAATCGGTCAAATTTTCTACAATTTCTGATTTTATTTTATTAAAATTTTTTTCAGCAGCAATAAGTTGATTATAAAAATCTTTTTGATACTCTTTTAACCATTCTTCCAGTTTTGAACCCTCAATTATTATTCTAATCTCCTGCGATTCAAAATCTTTCTTTATCTTTTCGATATTATACTCAGCTATACTCAAATTTTTTTCTGCAGTACTATTTAAATACTCCCAATACTTATTAATTACCATTATATTTTCAATACTTTGACCACAGAAAATGCATTCTTCAATCTCCTCATCTATTGAGTCATAATACGTCTTTGCAGCCAGAATAAACTGCTTCCATTCAGTTGAACCTAATCCATAAATATGTTCTCCTTTTAACTGTTCTATACCCTCAATAGCTGTTAATTCTTTCAGTGTAGACCATTCAACTAAAAGTTCTTCAGTTTTCATAATCCTATCATCTGAAAACTTGTTATTTAGTAATATTATTTTTTCTTTAATAATTGACAAGTCTTGTTTAAGTTTGTGAAACTCTTTTGTTTTTTCATTAATATTTAATGACTGTAAAAACATTTTTCTCTTAACATTTTCTTTATAGCTCTCATCTGAAACTTCTGACAACTTTTTTATACTAGCAAACTTTGTTTTTCCATTTATTTTTTGTATTGTCTTTTTTATTTCTGTATCTTTATCAAAATAATTTCCAAACTCATTAGTTTGTTGATTATTTTCTATTTCAGCTTGTAATCTACTTTTAATAGCTAAAAATATTCTAGTAAAGTCATCAAAGAATCTAAATTCCATAGGGGCAAATGCTAACTCAGACTCTTTTGTTAAATCATTTACAGCACTAACAGTATCAAATACTGATACTGAACTAAATAAGTAGTTACTTCGATTTTCGGGAAATTTAACACTTTTAATATTATCTTCTTCATCTTTAAAATTAAAGGTAGCACTAGGTTTGATTGCAGAAGCTTTAAAAATATTCGGTAGGATAGTTTTATCTCCTCTTGAAATAAATGCATTATTTAAAAGTCGAGTATATCCTGATTTACCACTACCATTTTCACCATAAATTAAGGTTACTTGTTCCCCAATCTTTATAGATTCACCTTCCTTCAATGCATTAACACCTTTTATATTGGAAACTGAATTCCAAATCATTTTTTCTCGAATTTCATCTTCATCATTTTGAAGTAAAAATTCAAAACATTCTTTATTTATTGTGCCTTGAATCAATCTATATTCTTTTTTGAACAATATATAAATATTATCTAAACTATCTTCACTGATCGCTTCTCCCTTGAAAATCAAATCTGCTATTGCTTGCATCCAATATGGTTGAAGTTTTACCCATGCAACTATTTCATTTCTTATCATTATTTTTCCTCGTTTCATAATAATCTACTATATCAATAATATCAAATTAAAATGCTTTCAATAAGAATTTTTTAAAAAAATATATTGTTTGTAAAAAGACTAATCATTGAAAATTCACTTAAGGATTTTTAGATCTGTTATGTAGTTTCAGTAAATAATTTGTTATCACTATGAGCGGTACTGAAGCATATAAATAATTTTAAACTTTGTAACAGTTAAAATAATTAATGCTATTTCAACATAAATTTAAGATAAAAATAAAGGCAATTAATTAATGGCACTGAATCCCTAAAATGAGACAAAAGAAAAACACTCCTGTTGAAATCTAGTAAACTAGAAACAGGAGTGTTTTATTATGGTAAAAAAAAGCATATTCATGGGAAACTAAGCTTGCTTGCATCGAGATGAAGAAAGCAGGCAAGTCTAACAGAGTTATTATGGAGACACTAGGTATCAAAAATGATAGTCAAATCTATACTTGGATGAAATGGTACGAAAACGAGGAGCTTTATCGTTTCCATCAAGGTGTTGGCAAGCAATATACCTATGGTAAAGGCTTGGAACATCTATCTGAAGTGGAACAATTACAATTACAAGTTGACCTCTTAAAAAAGTATCGAGGCTTGATAAGGAAATCGATAAAGTAAGTCTTATCAAGCTTGTGGAAGACTATAAAAACAACTACCCGATAGCTGTCATTCTAGACTGTTTTGACATCAAACGGTCGACTTATTACCGTTGGAAAAAGGAGTATGAGAAGCCACAAAAAAAAGATGACGTCATTGAATTAATTGAACAGCTCTACATGGAGAATCACTTTATTTATGGATATCGTACCATTACACGATTGCTCAAAAAGATCCACGGATTGACTGTTAATGCAAAGAAAGTCTATCGTATCATAAAAAATAATGGCTGGCTTTGTCGGACACGTACCAAGAAAGTTCCAAATTTGGGTAAAGCTTATGATTTAACAGATAACAAATTGAGTAGGGATTTCCATGCAGATAAGCCTATGGAAAAGCTTGTAACAGATATTACCTACCTATATTTTGGTAACTGTAAATTGTATCTCTCATCAATTATGGATCTCTATAACCGAGAAATTATAGCTTACACTATCTCAGATTGTCAGGATACGGATTTTGTACTAGATACCCTTAATCAGTTAAAATTGCCTAAAGGTGCAATCTTACACAGTGACCAAGGCTCAGTGTATACTTCTATGGCTTACTATCAAGCTTGTACGAAAAAAGGCATTATCCGCTCAATGTCCCGAAAAGGAACACCTGCAGATAACGCCTGTATTGAATGGTTTCACTCCGCCCTAAAGACTGAAACCTTTTATCTCCATGATAGGAGAAAATACAACAAAGATAGTATAACAAAAATTGTTGAAAATTACATAACATTTTATAATGAAACTAGAATTCAACAGAGATTAAACGACCAGTCTCCTGTACAGTACAGAAAACTGATCGCCTAAAAGTGTTTTTCTTGCGTCCCACTATTAGGGTGCAGTGCCCACCGAGTTCTTTTTTTCATAGATTTACTGTATAACTTATGTTATACTAAACTATCTGTAAAAAGAATAGGATGCTCAGATGCATAAAAAGGTATAAAATGAACTTATCAACAAAAATGGTTGAAGAAAAATTCAACATAACACGTCAAACACTCCATAATTGGATTAATGAAGGAATCCTTGCTCCTCCAAAAAAAGATTTTAGAAATTGGTATATCTGGTCTGAGCAGGATATTCAAAATATCCAAAATATAATCGAAAAGAAAACTTCCGATAACAATTCCTATAAAATCAATGATAGTTCGTTGAAAATTGAAAATCGACGATACCTTGGTTCTAAACAAAAGATGTTAAACTTTATAAGCGAGGTTGTCGAAAATAATGTTTCAGAAGTTACGACTGTTGCCGATATCTTTGGAGGTACAGGAGTAGTCTCTGATTTATTTCGGAAGCAAGGCAAAAAGATTATTATAAATGATATTCTACATTCAAATGTTGTAAACTATAAGACTTGGTTTGGAAATGAAGTTATTGATTATAATAAAGTTATTTCTATAATTGATGAACTGAATAAACTTACTCCTATATCCGACAATTATGTTTCAAAAAACTTTGGTGATAAATATTTCTCTATCGAAAATGCTAGAAAGATTGGTGTAATTCGAGAAAGCATCGAAAAATATGATGTAAACGAGCGTGAGAGGGCATTTTTACTTACTTCTTTACTCTATGCAATGGACAAGGTTGCAAATACTGTCGGACATTATGACGCATATAGGAAAAAGATGGATACTTTGAACCCCATACATTTAAAAGTGCCTGAATATAATTTGAATACTGATAATGAAATATATAGCGAAGATGCTAACGATTTAGTTAAAAGGATTCAAGCAGATCTTGTATATATAGATACACCATATAACTCTAGACAATATGGTGACGCGTATCATCTTTTAGAAAACATAGTCGATTGGGAAAAACCCGAATTAACGGGTGTAGCCTTAAAAATGATTAACAGAAGCCATATTAAATCGAAATATTCCACTTCAAAAGCACCTGAAGCCTTTGAAGATCTAATAAAGAACATACAAGCAAAGTACATACTAGTGTCATATAATAACATGGCTAAAAAAGGGAGTGGACGCTCAAATTCTAAAATTTCAAACAAAGAAATTATTGAAATATTAAAGAAAAAAGGTACGGTAAAAATTTTCGAGTTACCTTTCAAGGTATTTACAACTGGAAAAACAAATATTGATGACCATAAAGAGATATTATACCTATGTGAAACAAAAGATAATTCAATTGAAAAAGAAAAAAAAGACACTACTTCTATACAATCTGCAATAAACTATACAGGTGGTAAATTTAAGCTAATTTCTCAATTACTCCCTCTATTTCCTAAAAAAATTAATAATTTTCACGATGTCTTTGCTGGTGGTGCTAATATTACACTCAATGTAGAAGCAAATAAGTATTTTGTAAACGATATTAGTTCGCGAGTTATCGAACTATATAAATTTTTTGATCGCACCAAATACAATGATATATATATTAAAATTGAACACATAATTTCAAAATATGGATTATCAAATACCAAAAAACACGGATATGAATTTTATAATACAGATTCTTCTACAGGATTAAAAGAAGTTAACCAAAAATCTTATCTTAATCTCAGAGAAAGTTATAATAATGGTGAATTCGATAAGGATACTGAATCACTAATTTTCTACATTCTAATAGTCTATGGGTTTAATAATCAAATAAGATTTAATAGTAAAGGCAAGTTCAACATGCCTACGGGAAAAAGAGATTTTAACCAAAAAATGGCACGAAAACTTGAAGCCTTCATGGAAGCCTTGCATAGGCGTGACGTATCCTATTCTTCATTAGATTTCAAAGACTACCTGAAACAACAGTTTTTTGAGACTGATGATTTCGTATATCTAGATCCACCTTATCTTATTTCTACTGCTTCTTACAATGAAAATGGGGGATGGGAAGAAAAAGATGAGCTCGATCTTCTAAATTATTTAGATATTCTAGATGCCAGAGGTGTAAAGTTTGCACTCTCAAATGTTCTAGTTCATAAGGGAACGGAAAATAATATCCTCACGACTTGGGCCAAAAAGTATAACATCCATTATCTTAATTTCAACTATAATAATTCCAATTACCAATCAAAAGCGAAATCCAATAGCACTATTGAGGTTTTGATAACAAACTACTAAAAAAGTATGTGTTTACAGTCACATACTTTTTTACTTGAACTCATCACAAATAGTGGTCCTGCACAATACTACTCCAGTTCCATTTTCCTTTACCATTTTGTCCTGACTATTTTGAAATATCGATTTTATACTAACTAAACTTTTTAACACTTTAACTTTATCATTTATTAACTGTTCATTACACTTTTCACTATCAATATTAACGAATTCAAAAGCTAATAGTTTGTCATATATAAAATGTAGTATGTTAATAGTAAAAATCCTAATTTTATCTGCTTTTTAGAACTTCTTTAACTATCTCATCTCTCCAATTATTTAAAACAAGCTGAGGCTTAGGAGATCTATGAGACTCTATGATTGATAAAAGTTCTATGTCTGAAATACGTTTAATTAAAATCTGCATAACTTCGTCAGTCGTTAGTGCAAAAATCCTTAATCCATTGATAGTTCCTGAGTTGAAAGTACCATTAAACTGTACATATTGGCTTGCTCTAAAAATATTCAAGACATTATTATCTAACTCATTGGCGATAAATATAGTCTGAGAATTACGATTTGCGATTTCAAAATTGATACTATGACGTATTACTGGCTCTAGCTCACCTCGTTTTTGAGTGTTCATATCCATGAGGGTCGCTTCAATTAAAAGTGAATAGTCTTCATTAACAATCTCAATATCTCCTGCTCCACCACCTCTATGGGTTAATGGCAGCTTGTTACCATCAAGCGAAACTTGGAATAATTGATGCACCTTGAATTTCTTATTTTTAGAAATATAATACCAAGCAATCGTCAAAACGTATTCATAAATGGTTGGAACAGTCGCAGTTTCTGTGACAAGTTCAAAAATTTTCTCATCATCTCTTTCTTTGATTGATTCCAAAATAGTTACGACTTTTTCAATTGGAAAGTTCGTTTCGATGAATGTCCGGTATTCATTTTCTCTTCTTTCGACGATTACATCATTGACTTGGCTTAAGTTTGTAATTCCAAATTCTTCCCCTAAAACTTGATAAATTGAATCTATCTCACTTGAGGAAATATCTAAAATCTCAGTCGTCGATAAGTCTGAAAACCAGGGACTATCTGCTGTCAATTCGTAATCAGTATAGGGTTCACTACCAGTTAAAGTAAATTTGTTTCCCAGTAAATCAATCAACGGAGATATAATCCATTTACTATTGAGATTTGCCAATCCATTTTCAAAACTAATCAAACCAGTTACTTGAAATGCCCTTCGGCACATATCTGAATACTCTCTAATTAAATCATTATGTTTACTAAAAATAAATCGGAGATAGATTTGGTAACCATCTCCACTCAGAAGATGATTATCAACATTATCATCAAGAAACTCCGTAACTGTAGTATTTCTACTGATTTTAAATGGTGTTTTTCCTTCTCCGAATGCCTTTTTAATTTTATCATCCTTTGACAATTTTATTATTTTTGCTAGTATGTCATCTGAATGATTTTTTGAAAACTCCAGAAGGTAAAGGACATACTCCTTATACAGTAAAGAAGTTTGGTTGTTATCCCTGTTATTGAAGTACTTAATAAAGTTTTCATCAGATAAATCATCTTTACTAAACATCTCTTTAACTAAATCTAACTCGACTTGTGAGCGTAGAGTTGGTGCAAAAAGTCGCTGATAATAATCGTCAAAAATCTCACGATTATTATATGTACCTTGATAATCACGGATAATATTTTGTAACTCTTCTTCACTCAGTCCAGGCTTAATCGACTCAATAATTTTTAAAAAGTCTTGCTGAGGTACATCATCATACTTAGACAAAAATTGCAAAGCAAACCGGAAATTATAGAAATAATCATCTGAATCAGAAGCATATATTCTAAGTTTTAGAAATTGCCTAAAATAAACCAAATTATCATTAGACATGTTTAAAACAGTCTCAATAGCATCAGCTTCCTTTAAGTCACCATTGAAATAGGCTTGTCCTACAGAACTTACTTTCCTATCTGATGAAATTAACCCTGTTTTCATTAGAGCATTCGTCAAAGTCCTTCCTCTTAAACCTAATCTAGTTGGATTTACCTTATAATTCTTCGCTCGTCTAAAATCGCTAAATAGTTCAATTCCTTCTTCTTTCTCTAATCTAACAATTTCATCAATGAATGATTTATAAAATTCCTCTTGTAATATTGTATTACGTTCCCAAATTAAACCACTACTCATATATTCAAATACATGCTTTAAAATTAACTTGTTTACTTCTACCAGTTGTTTTACACGAATAGAAGTATCACCCATATTAAAAATACTATTTGGACTATCTAACTTCATGCCAACACCTCCAGCTCTTATTTTACTACTAACATTATATCGTTTCCATTCCTTGTTTCCAATTAAAATTACAAATATTAAAACCTTATTCGAAAGTTGTACACTTTTTTCTGAAAAATTTTATCTCTTCTTTAAAGAAATTCATGCTTATAATTCAAGTTTTTATTAGTTTAAATTTTAATATGAGGAATATCTTTTAATAACCTAATTTGTAAAATTAAGCTAGACAGAAAAAAGCCATCTATGTTAGGCTCAGATAAACACCACATTTGTCTGAAAGGAACTAACATAAATGACCTATACTCATCTTACCACAAATGAACTTGTTATGATAGAGGCTTACTAGCAACAGTTAGTGCTATTGTTGCGTCTTTAGGGCGATCAAAACAGACGATTTATAAGGTTATACACTATCTTAAAGCAGGACATTCAGCCTATGAGTACTATGAGCACTACAAAGCGAACAAAAAGCGCTGTGGTCGCCGTAAAATATGGCTGACGAAAGATGTAAAAGTATTTATTCAAAGCTATTTGGACCGTGATTGGAGTCTTGACGTCATTAAAGGAACTTATCCCGATACTATTCCCTGTTCTATGCGAACACTCTATCGTTTGGCTGATCGTGGTATTTTTGCTAAGGAAGACCTGCCTTGGAAAGGTAAACGAAAACCAAACGGCAAGAAGGAAATGCGCGGGAAGCAATCTTTTCGTAGAGATATTCGCGAACGATCTGATATCTATCCAAACTTTGACATAGAATTTGGGCATCTTGAAGGAGATACGATTGTAGGTAAGAATCATAAGAGTGCTGTCATCACATTAGTTGAAAGGCAGTCGAAAGCCATAATCACGCTACAGACCAATGGACGAAAAGCTAGTGATATTGAGTATTCAATCAGTCGGTGGATGTCACAATTACCAAGACACCTTTTTAAGTCTATTACCTTTGATTGTGGTAAAGAATTCTCAAACTGGCAGTCTCTCTCTAATAAACACGACATTGATATTTTCTTTGCGGATCCAGGTTGCCCAGGTCAACGTGGTCTGAGTGAACAGTCTAACGGTCTTTTAAGAAGGTGTGGACTTCCAAAGCAAATGGAGTTTAGTAATCTCTCTCAAAACGACTTATCAGCTATAGCTGATAAAAGGAATAGAATACCTAGAAAATCACTAAACTATCAAACACCATATCAAGTTTTTCTGAGTAAGATAAACTGTCTAACTTAATTTGACAATTTGGGTAACTAAAAAAATGACTTAACTTATGTGAAACCTAAAAATTCTATTTTTATAAAATTTTATTTGTTTTGAGTTTAACACGTTAAAATTATTGTTTTCTCATTATTCTCATCTTTCCATCATCCTTACAAAAAGAATGGGCTATTGAAAAAATCTTTTTTTCCGACTCTTGATTATATTTTGGACTACTTTCCTTCCAATTTTCAACGGCCTTGATGATTCCATCAACAAAATAATTTATATCAAAGAAAAGAATAGTCTCACCATCATACTTAGCAGAAAAAATTTTTTTAGGACTTCCAAGATCAGAGACTGGAACTATATCATCAACCTTCTTGTTCGCCCATTTGGAGTAACTTTTTTGTGTGTTAGGATTTGCTGAACCTTCATGAAGTAGAGCACATCTTAGATGCCAAATATTAGAGGCGTCTAAATATTCATCTGCTGAAAAAAAAGTCCCATTCAATAAAAAATTTTCTATCCATAATTTGTAACGTTCATTAGATTGTTTATTAATATTCTTATATTCTAAAGCTGAACAAATATCAATAAGAACTAAAGAGCTTGTGAAGCTTGCAAAATAATTATTTGTTTTTTGAGACGATTTAATTGATGTAATAATATCTTCAATTTTTCCCAATTTTCCCTCCCTCTATTTCTTATACCTTGGAATTTCTAACATATACATCCTTGACAAAGTATATTCTTTGATAATTTAGGTCTAGTTAGACATTTTCCCCATTTAACTCACATTATTTAGTTACTTATCTTTCCACATGAAAATATTCGTTTTATTCACTCCATAATTCAGATTCATTAGGAAAAATATAATTTTGTGTTTTAAATAATATTCCTTAACCACCTCAATCCATTTATTTACCATATTAGCTCTCATCAAAGCGTATAGAATTCTTCTTTCAACTTAATTCATCAAATGCTCCAACTGCTTTAAGAAGAGTTTGAAAAAATAGGATTGATAATAAATACTATTTTTTTCAATCTACTTTTTATTTATATCATTCCCTACATATCGAAAAGTCCTGACATTTTTATTGTCGTTTTCCAGAGATACTCGGAAATGAAAATAATGGTCTCGTCCATCACTTGATTTTTCCTTGTTAAGCTTGAAATAATTTTTATGAGATAATGCCATGGACAATAGAATATCATCAATGATAAATGTTAGGGGTGTTCCGTCTGCCGAATGCCGGTAAAAATCTTCTTCAAACTTAATATAGCTCTCTGAAAAATAATCTATCTGTAGCTTATCTTTATAAATCTCTTTCCTATTCATCTATTACTTCTCCCTCGACTAATTGGATAACTAATATATCATTAACTTTTATCAAATGAAATTGTTCATCTGATTTTACTACAATTTCGTTTTTAGATAATTCTGTCACCTGTCCCTGATAGGTGGCTTTTTGTTTGTCTTCTCTTACCGTGAATTGCCCTTTAAATTGACCAACATAGAGTTGTGAGATAAGTGTGAGCTTGTCAGGTAAACTAAGTACTTCTGAAAACTCAATTTTGTTTTTCTCCTCACCCAAGGATGTAGTGTGCTCTGACAAGAAAAATCCTAACCATTTCATCATTCCACGGTCTTGATGAACCCTTGCTGATTGAAAGGGTAAATAACTTCTATCTACCATTATCTTAGTCCTTCCAACCCACCCGCGGAATGTCCACCAACTAATTTGCTTCTTGCAATCACTCGTGATCCGTCCATCAAAGCATTTGCCTTCAACACTGAAGTAAAACCAAATTGTTGTCGTATTGTATCAATGGTTGATTGGAGCCTTTCTTCTTTTTCAATTTGTTCAACATCATCAAATAATGATATAAGTCCAAAAGATTCATCTACTAACTGAGAATAGTAAACACTAATATTTCTAACGGAACCTGAGCTATATTTTTTATGAAACAGTGCCAAAACATGATTTTTTAATGTATTCGTCTGATTCGTTGGCTCAACTTTCATCTGTGCATGAATACTTTTCTTATTCTCGATCCTTGAATAGCCTATGCCTATAGAAACACAAGTCGTCTTCTTACCAGCTTTTCTAAGTCGAATAGCTACCTGCTCTGCCATCTCTCCAAGAACTAACTCAATCTCTCTTTGTTTGACATAATCTCTTGGCAAAACTTGGGAATTTCCTATCCCATTTGACTTGGGTTTATAAGGTTTGTGAACATTACTCTCATCAATGCCATTAGCGTGAAAAAACAAATCAACACCATTAACTCCCAAATGTGCTTTCAAAACATCAGGATTGCTATTAGCAAGTTCTTTGATTGACATTATTCCTAAGGAATTGAGTTGCTTCTTCATTCGATGACCAATTCCCCAAAAATCTGTCATCTCTGGAATATCCCAAACTTTAGTCTCAACATCTTCATAAGACCAATTAGCACGCATAGTCTTTGTTTTCTTAGCTTCATTATCAAGAGCTAGCTTAGCTAACAATGGATTACTATTTGACATACCTACAGTGGAATATACACCTGTTTTTCGGAGAATGTCATGTTGAATCTTGCTAGAAACAACATCGAGCATTTCTTTTCTCGACATAACCTTATTTGGCACGAAATAGTTCAATGATCCTGTCAGGTCGATAAAACCCTCATCAATCGAATAAGGGAGAATATCCTCTGGACCACCATAGTTCTGTAGAATACGCTGTATCTCTATATTTTTCTCAATGTAGAGATTCATCCGTGGGGGAACAATGAAAGTGACTTTCGCCCACTCTTCGATAAATCTAACGTATTCAGGTGTTATCTCAAGTCCCTGTCGCTTAGCATTATAATATGAGAATTTACGCGTATGAATATCAAAGGGCAAATCATACATTCTACCTACATTTTGGTTGCCAAATACTTTTTTGAACATTGGTGATGAGGCTAAAATCAATCCGTTTGAATTATCTGCTCTACTCATCACACACAAAGAAGTTTTTAAAGGATGAAGCCCTCTCTCGACACATTCTACGCTTGCATAGAAGGACTTCATATCAATAAAAGCAATATCGCTTTTAGGTTCTCGTGAATAATCAAAATAACCCATAGCTAATCCTCCAATGGCATGAAGTGACCAACAATTTTTCCGACTACTCGTGGATTCTCATCAAATGGCACAAACTTATCTGGGTAATCCTTATTGATTGACACCAAACGGAGCCCTTCTTTTTCACGGTAGACTTTCTTAATGTAGATCTGCGAATCCCAGACGACAGCATAAACCGCCCCGTCATAATCGAAACCAGTCTCTCTGATAAGAGCCACTTCTCCGTTTTGATAGGTGGGTTCCATCGAATCTCCGTCAACCCAAGAAGCAAAATCATGTGGCAATTCTTCATTGTAATAAACCACGTCATAGTCCAGGTCTCCGTAAACAGATGCACCGATACCAGCAGAAAGTTTCTCGTAAACATGATACTCTGAACGATTCTCAGCAATGCTGATAACTTTCTGTGAAAACACCATGTCACGAACATAGGTAATAGCTTTCTCTTGGTTTGGCTCAGTCAGTTGCTTATAGAGGGATGAGATTTCATCCTCACTCAGATATCCTTCTGTAACATTTAGGGCTTTCTCCAACTTTGCAATATTAACTTTAGTCGGTTTTGACAAGCCCTTTTCCCACTTGAAGTAAGCCTGCTTTGAAACTCCGATGCGTTCAGCCAGTTCTTGTTGCTCAAAGCCTAGTTCTTCTCGCTTTTGCTTTAATTTATCAGGTTGATACATAACTACCTCTTTTCTAATAGGAGTATTGTTTTGGCTCGTAATTTTGCTTGTTTTGCGGTCAACTTATCTGTATGCCAGGCATAGCCTACTGACTGCCCAAAGTCATACTCTAACCAAGTATCAATATCGTCTTCTTGTTCCAACTCCTTGCGAAAGCTATTTTCTAGCAACTCAGGAAACTGTGTACTTGCCACAAAATTACACTCTCTCAGGTGATTTAGAACTTTAGCAAGAACATCCTCTTCAACTGCTCGGTACTCGTCTTCAATCTCAGTATGGACTTCCTCAAAAAGACTGAGGACAGGCTTGCTTTGACCCGATTGATATTGATAAATAGCTGAGCTAATCTCTTGATTGTTTCGTTTCAAACGATAGCGGAATAAATCTTGTAATCGAAATTTCAAGGCGTCCGCTGATACGGATAGCTCTGTCATGACCTGCTTAAAACTATCCAAGCGATAATAAATTTTTGACAGTAAGACTATATCAGGCATGAGAATATAAGCAGAGAAAAGATTGGCTTCGCTTTCTTTCACTGTATCTTTTTTACTACTTAATTGTGTAAACTGCTTACCTGAATGTCCCAAGATATAGTGACCTAGTTCATGGCACTTAGTGAAGTTCTGTTTCACTGGAGGGTTCTGACTTTCATAGGAAATTGAAATGCCGTCTTCATCAATCATAGTCAGTCCTTCAATCTTTCGATTGGTAAAATGGTGTTTCATCACTTCGATATTGAATTTTTGAATACAGTCATCAAAATAATAATGAAAATGATAATTCAAAGGTGAAACTTGATTATCTTTCATAAATTGATATAGTTGCTCTCTTGCAATTTGGGTTACTCTTGTATAAACATCTCTCACAGTACACCTCCTCACAAATTTATCAGTCAACTATTTAGTTGACTATAATTATATAAAAAAACTGGACGATTGTCCACTGGAAATTAGTTTACTAACTAACAAATATTTCTCGTAACTAAATCGAAACCCTATCATTAACCCGTTTGTAACACGATTCCTGTAAAATAAATTTCATCTAGGAGGAAACACTTATGAAAAATTACTCAGCTTTATTGCACTAGCGTTTACTGCTATCGTCTTGGTTGCTTGTTCAAGTAAACCTAACATGGATGGGGAATACTATGAAATTGGAGATTACGGAATTGACCTGGTTATCACTATTATGGGTGACAAAGGAACTGTCGATGCTGAAGGTTCGACCAGTAGTATGACCATTGATACTGATACACAAACCTTTGAAATTCCAGGTTTTGTCAATCCAACTATCGAATATGAATACAAAGACGATGTTATCACTTCAAATATCACAGGCTCAGAGCGCCAATATTTCAAAAAGGTAGTGAGGTTTACCAAAAAGAACTCAAAAAGTTTAACGTGACGGAAGAATAATAGAAAAAAGCTCAGAAAATTTCTCTGGGCTCTTTTTTTCTGGTTTACTAAGCTATAATTACCTATTTGTTGGAATATCTGCTTGAAAACCTATCTCTTTGTATCTAATTTCATATTTCCCACCTCTATAGATAGCGTACCAAACTATTCCTCCTGACATTAAAATTAACAAGTAGCCTCGTGATGTTTTAACCATATCAATAATTTTTTCCATTTTTTTCCTCACTTTACATATTTACCAGTAATAATGCCCAACGAAAACACCCCTGCTCCACAAAGAAAAATTCTTAAAGCCTTTGAAAAAGCAAATTGGGTTTGAGAAACTTTATCTTCTTCAAATTGAGTTACCTCTCTCTCATTAGAACTTACGGAATTTAGCTCTGCCTTATCCTCTTGTTTATTTACAGTCCTTCCTCTGTTTAGGTTGCCATTTTTATCAATATAACACACCATTATTTTCTTCCCCTTACACGAATTCAAGTCATTTAAACTATCAGCATCCACACTCAAAGCTTTATCATTAGTTATCAGTAACTGTCTATATTGAGGTTTAGTTTTTGTAATTCTAGCTAATAATTCTGAGTCTGCAAAAGCTCTCTGTATTTCCTCATTATTAAAGGTATCTCCTTCAATAATAAATATTTCCTGAAATTGTTTCAGAATTGATAATACCATTTTCGCTTTGTCATGTTTTTCTTCAATCGTCGACATATAGTGCTTTACGATTTCTAAACACACTTCTCTGGTAATAGTTATCCGTTTATTCATATTGATAAATTTATCATAATTGTATTCAATAAATCCTCGGAATTCCTTTGTAAACATGACTGACGATGTATCAATGTAGATGATGTCATTATTGTTTAGTAAGTATTCAATATAAGTATTAAATTCCATGTTTTTCACCTCAGTTCTTTTATAGGTTTATTATAAAAAACGAGAATAAAAAAATCCTCCACAATTTGTGAAGAAATCTATATATTGTATTTTTGAATGTATTTCAAATATTGATATGAATAAACATTACCAAATAAAGCAAAATCCATCATCAACTGAAGGCCAAACTGGTCATTTTGAATACTATCTTCTCCATGATTTGTTAAATTGAAAATATATGTCAACGCATAATAGTATTCAAAATAATCTCTTGTACTATTTTCTCCTCTTAAATGAACTAATAATTCAAAGATAGACTCATTTAGTTCTTCATTATTCCCCTGCTTTTTTAATAAGTCAGCTGCTGTTTTTTTGGTAAAATCTTTTGAATTTAGTTTATCTTTAAGTAACAGTTCTACTTGTCCAGAAATAGGTTCAGCATAGTTTGAGATTCCAACATAAAAATATATATTAAGCACATTGACCAATAGCATAGAATCATTATACTGTTCGTATAGCATCTGATATTTGTCTAAGCATATATTTATTTTTTCCGTTGGATTCATATATACGTCAGCGGATATTGATTCGTGAATGCTATAAACCTCTTGATAACCAGCAGGGAATCCACCCGATGAAAAATTTACCTTCGGAAATAATGCAAAAAAATCATCAGTACTCCCAACAATATCATTTTTCATTTTTTCAAAATAATTGGATAATCTCCCTGGCTCTGAAAGTTCCTGATTCAGCAAGTCATCTAACGAAATATGGAAATAGTCTGAAATTTTTTCTAAAGTTTCCTGGTCTGGATACCGTTCTCCTTTTTCATAGTAAGATATGACATTCCCCTTGCTAAAATGTAATATTTCAGCAAGTTCATCTTGTGTATGCCCAAAAAGTTTCCTCAACTTTTTGAGATTCTCTCCCAAAATATTTGATTTATTGCCCATACTACTTCCTTAAAATTTTATCGCTTGGTGTCATCAAACAATTTTTTCCTTTCTTTCATGAATTCAATCAGTTCATCACGAAAGATTGCCTTCTCTTCCTCTGTTAATCCATCGGAAGTCATACGAAATAATACTTCGACATTCGATAAATCTATGTCATCTTTTTGTCCCTCTAATAGATAATCCGTAGTTACTCCGTAAAATTTAGCAATTTTTGATAATTTTTCTGGTGTAGGAGTAACTTTTCCATTTTCCCAGCGAGCATAACTTTGTTGAGTAATTTCTAGGGAATCTGCTACTTTAGCTTGAGTTAAATTCTTCTGTTGTCGTAATTCTTTTAAGCGATATGGTAATGTCATTTTCTGTTCCTCAAAAATATTTAAGTTTTTTACAAAAAAACCTTGACATTACATCACACATGATGTAAAATATATGTACATCAAGGTTGATGTATTTGATTCCAAAAAAATTTAGTTTTTCTTTTGGAATCACTAATGTTCATTGCAAATTAAATAAAAAGTGCGTCTGACAACCAGAGGACTGACCATCAAACTACACTAAACTTCGTACCTTTATTGTATCTTGTTTGAAAAAGAAAGTCAAGTCCGTTTGTGGTTGAAGTTGAGATAGTAAAACAACTCTAAGGAATTGTGGGCTCACACGCATTTCGGACTTTCGCACTTTTCCGAATAGTAAAGTGAACTGGCTTCGCCAAAGGGCGTAAGAGAATCGTGACAGGCATGATAACGACTACCTGGATGATTGGCCGGGAAAGCGATGGTAATTGACGCAAAGCACCTTGCTAAACGTTGCCACCGTAAAAGGTTTGTCTAATTCCTAGATAGGTCTTTCAACCAAATAATTCTTTTTCAAACTGACTACTTCTCATCATTTCATAGGAGTAGTCTATGCTCAAGCTACTAGATTTTTCTGGTAGCTTTTGTTTTTACAACAAAGAAAGGAGGCATTTATGACCTCATATTTTGAACAATACTTGGAGCGTCACTTCCAGAATTATCTTTTCACTCATAAGATGTACGCTCACAGCTTAAACCTGCAGGCCAGTCTCTTTAGCGCTGCCAAAGAAGAAATTGACACACTCGTCAAGAAATTCAAGGCAACTGGCTATCCACTTGCTGAATTGACCTATTATAGTCAAATCTACAAAAACAAAATCAATCGATTTTACTTTGCTCAAGTCAGCTCTGTGATGTGCTGACTTTTTTATTACCACAAACTAGAAATGGAGAACACTTATGATTCCTGAAACACTTGCTATGAAACCAGAATTTATTGGAACTGCTTATTACGAAAAACTTGGTCATGCCCCACGTACTGTCTTTGGCAAAGAAGGCAAATACCAACGTCATGTCCTGAACAGTCAAGAACATGGTTCCTTCCATGTCATCACTTCTGCAACCAATACTGTCTTTGATGAAGACACTCTCGTCAAACTCGTCAACCCTATCTTCTTCCCAGACCGTGCAGTCAATGGCTCAAACGTAGCCCCTGCCCTTAATGTCTTTGCGGAAAAACTCGAAATCGTTAAATAAGAAAGGAATTAGAATACTATGGCTAAAACAGGATTGAACTTCGGAGAAAAACTCCAGATCGTTGATAAAAGCTACCGTGTTATCACGGATGCCCTTAAGCTCGATGAGGTCTTCGGGAAACTGACCTTCCGCTCCATTGAAGGCACTGAACTCATCTATGAAGATGACCGCAGTCAACGCAATGACGATGGCTCCTATGTCCAAGTCCCAACAGGTGAAGTCCGTGGGATTACCGTGGGGATTCACTCGGCTAACCAACACGAAACACTCTTTTTCACTATCGTGGATATGTCTGAACAACAGCTCAATGACCTTAGGCTCAACTATCGCGAGGAAGTAGAACTGACTGATATTGCTGTGACTTACTCCGCTATCGGTCGAAGCGACAACTACCGTCTCTATGCTTCTGCCATCAAGAAAAAAGGTACTCAGGCTACTCCCAAATCTGAACCTAATGCTGCAGAAAAAAAATGATGCTAGGAGGTAATCATGCACCTCTTTACCTATCGGGGACTCCGTGTCCATAAATTCTACCGTCATATCAGGATGATAACAAGACTTCTCATGTTATCACCTTTTTTGATTGGTAATGTCTTTTACTACTATCCCATCTACGACCTGATTATTGCTGACCCTTTATTTTACTTGCCAAAAATCCTACTCACCACTCTGCCACCTAACGTGATAATTCCGATTGTCAATATCATTCTCTACCAGAAAGTCCGCTTCTTCCAGCGCCTTAACTCGCTGAGGATTATGACGAACTTTCTTATGGAAAATCGGTACTATCTTTCAAAAACGGTTAGACGTGATGGCAAAACTTTTGAGAAAATTTCTCTTCCTAGAGTCTATGTCAAGCGTGGACGGTATCAGTTGTTTGCTTCCTTTGTCCTAGAAGGAAATAAGTTCCAAGACCGATTTATCAATCTTGGGGCTACGCTTGAAGTCATGTATAATGGCGACTTTAGAAACAAGACCTTTGATGAGCGCTTTGTTCAGTATGATATTGCCATCAATCGTATTGCATCCCGTATTGATGTTTCAGAAGTTGCTATGACTGACCAGGGCATACGCCTCATGAAAGATGTCTTTTGGGATTATATCGCTGAGCCTCACTTGCTGATTGGTGGGGGAACTGGTGGCGGTAAAACGGTTATCCTCATGACCATTGTCTTAGCTCTGGCAAAGATTGGTTTTATAGACCTGTGCGATCCGAAGAACGCTGATTTATCAGGTCTTAAAAATATTCCCGTCTTCAAAGGGCGTGTCTTCATTTCCAAAGAAGATATCATCACTTGCCTCAAAGACAATGTCACCGAAATGGATAATCGCTACGAGACCATGCAAAATCACCCTGACTACAAGATAGGAAAAAACTTTGCCCAGTACGGACTAAAGCCCAAATTCATCGTTATTGACGAGTGGGCAGCTTTCATCGCGAAAATTGAAAACGACTACCGCCTGCAATCAGAAGCTACGGAATATCTGACCCAGATAGTCCTAGAAGGACGCCAAGCTGGACTTTTCGTCATTCAAGCCATGCAACGTCCTGACGGCGAGTATATCAAGACTGCCCTTCGGGACAACTTCATGAAACGGCTCTCTGTCGGACATTTGGAAGATACTGGTTATAACATGATGTTTGGCGATGCTAACCGCAATAAAGAGTTCAAAAAGCTAGATAAAATCAATGGTAAAAAAGTTCACGGACGTGGCTATATTTCCAATAACGGTGAGCTGGCTGGTGAGTTCTTCTCCCCTTACGTTCCCTTTAACAAAGGCTTTTCTTTTGAGGAAGAATTTATGAAATTACCTGTCCTAGAAGATGAGCAACTTATCAGTTATGAAAGCTTAACGAAGGACACGGAACTCATCGAAGAGTTTTATGAACCAATGGAGGAGGACGTCTTGGAAGTCTTGGAAGAAAAACGTCTACTGACAGATTTTGCCAAAGAAAATGACCTGACGGTCAAGACACTCCGCAAAATCATCTACCTTCTGGATGAACGAGGAGTTCCTTTCGACAAAGAGGAGAACTCGCTTGTGGTGACACCTTTTCAAGAACAGCTGCTTTTTGAAACCTTGGCTCTGTTTGAAGAGGAAGGACGGAAGTCTTATCCAAAGGCGGTTGAAAGCTGTCTCGCAAATCATGGGCTAGGACAAGAGTAAGGGCAAGCCTGACACCGTCAGGCGCAGACCGTAGCTCGCAGTTCCTACCGCCCATGATTGTGATTCAACCCCCGAATTCTAATAGGGGGGTAACATTTGTCAAAATGACAACATCCGCCCCCCAACACGCCAATAGTACCAAAGTTTTCAAAGATTTACTTAGTGTGTCACTTTTGCCAAAAAACTGTGTCACACGCTAGAAAGGAGGCTACCCTATGAATGGATAAACTAAGCCCACTCAATCTCAAGAAATTCCGAAAGCAAACAGGGATGACGCAAAAACAATTTGCGGAGTCCGTTGGGATTTCTACCCGTACCTACCGCAGCTATGAAGATGGCTCACGAGGTTTGAGCCTAGAAAAGTTCGGTCAGTTCAAAGCGGAGCTTGGCTATCATCAAGAGAATGCCGAAGAACTGATTGATGTTCATATCGACTACCTCCGCATGACCTTCATGTCTATCCGTGACCTATCTCACTTCTGCCAGACCTATCTTCACTGCTCCTTTACCGAGTTCAAAGAGTTCGAAACCAGGCTCCTAAATTACACAAGGCTCTGGAAGCGAGGCAACATTTGGTTATTTGATTTTTTTGACAAAATCGAAACAGGAAATTACCAAGTGACCCTACAACTCTCTGGTCAAGGATGCCGTGAAATGGAACTTGTCCTAGACAGTATCGACATGATCTGGCAAGAATTTCTTCAAGCTCTGCTCTTTGACCTCACAGATAGCCGAGTAACACGACTAGATATTGCCATGGATGAACGCTATCTAGGACATGACAGAGAGGACGAACAATTTCTTCTCTCTGATATGATTGCCAAGGTCTATAAAGACGAGGTGAGTTTTAAGAATATCAGAACCTGGAATCACATTGGCGGTGGTAACCTCAGAAACATGGAAGAGGTGGACGGTAGCCAAGGTATCTCCCTTTATTTTGGAAGTCGCCAGAGTAACCTCTACTTCAACTTCTATGAAAAACGTTACGAACTCGCTAAAAGTGAACAATTCTCCGTGGAAGAATCCCTGGAGATTTTTGGTATCTGGAACCGTTACGAGTTGCGCTTCGCTCAAGAAAAAGCACAGCTGGCTATTGAAGAATACATCAGCGGTGTTGATCTGGCAGAAATTGCCCGTGGCGTTATCAATCATGAAATGCAGGTTTACGATGGTACCAATAAATTTGGTGCCTTTGTCCCTGACCCAAAATGGCAACGCATGTTTGGTGGCACAGAGCCCTTGAAACTCAGGATGAAACCCGAACCCTATTCCATCGATAGGACGATAAAATGGCTCATGTACCAAGTCGCCAACTCGCTCAAACTAGTAGAGGAGGCTGACAAAATTATGGAGACTGACTTTATCAAGACGATTCAGGAAAATGGTGAAATCACTGATAGAGCAGAAAGTATCCTGCAAGACTTGCAAGCATCCTATAACCTAAAGAAAAAGGAGGAAAATCATGGAATACAAAGTTGAACTCTCTAGCATCGACAATTTCAAGGCTTGGTCTGGTGGCAGAGAAACCCTAGACACTGTCCGTGAACGTGGCGGAATTGACCAACTCACTAGCCTCTGTGAAGATGTTTTCTCAAGTAGCACACCAACAGAGGGACAAATCAATGATTGGCTCTGGTTTGATGATGACTATATTTATCAAGCACTTGGCTATCATGACCTAATCGAAGAATGATAAGGAGGCACCTATGACCCATGCTTGTCAAAAAAATCTACGAAGGCATCACCTGCTTTCCTGATACTAATGAGTTCTGGAATCTCTATATCGTACTCATGAAGGAAAAGGACTTTTTCTTTGATGCCTTTGCTCGCGAAACCGTTGACCTCGACTCTCCCGCTAAATACCAACACGCCTACTTTACGACTGATGGTCAAGTCCTAGACTTTAACCGAAACATGGATACCAAACTGGTCACTCTTTTTCGACAAGTCATCTTAGACCAACAAGAACAATTCATGGAGGAAATTATCATGGCAGAACAATCACTCATTGAAAAGAAAATCAAAGCTGCTTCCCTAGAACTGGGCGAACTCCTCAAGGCACACAAAGATAAAGAAGCCTGGACAAAAGCTGGTGAGCTCAATCACCTGCTTAAAAATGAGGAAGCTGAAAAACTCCCTGCTGACCTTCTCGAAAAAATCCGCCTGGAACTTCGTGGCTACTACTACGTCAATGGAGAAATCAATAAACTCCACAAGCAGCTCTATGCCAAAGGCAATAAATTGATTGAACTGGCTAGCGCCTGATAAGGAGGGATTATGAATAAACTGAAAACACTCATCCAACAAATCAATCATTACTTGTCTCGTTTCAAGAAACAAGATAAGAAGCGTGGCTCACCAAAGCTCATCAAAACAACACGGAAAAACGTGAATATCCTAGTCCTTACTGGATTAGGATTTTTAGTTTTCATCGGAGCCACTGGTTCCTTGCGTGCTATCACGCTATCAAGCAAGGTCACTTTTCTTGAAAAGGAGGTCAAAAAGGCTCAATCCTCTCAAGTGGTGACTAGGGCAACTGACACCGACTACCGTTTAACCTATTACCTCAACGACTTTGTCGCAGCCTACTTCTCTTTCTCTGATAAAGCCGAAGAACAAGAAGCCCAAATTGAAAAGCTCAATAGCTTTTATGATGTTGAACCTGAGATTAAGTCACAAGGTCAGAAACGAACACCTATGTCTCTGGTCTCAGCTAGGTTGTTATTGCTGACGGAGAACACGGCGACTTATCAAGTGACCTACAAGCAGAAAGTCAGTGATAAGGAAGAAGAAATCATCACAGGGTTTAATATCCCCTACGCTTCTAAAAATGGCTCCCACTACGTCTCAGGACTTCCCTGGTATTCCAGCCTAAGCAATAACCAAGCCAAAGGCTTTGGCAAAGAATCAGTGCTCAGTCTGACCGCTTCTGACAATCTCCCTGAAAAGACACACAAGAAAGTCAAAAAGTTCCTCAACGTCTTCTTTACCAACTACACCACTGACCAGGACAATCTGGACTTGGTTGGTAAGGATTTAGCCGTCCTCGAAAACACAACTTTCAAATCACTGGACTATGTCTATCTGACAGAAGATGGTGATACCATTACCGCCTACGTTCAAGCCACCTTTGAAGTCGCTGGCAACACTCGCTCAGAGAATTTCACCCTGACCCTCACACCTAAAGGAAATTCCTACTATGTGACTAAAGTCGCTCACACTATTCCAAAAAATTATGCAAAACATGAAGGAGAATAATATCTATGAACACAAGCTCACTACAACAATTTCTCCAAGGTGATGGTGCTTGGATTATCACTGCTGTGGCAATCCTATTAGCCATCAAGGCTTGGAAAAACAGCTCCTGGCTCCAGCTCTTTTCCGTCATTGGATTTTGGGGAATCATCGTGTCCATGACCAAAGGACAACAGATTCTTTCTGTCATTGGTTGGTTCCTACGCCTCATTGGTATTGAAACGGGGCTCTGATATGAACAACGAGAAAGAACCACTCTATGACTACGCTAGGGGGCTAAATGCTCCTTACTGGATACAGGAAATCAAGACACAGAAAGGGGCACGTATCTGGTACTTCGCAACACCGATGCAGCTGTCCTTTTTTGTTGTCTTTATTCTCGTCTTTGTCGTCATGCTCCTGGGACTTTCTTTCATCCTTGTCCCACTAGCTAAAATCACTCACTCAATCTCCATGTTGCTCTACGCTTACGTTCCCTACAAGCTCGCCAAATTCTACACAGAGTATGAACCACACGGAAAGAAAATGCACAACTTTCTGGCTGACTACTTCCGTTACCTCTATGAATTTCGCTGGAACAAGAAAGCCATCTACCATGATGAGAGAGTGGAACCTTATGACGATGAAGACATTGTCTTTGAACAAACACACCTTTAGAAAGGAGGCGCTATGGCACTAAAACTACAATACCCCATCAAAGCTACTCATGAAAACTTAGTTTTTCGCAAAGACAAGCAAGTCATGGCTTACTACCGTATTCCTAATACGCCCATCACCATCACTGATGACGAGAAAAAAGGAAAGCACAAAATCACGGTCAGTCAGATGCTCAAAAAACTGGCTAAAAACCAGCACTTTGACATTTCCCTCATTCCAAAGGATTACCTACTGGAAGAAAAGATGCGTGACTTTATGGATGCTCTCTCTCCAAACAATCAAGCACTTGGTCAAGACCTACTACTCTACACGGTTGATAAGCTGACGGATGAAATGGAAATCCCTTATCAGTTTGACTGGCTAGTCGGTGTCCGTTTGAGAAAACATGACAAGGGAGCTAGTCTTGCTGACCTCGCCTATGAACGACTCTCTGAGATTTCAGAGACCCTGGCTAACGGCCTTGGCTTTGAACTGGAGGAAGAAAAGCCCTGGTTTGAAGACTACCTCGCTGATGAACAAGTCATCTACCAAATACTTTCAACCCTTCGCTGTCGCCGCCTGACAGATGACGAGCTCTTCTATTACCAGCGGATGCAATACCTCCGCTACATTCCCCACCTTAAGAAAGAAGTCATTGCTAACCGCTCCCTTTTCAATGTCACAGACACCTTGATTAAAAGCATGAACGGTGGTTTTCTCAAACTCGAAAGTCCCTATGGCAGTTCCTTTGTGTCCATTCTTCCTGTTGGGAGATTCAACACAATCTTCAACGGTTTCCATCTAGGCGAATTTGTCCAACGTCTCAACTTCCCCGTGGAACTACGCTTCAAGGCTGAGTTCATTGACCGCAATAAAATCAAAGGAAAAATGGGTCGTTCCAACACTCGCTATAAGAACATCATGGAAGAAGCTGAGAATACCGATACCGTCCAACAAGACGAGATTATCATGGGCTCATTCTCGCTGAAAGACCTAATGAAGAAAGTAGGGAATAAAGAAGAAATCATTGAATACGGTACCTATCTCATTGTCTCTGGTTCGTCACTTAGTCAGCTGAGAAGTCGTCGTCAGGTCGTCCTTAACTACTTTGATGACATGAGAGTTGAAATCAGTGAGGCTAGCCATGACACACCTTACCTCTTCCAAGCTCTGCTCTACGGTCAAGACTTGCAGAAGAAAACTCGAACCTGGACACACATGGTCACCAGCCGTGGCTTTGCGGAGCTCATGCCCTTTACCAACACATCGGCTGGTAACCGTATTGGCTGGTATATCGGACGAGTCGATAACTGGACGGGTCGCTGGGACAATATCGAAAAAGCCATCATCGCCTCTAAAAACATTGTCCTCTTTAATGCGACTGTCGGTAATAAAGAAGACATTGCAGGTAAGATTACCAAGAACCCACACATCATCATTACAGGTGCCACAGGTCAAGGGAAATCCTTCCTAGCACAGATTATCTTCTTATCTGTCGCCCTTCAAAATGTGAAGACACTCTACATTGACCCTAAACGGGAACTCCGCCATCACTACCAAGAAATCATCAATAATCCTAAGTTTGCCCATCTCTATCCTGAACGCAAAAAACAAATTGAAGCCTTCAACTTTGTCACTCTCGATAGCTCGCTCACCTCCAACCACGGAGTGCTTGACCCTATTGTCGTACTGGATAAAGAACAAGCCGTTGAAGTCGCTAAGAATATGCTGGAATTCTTGCTCCAAGCGGTTGACAACGTCACCATGGATCAGAAGACAGCTATTACCGAAACCATCAACGATATTGTCGATAAAAGACAAGCAGGTCAAACGGTTGGCTTTAAGCACGTTCTGGAAGCACTTAAAGACAGTGATAACGACCAAATCGCCTCAGTCGGTCGCTACCTCACTTCTATTGTAACCAACTCCATCTTGGAACTCGCCTTCTCTGACGGAACAACTCAAGGGCTCAACTATGAGTCACAAGTCACCATTCTTGAAGTTGCTAACCTGAAATTACCTAAGACAGATGCCACGAAGATTTCTGACCACGAACGAAACTCTATTGCTCTCATGTTTGCCCTTGGTGCTTTCTGTACCCACTTTGGTGAACGTGACGAAAGTGAAGATACTATTGAGTTCTTTGACGAAGCCTGGATTCTTATGAAGTCTGCCGAAGGTCAAGCTGTTATCAAGAACATGCGCCGTATCGGTCGCTCTAAAAATAACACCCTGGCACTCATCACGCAATCTGTCCACGATGCTGAAAACGATGATGACACAACTGGCTTTGGAACCATCTTTGCTTTCTACGAAAAATCAGAACGAGAAGATATTCTCAAGCACGTCAATCTGGAACCAACAGAAAGCAACCTGGAATGGATTGACAATATGATTTCAGGTCAATGCCTCTACTATGACGTCTATGGCAATCTGAACATGATTTCCATTCACAACATCTTTGAAGACATCGACATGCTTCTAAAACCAATGAAAGCAACGGTATCATCTAGCCTTGAAAATAAATATGCTAGTTAGAAAGGAGGGCTCACATGCAAGAAGCCTTTGAGAAACTAAAAGGCGTGGACATCTTCGCCTTAAAATCGTATCTGGAAAAGACGTCAAAAATTGAGACCTCCATTATCGTGGCAATGAATGAGATTTTCGTCAATCTCTTTTTCTTTCTGCTCAATCTAGTGGTCGGTTTCTTCTCCCTCATGATTCGTATCATGGAGAACATTGACCTCTACGACTCTTACAAAACCTATGTCTATAACGCTGCTAAATCCATATGGCAGGGACTAACAGGTTCAACTTCTGGCGGTTTATCAAGTGGTTCCTTAGTTTCCATGCTTCTGACCATCGGAGCCTTTTACCTCTTCTACCAGTATTTCTTTTCTCGTGGAAACTTCATGCGAAAAGTCCTTCATGTGCTTCTCGTTGTCCTACTTGGATTTGGTTACTTTGGAACAGTCGCTTCTACCTCTGGAGGGCTCTACATCCTTGATACGGTTAATAATCTAGCAGACACTGTCACCTCAAAGATTTCCAATATCTCCGTCTCTTACGGCGAGGATAAGTCAATCAAGGTAGGAAAGTCTATGGCTGATAGCTATATCGCACAGACCTCTTACACTGCCTACGTCTTTGTCAACACAGGTCAAGAAAACGGTAAATACGTCAATAGCCAAACAGGTGAAGAAGAAGCTTTCGAGGATTCTAAAGTCTTGGGAAGCGTGGATGACTCAGGGAAATTTGTAGCGGTCAAAAACAAAGATAGAAAAGATTATCTGGATAAACTCGGCGACAAGGCTGATGACGGGAAAGAAAAGAACCGCTGGGTATCAGCCGTTTGGGATTACCTTTTCATCAAGACCTTCTACATCATCTTCAAGATTGTTGAAGCTATCGTTATTGCGGTTCCAATTATCCTGGTGCAACTCCTGAATCTCATTGCTCAACTCTTAGTCCTGGTCATGATTCTCTTGTTCCCTATCGCTCTTCTCATTTCATTTGTCCCTGCCATGCAAGACATCATCTTTGGGATTTTCAAGGTCATGTTTGGTGGTCTCGTTTTCCCGACGATTACGACACTCATCACACTCATTATTTTCTACATCGAAAAAGTCATCGAAACGCTGATTACTTCTGGTTTTGATGGGGTTATCGAAAGCTTCCCATCTTTGGGAACATTCGCCCTCCTCTTCAAGCTCATTCTATCAGTAGTTGCTAAAGCTGCTGTCTATTATTTCCTTTGGATTTATAAAGGCGAACTCATTGAATTTATCATGGGCTCACGGGCACGCATCAAGATGGAAGATATTGGAAACCAAGTAGAAAGCAGAGTTAGCCAAGGTAAAGACCTTATCCAACAGATGCCATCACGTAGCTTTGAAACAGCACAACATCTCGGTAACTTTGCCATGGCTGGTACTGGTTTTGTGGCTGGAAGTGCTATGAACGCTTCTTCTCACATCAAGGAAGTTGGCAACTTCTTTAGACAGTCAAAACCAAGTCCTGAGCCAGCTGAGGAACCAAACGTTCCAACAGAACAGCCGACTGAACAACCTGCTCCAATACCTGACCAACTGCCACCAACATCCTCTGAACCAAATCTTCCAAAACAGGATATTACGACAGATAATCCTAGCCAGGAGAAAGCACCAACTCCTGAATCTATCCCTAGTCAGCCAACAACTCCTCCATCACCAGAAATGGAATTCCAGGAACTTAATGAACAATGGGTATCTCCACGTAAACAACGGAAGATGGAACGCATGGAAAGAGAACTTAGCGCCTATGATGATGCTGGTGCTATGTATCAGGCGCAAGGCTCGAATGCCTTTACCCGAAGCTTCCGTCAAACTATGACTAGAGACGACAAAATCAAAGCCAATATTGAGCGGAAAAATCGTCTCACTCAAGAACTCAATAGATTGCGAGGTGAGCAAAATGGACGCTATTAGGATATATGCCCGAAGTCAGGTTCAACCTGTCCTTGAAAAGTATATCTATCAAGCCTACGAAAATGACCTCAAAGCTATCAAGGTAACCGTGTTCTATCCTGTCGATGACCAAGAGGCAAAACGGATTATCGAACTCTGCCGTGATATACCTGCTGTCCTAGATGCAAAATGGCTCTTTGGGACAGTTATCTTCAAAGTCTATCTCAAGCACTAAAGGAGGTGATAGGGACACATGAAAAAAATATTCAAACTTTGTCTGCTCTCTTCGCTTCTGTTGCCCCTATTACTTGTCATCATTTGTGCAGCTGCGATTGCTGGTGACTCGACTAACTCATCAAATAATGGAAGTTCAACTGGGAAGCGAACGACACTAACAGCTAAAGAGGTAGCTCAGAAAGCGTCAATCACAGAAGAACGGGCAGAGGATGTCATCAAAATCCTCAATTACCAACTCTCCCAAGAAGGCTTTACACTGGCAGGTTCTACTGGTAGTTTAGCTGTTGCGGAACGTGAGTCAGGCTTTGACCCTAAAGCTAGAAATACTGGCGGTGGGGTAGCTGGTTACTTCCAATGGTCAGGTTGGTCTAATACCGTAAACGGAGACCGCTGGGCACAAGCTTCAAGCCGAACACTTGATGCGGATGTTGAGCTTCAACTCATGTCAACCGAGTTAAACGGTGCCTACAAAAAAGTCAAAACAGAGATGCAGAAAGCAACTGACCCTGGAGATGCTGCTTTGTATTGGTCAGAACATTATGAAGGTGTGGCGCTGTCAGACGGTCAGACCAAGGCAGAAAAGCTCCAAACGGACGCCGACAAGTGGTTTAAGGTTTTCGATGGAACAATCACCTCAGACTCTTCTGTCGCTTTCTCAGACGATACAGGGCTTGTTTCTGGCACACTGACTTCTACCTTTGACTTGCCACCAGAATACCTTGGAAAACTCAAATACGGGGTTCCTAGTGAGAACACTGTCACGACTCAAGGAAACAATACCTATCCTGCTGGACAATGTACCTGGTATGTTTGTAATAGACTGATTGAGACAGGCATCTGTACCAACTCGGCCATTTATAACTACAATGGTAACGGGCAAGATTGGGTGGATAGCCTTGTCTCTCGTGGCTGGAAACAAGTATCAGAACCACAAGTTGGCGCTGTCATGTCCGTTCAAGGTGGATATGGAGGCACCTATGCAGAATACGGTCACGTGGCATTTGTCGAAGCCGTCAACCAAGACGGAACCTTCCTCATCTCCGAATGTAATGTCGGTGGTGTTCAAAACAAACCACACTATGCTGTGCTCACCAATCAAAGCTATTACAGCTTTGC
The DNA here is from genome assembly GCF_000187935.1 of Streptococcus parauberis NCFD 2020. Taxonomy (NCBI): domain Bacteria; kingdom Bacillati; phylum Bacillota; class Bacilli; order Lactobacillales; family Streptococcaceae; genus Streptococcus; species Streptococcus parauberis. The sequence goes on from NZ_AEUT02000001.1 coordinate 1,648,297, forward strand.
GGTTGCACAATAGCTTTTACGAATTTTTACGATTCTTTATAGTTTTTGCGATTATGATTTAAGATTTGTTTAGGGTGACTCAGCTATACTGTATCCATCCTAAATAACTTTTCTTTTTCATAATCTCCTTGGAAGCAAGCTCATAAATGGGCTTGTTTTCGTTTTTATTAAATACTACATATCGGAGGAAATGACCATGCAAGTTATTTTAGCAGAAGAACAAACTCTTGAAATCCAACACATGATTGGAGAGTTAATCAAATCCGAAGTTAAAAATGCAAGAGAATCAGTTGGTGCTGACTCTCCTTTTTTAAATAAACGACAAGCCTGTGATTATTTAGGGATTTCTAATAACACTCTTGACCTATGGATTTCTATGGGCTTACCATATATCAAAATTGGTAAATCCATACGATTCAATAAGGAAAGCGTTAATCATTGGATGGCAAGACTTGAAATCTCTGCCTAGAAAGGAATAGCGATGTCGATAAAGAAAACTAAAAATGGTACCTATCAGCTTAGGGTTTATATTCCAGAAGACACCCAAGCAAAACTTGGACTAGGTAAGTTATATGAGAAACGATTTAAGACAAGACGTGAGGCTAAAGAAGCTGAATTAAAGCTATCTGTAGATATTGAGAAAGCTAGACACAATAAACACTTTCAACAACCTCTCAAAAAAGAAGATATTCTCTTTTCTCATTTCTATGAGGAGGTCTGGCTTGAGCCCTATAAAGCCGGGCAAACAACTAATACGAATAAGCCTCCTACAGCAGCAACAATCTTTCAAACCGAAAATCTCTTTAGACTACATATCTTACCTATTCTAGGTAAATACTCTTTGAGTCATCTCAACGAAAACAAACAACTGGTTCTGTCATTACTGACACCGAAAGCAAATAGCTATGCAAATTTCAAGGCTCTCCGTGGATACATTAACTCTGTTTTTGACTGGGCGGAAGAGCTGGAATACATCCCAGTCAACCGACTACACAAAACGATTAGTCGCATTAAGGCAACTAAAAAACAAATACTAAAAGAGAGTAAACGTGAAGAAGACTTAGCGTTAGATGAAGATGAATTGCGCTTTTGGTTGCAGGCCTTTGACGATGATTTAGAAAAAGGTCTTTTAGAATTCAAGGATTATGTCCTATTCTATACTACTTTTTTTCTGTCCGATAGAAAGTCTGAATCTTATGCTCTTCAATGGAAGCATATAAACTTCAAAAACAAAGAAATCCTAATCGAAAATGCCTTAGACCGCTTTGGAAATGTGAAAGCAACAAAGGGAGGCAAGCGCACATTATTCAATGCTCCTACTGAACTGATGGAATTATTGCAAAAATGGAAAGATTTGCAACGGGAAGAACTAAAACAATTTGGCATCAAGCAAACAAAGAAACAGTTTGTATTTACCTACAATGATAGACAAAACAATATAAACGTTGTCTTGCATATTGATTACCTCAATTATCGCATGAACTCTATTAAAAGACGACATCCTGAATTAGCTCCTGCAACGCCACATAAACTTAGGCATACTGGAGCCACACTAGCCAAAAAAGCAGGTCGCTCACTAGAAGAGATTTCGGAGGCATTGACTCATAGCGACCAGTCAATTACAAAAACTTATATCAATATCACGAGTACCGTTTCCCAGACAGCTGGAGAGACTGCATATAGGTACCTCAAAAAGTAATGGTGGGAATATGGTGGAAATTTTGGTGGAAACTTTTGATTTTCGAGTAAAAAAAGACACCCAAGATAAAAATCTTGAATGTCTTGAAACGTTGATATATCGCTGATAATTAACGTTTTGAGAATTGTGATGCTTTACGGGCTTTTTTAAGACCTGGTTTTTTACGTTCAACCATACGTGCGTCACGTGTAAGAAGTCCAGCGCGTTTCAATGAATCGCGGAAGTCTGGGTCTACTTGTAGCAATGCGCGAGCGATACCATGACGGATAGCTCCTGATTGTCCACCGTATCCACCACCTACAACGTTAACCATAACGTCGTATGAACCTTCTGTAGAAGTTACTGCGAAAGGTTGGTTGATAACAAGACGTAAGTCTGCGTGTGGGATGTATTCTTCAACATCTTTTTTGTTAACAGTGATTTTACCAGTACCTGGAACCAAACGTACGCGTGCAACAGCGTTTTTACGACGGCCAGTACCTAAATATTGTGCTTGTGCCATTATTTAATGCTCCTTTCCTCTTAGATAAGTCCTGAAATGTCAAGTACTTCTGGTTGTTGTGCAGCATGTGTATGCTCAGCTCCAACGAATACTTTCAATTTCATGCCTTGCGCGCGTCCAAGAGTGTTATGTGGAAGCATGCCTTTAACAGATTTTTCAATCAAACGTACAGCATTTTTAGAACGTAGTTCACCTGCTGAGATTTGTTTCAAACCACCTGGGTACATTGAGTGAGTGTAGTAGATTTTATCAGTTGCTTTTTTACCAGTTAATTTGATTTTTTCAGCATTGATAACAATTACAAAATCACCTGTATCAGTGTGAGGTGTGAAAGTTGGTTTGTTTTTTCCGCGAAGTACGCTAGCAACTACTGCAGAAAGACGTCCAAGTGGCACATCAGTTGCGTCAACAACGTACCATTTGCGTTCAACTTGGCCAGTTTTAGCCATAAAAGTTGTTTTGTTCATGATTTCTCCTATACGAATTCGTAATATTTGTTTACAGGGGTGATGGGTGTTCCGTCCCATCGAAGGTATTTGGAAGGTTCCGGGGCCTCTCAAATGGGGTAAACAATACCGCCTACTATAATATCAAAAATACTTGCCACTAGCAAGTACTTTTTCTCTTTTATTTTTCTTTTTTTCCTGACCAAAAACTTATTCTGATTAGCGTTTTTCCTGACCAAAAACAAAGGCTGCCAAGGTATTTGGCCCAACGTGAGCAGCAATAACTGGACCTAGCGGCATGATCAGCACGTCTGTGACTTGCGGATTCTCCAAAAGGGTTTCCTGTAGTTCTTTAGCGCCTGCTAAATCTTCTGAATAACCAACAATCATTGTTGAATGACCGATATCAGCAGTCAGTTGATTCACGATTTCCTTGATGGCTTTTTTGCGACCACGGACTTTAGCGATGGGCACCAACTTTCCGGCTTGATCAATCCAGAGAATTGGCTTGATGCTGGCTAGGCTTCCGATAATGGCTGAGCTTTTTGACAAACGACCGCCACGCATCAGATGGTAAAGATCGTCAACCAAGAAGTATGTTCGAAGACGAGGGTGGAAATCCTCAACCAAAGCTTTGGCGGCCTGAATAGACTGGCCTAGGTCCCGAGCTTGCGCTGCCAGAATCGACAGGTAGCCTTCGCCGCCCGCGGCTGCTAGAGTGTCCACAATCTCGATGACCGCATCAGGATAATCCTCAAGAACCATTTCACGCGCCATGACCGCACTCTGGTAAGTTCCAGACAGAACCGACGAAAAGGCGATGTAGAGGACTGGGTGCCCTTCTTGTGCCTGTTTGCGGAAGTAAGCTTCGAACTCACCGATATTGACCTGGCTAGTTTGGGGTTTACTGCCAGCCTTCATCATGGCTAAGAGTTCAGAACTGCTTAGGGCATCTGAGCCTACAGTTTGGTAGGTTTTGCCATCACAAGAAATGGTTAGACCTAAGACATCCACCTCGTGTTCTGCTGCCCAGTGCGGGTCTAAGTCCGCTGTTGAATCCGTAAGTATGTAAAACGACATGTAAACTCCTTTGAAAAATAATTTATTTGACAATCAAATTATTATTGCCCTATTTTAGCAGAAAGTTTTTAGTGGTGCAAGCTTTGAAGCTAAGTAAGGGTGTTCATTTTTAGCAAATAAAAAGTATAAATTGTTGGAAAAACTCATGTCTCAAGTGGCATAGTATGACTTATTAATCCTACAAAAATGACGGTCTTCATGAGATTTTCTTCCATTATTAAGCTTTTTTAAGCAAAGAAAAAAAGCACCTCAGTGCTTCTTCTTTTAACCGCGGCTTACCACGACTTGTTCTTTACTTAATCCAAATTCAGTCATGATCAATTCTTTCAAGGCAGACTCGTTCAAGTCTGCTTCTACTGTGTAAAAATTGGGATCATCTGAAGGAAGAATTTCTTTGATATGTTGAGTCAGTTTCTCATTATCAAAAAGATTAATAGGCTCTTCTAAATTCTTTAATTGAATATGGTAGTTACCTCTGGCAAAAGTGGCATTTTCTGGTCTGCTCACATCTCTAATACTACTAACAATTTTAAAAATGCCAAAGATAAGAACTATTAAAAAAACGATTGAAGCAATTATTCCAAACATACTAATACACTTTCTTTTAACTCACTTACCCAAATCATCCATAAAGTCTTTGAGTTTTTGCATATTACCTTCCTCAAAGGGGCGGAGTTTTGGTTTTTTCATTTCAATGGATTTGGACATCTGGTCTAAATCGGATTTAACGGTGTTGACACGGCGTTCTAGTTCTCTGGCAGGTACTCTGAGGGCACCTTGGGAAAAGATGGTCCATTGTTCATTGAGGTCACTGGTGGCCACTTCAACTAAGTTTCTAACCGTGTTCAGTTCAGCTGCTGTCCGTTCAATATAGCTATCAGCTGTCTCATCTTCCTCAGTGAAAACAACAGAAATCATGTATTGGTCATAACGTTGTCGCACACCCGGCACAAATTGGGCATCAAAAACACAGACAATCTCAATTTTCTCAAAATGGGCATAGTTGTTCAATTTATTTAAAAAAATAGTCCGTGCTTGGTCCAACTGATTGGTTTTGAAGAGTTGTTTTGTCTCCTGCCAAAAAGCAATCATATTATAGCCGTCGACCAACATGATTTTCCGTTTCATAGGCAAATCCTACAACTTATTTCTGTAGACTTCATACATGAGGACGGCAGCAGCGACACCAGCGTTCAGACTCTGAACATGACCATCCATTGGGATAGTAATCATTTCATCGACTTGTTTCTTGATGTTGTGCGAAACGCCTTTACCTTCACTACCAATAATCAAGGCTAATTTGCCTGAAGTATTCCATTTAGGTGATGGTGTGCCGTCCATGTCTGTTCCAAAAATCCAATAGCCTTTTTCTTTCAGCTTATCCAAGGTTTGGCTCAAATTGGTTACTCGAGCAATTGGCATGTGCTGAATAGCACCTGTTGAAGTCTTGGCAACAACTGGTGTTACACCAACAGCACGATGCTTAGGAATGATTACACCAGCAACTTTTGTAGCATCAGCAGTCCGCAAAATCGAACCAAAATTGTGAGGGTCTGTAATCCCATCCAAAATCAGAATCAGTGGATTATCCTCTGCGTCAGCTTTGCTGATAATTTCGTCTAATTCTGCGTAAGCATATTCCGCAACACGCAAAACAAAGCCCTGATGAACAGCGCCGTCGGTCATTTCAGACAAGCTTTTCTTTGGTGTCCAAGAGATTGACACTTTTTTCTCAGTTGCTAAGGCCTTAATCTTATCAACATTTTTGCCGCGCAAATCATCTTGGATGTAGAGTTTGTTCCCTGTGTTAGCTGTTAAACTTTCAACTACGGCATGGACGCCATAGACCATGTCATTGTTTTCTTCTATTAATTGGTTATCTTTCATAATTCTTATTATAGCATGAAAGCTGTCACTTGGCTTCTAGACTTCTCGTTTTCTGCAATAAAAAGACCAGTCATTTGACTAGTCTTGATTACTTAAGGCTTTATTAGTTGAGTGGGTATGTGAAGGGATCTGCTTCGACTGTTTCATTCCCTTTCCTGTCGGAAATCGTGACCTGTATACTATATTGACCGGCTGGATAACCTTTCATATCAAACCAAGCAGTCATTTTCCCCTGGCCAGAGGCAAGGGTATAATCAATGGTGTTAATCACCTGTTTGTTAGCATCTAGCAAATTGATTTTAGCTTGACTACCACCTTGTAAGTCAGCCCCAAGCTGTATACCAATATCCATAATCGTTGTATCTTTTCTGTAGTTGCTAGTCACAATAACTTGGCGCCCTGTGACTGGTCCAGGTGCAACGACAGCTGGCGTTTGCCCTTCCGCGACAACCGTTTGTGTGTCGGAAATTAGCATCAAACCAAGACTAGTTGTTAATGCTGCTCCAGAAATTAGTAATTTTCTCATTTTGATCATAGGAAATCCTCCATTTTCTTAATGATTATCTTTTATTATAAAGGTTATTTTTAATTATTCAATATTTTACTGTCTTCCCTATAGATAACAAAAAAACAAGAGAAAGTTTCCTTACTCTTGTTAGTGATTTTCAACATAATTGATACACCAAGCAATCAACTCCTCAAGGCGTTCCTTTTGCTCAGTCATATCCAAGTAGCCCATCAAAGCCTCAAAGCCGGTCGACATCCGATAGGTGATGATGTCGGCATTTTTAGCCTTGGTATGACTATTAGTATTGCGACCCCGTCTAAAAATATCTTCTTCTTTTTCGGTCAATAGCTGCGCCTCTAAGAGAGCTGTAATCAGCATAGCTTGAGCATTAGCAGAGACATAGCGAGTTGATTTGTGGTGCAACTGACTAGGTTTAGTTTGACCTGAAAAAATCAAGTGACGACGGATATAATAAGAATATACAGCATCCCCTTCAAAGGCCAGTGCAATCCCGTTGATCAAGTTGACATCGACTTTAGTCACGTGTCCACCTCACACCATCTTTTGTATCCAGCAATTTAATACCCTGAGCCGCTAATTGGTCACGAATGGCATCGGCTTTAGCAAAATCACGGCTAGCACGCGCAGCTTGTCTATCGGCAATCAAAGCTTCAATATCAGCATTCAGCACGTCCTCTTGGAAAATAATTCCAAAGACATCTAACATACTTTCAAAGGCTGCCTTAACAGCTTCTGTGTAGTGACCTGAGTTTATCCATTTGGCAAAGTCGAAGACTACAGTAATCCCATTGGCTGCATTGAAGTCATCATCCATGGCATCTGTAAAGGCTGTGACGTAGCTTTGCAATTCTTCTGCAGAAGCATCCCCTGTCAATGGTTGACTTTGGGTGTTTTTTAAATACTTGAGGTTAACTTCGGCATCATGAATGGCCTTTTCTGTGAAATTAATCGGCTTACGGTACTGTTGCGTCGCTAGGAAGAAACGCAAGACTTGGCCATCAACAGTCTGAAGCATGTCGTGAACTGTCACAAAGTTGCCCAATGATTTAGACATCTTTTCATTGTCGACATTAACAAAACCATTGTGCATCCAGTAATTGGCAAAGGTTTGACCCGTTTTAGCTTCCGACTGGGCAATTTCATTAGTATGGTGAGGGAACTCAAGGTCCGCACCGCCACCATGAATATCAATGGTATCACCGAGAATTTCCGTCGCCATGACAGAACATTCAATGTGCCAACCTGGGCGACCGGCTCCCCAAGGGCTTTCCCATGAAATTTCACCAACTTTAGCTGACTTCCAAAGGGCAAAGTCCAACGGATTTTCCTTCAAATCAGTTTCTGTATCCGTTCGACCAGAAGCCCCAATTTCTAAATCTTCAAGTGTTTTATTAGCTAATTTGCCATAATTACTAGACTTGTCAACACGGAAGTAGACATCTCCTTCTGATTGATAAGCAAAGCCTTTTTCAATTAAGGCAGCTACAAAATCAATAATTTGATCCATGTAGTCCATTACCCGTGGGTTTTGGCTTGCTGGTTTAATACCAAGCTGTGCAGTATCTTCCATAAAAGCTGCAATGAACTTATCTGCCAGTTCTTTTGGTGTCATCTTAGCTTGCGCTGCGGCATTAATGATTTTATCATCAACATCCGTAAAATTGGAGATATAGTTAACTTGATAGCCCCTGTACTCAAAATAGCGACGAATGGTATCAAATGCTACAGCCGACCGTGCATTACCAATATGAATATAATTGTAGACGGTTGGTCCACAGACATACATATTTACCTGATTTTCTTTTATAGGGTAAAAGTCACGTAAACTGCGTGTCATACTATCATATATTTTTATCATCGCTTTTTTCCTTTGTCTCACTTATAGTTTAGAAGAATAATAAGATTCTTCACGTTTGTGTTCTATTGTTTTTATTTTTATTTCGTCTTTTTCCCCGTGTACACGGACCACTTTAGCAGGTACTCCTACAACGGTCACATCACCCGGTACATCTGATAAGACAACAGCTGCAGCTCCAACCTTAGCATTCTCACCGACCTCAATTGGGCCAATAACTTGGGAATGTGCAGAAATAAGGGCGCCACGACGGATAGTTGGATGGCGTTTACCTTTATCCTTACCAGTTCCGCCAAGGGTAACCCCATGGTAGAGCATAACGCCTTCTTCTACAATAGCTGTCTCTCCAATTACTAAACCTGCCCCATGGTCAATAAAGACACCGGGCGCAATGCAAGCACCTGGATGGATTTCAATTCCAGTCCAAAAACGCCAGCTTTGACTGTGCATTCTTGCCAATAGTTTTAAATTTTTCTGCCACATCCAATGTGATAATTGGTGGGCTGCCAATGCTTTGAGCCCAGGATAGGTTAATATAATTTCAAGTGAACTACGTGCTGCAGGGTCTTTTTCTTTAATAATATCAATACTTTTTTTCCACCAACCCATGCAAACTCCTTCTTACTTTTCAATATCTGTCCAATTGAGCAAAATCTGTTGGTCATCAAATGGATTGATAGCGACACCTACAGTTTGGTCAATTTCATTTTCCCCATTACGCGGTTGATAGATATCCTCAATTTTCCAAGTTAATATAACACCATGACTCTCACGAAAGGCTCCGCCAAATTTTTCGTGATTATACCATTTAGCAAAACTCTCTAAATTTGAAAAAGCTGGAATATATGATTTCCCGTCAGGAGTAGCCATTGTTGGGAATAGACGATCATAATGATTATCTTCACGTGGTAAGACAAAAGCTGGGACTAAATAGAATTTATCCATTGTATCAGCTGCTTGATTTTGGTCCCCCATAATAGCGTTTAAGATAGCAGTGTAATCATTCATAAAACGGATTAAATCACTACTTTTAAAAATAGTTGAATTGCCAGAATCACCATTTTTCTTAAGGTTGAAGACTAAACCAGAAACGCCTGATTTAATCACCTCCTCAAGAACAGCAATAGCAGAGCGTTCAAGCCAATAATGACTTTGAGCACTTTCTTGATCTGCTTTAAAGAGTACCATATCTTCTTCATCTGTAAAGACTGGCGTTACAATCTGGTCATCTACTTCAATAGCATAAGGTTCTTTTGTTGCCCAAACTGGGAAATGGTGCAAAGCATTGACCAGTCCAACACCATCTAAAAAATTGTCTGGTGCATTGATAAAAGCTCTTAGACGATTATCTAATTCATTACTTGTATTATTAGTCATGTTTTTCTTCTTTATTTGTTTCGACATTTTCAGCTTTATCAACATGGTGTGGTTTACTACCATGTTGTTTAAAACCGTGGTGTCTTTCTTTAGGTATATCTGCTGAACCTTCTTGAGCATTTTCAGATATTTCAGGTTTTGGAGGTCTTGGTAATAATGCTTTCATTGAAGCATCTACACGGCCTTTTTCATCAACTTTAATAACTTTAACGTCAACTTCTTCGCCTAACTCTAAAACATCTGAAACATTAGCTGTACGTGTCCATGCAATTTCTGAAATATGAACAAGTGCATCTGTTTTATCAAATAAGTTAACAAAGGCACCAAATTTTTCAATACGGACTACTTTAGCATGGTAGACTTCACCAACTTTAGCTTCGCGGACTAAACCAGCAATAATTTCTTTAGTACGGTTAATGGCTACTTGGTCACTTGAGAAAATTTGAACTGTACCTTCATCATCAATATCAATCTTAACGCCTGTTTCAGCAATAATCTTATCAATTGTTTCACCACCTTTACCAATGACAATCTTGATTTTATCAACATCAATTTTAATAGTGTCAATTTTTGGTGCTGTTGGTGCTAATTCTGGACGTGGTTCAGCAATTGTTGCTTGGATCAAGTCTAAGATTTCAAAACGTGCTTTTTTAGCTTGAGCTAATGCTTCTTCAAGAATTTGTGGTGTAATACCTTCAATCTTGATATCCATTTGTAAAGCAGTAATCCCTTCACGTGTACCAGCAACCTTAAAGTCCATATCGCCAAAGTGATCTTCTAAACCTTGGATGTCTGTTAAGACAGTATAGTTTGTACCATCAGAGATTAGACCCATGGCAATACCAGCAACCGGTGCTTTAATTGGCACACCACCAGCCATCAGGGCAAGTGTTCCAGCACAGATTGATGCTTGTGAAGATGAACCATTTGATTCTAATACTTCAGCAACCAAACGGATAGCATATGGGAAGTCTTCTAAACTTGGAAGAACTTGTTCAAGGGCACGTTCACCTAAAGCACCATGACCAATTTCACGACGTCCAGCTGCTCCATAACGCCCTGTTTCACCAACTGAGTATTGTGGGAAATTATAATGGTGTAAGAAACGTTTTTTGTATTCATCATCTAAACCATCGATTATTTGAGTTTCACCCATTGGAGCAAGAGTCAAAACTGACAATGCTTGAGTTTGTCCTCGCGTAAATAAACCTGAACCATGTACTTTTGGTAAGAAGTCAATTTGGGCGTCTAAAGGACGGATTTCGTCAATCTTACGACCATCAGGACGAACTTTATCTTCAGTGATTAAACGACGAACTTCAGCATGTTCCATTTGTTCAAGGATTTCAGCCACGTCACGCATGATTGTTGAAAGAGATTCGTCTTCAGCAAATTTAGCTTCATAATCTGCTTTCACTGTTTCTTTAACAGCTTCAGTTGCTGCTTCACGGGCTTTTTTCTCTTCAACTTGAACAGCTTTTTGAAGATCTGCATTGTATTTTTCAACAATTTCAGCTTGTAAATCAGCATTGACTTGTAATAATTCAACTTTTGCTTTTTCTTTACCAACAGCTGCTACAATTTCTTCTTGGAAGGCAATCAATTCTTGAATTGCTTTGTGACCACGAAGTAAGGCTTCAAGCATGATATCTTCTGATAATTCTTTAGCACCAGACTCAACCATGTTGATGGCTTCTTTACTACCAGCAACCGTTAATTCTAATAGCGAAGCTTCAAGCTGTGCTTTATTTGGGTTGATGATATACTCTCCATCGATGTAACCAACTTGTACTCCAGCAATTGGGCCATTGAATGGGATATCTGAAATTGAAAGAGCTAATGACGAACCAAACATAGCTGCCATAGGGGCGCTAGCATTTTCATCAAAAGAAAGGACAGTGTTAATAACTTGGATTTCATTTCTGAAGCCATCCGCAAACATTGGACGGATCGGGCGGTCAATGAGGCGAGCCGTTAAGGTAGCATCCGTTGAAGGACGGCCTTCACGTTTCATAAATCCACCTGGGAATTTTCCTGCCGCATACATTTTTTCTTCATAATTGACTTGGAGTGGGAAGAAATCACCTGTCGCCATTTTCTTAGACATAACGGCAGCTGTTAAAACAGTTGATTCACCATAACGGACAACAGTTGCGCCATTAGCTTGTTTTGCCACTTGACCAACTTCAACAACAAGTGGTTTACCAGCAAATGTTGTTGTAAATGTTTGTTTTGACATAAAATACGTTACCTGAAACAGATTTATGACAACATAATCCTGTTCCATTCCTTTCAAAAATATCTTGTTTTTGTCTACGTTGTTCTGCTACAAAAAGCAACAGATAATAGCTTATCTACTCCTCTTTGTATCAAACGACGTATCTGGTTCATTTTACCACAATTTGTGAAAAATTTCATGGCCTTTGGCGCCACTAGAATAAGATTTTTTGACAGAACGACCTATATTAAAATTGTGGAATAAAATAGTATTTAGAAACTTTTTACTTTGGTGTGGGACGGCAGCGACTTCCCAAGAAATTCCATACCTAATTTTTTAGTCAAAGTCTGAAAAATGTAACAATCTATTAATCTCTTTTATTTCAAATATTCAATATAGCGATGTTCGAATTTATTAATATGTATTTCGATAATAAACATTTAGAACCATGGTATGATTTTATTATGAACAGTCTTTTTAACAATGGAATTCCGGAGGAAGTCGCTTGTTGCCGGACACCAAGAAAAGTATCAAAAATGAAGTTAAATAATTTTGTCATTATATTGAATTCTTCTTTTTAGAAGAATTATATTATTTTTCTAAGTAAAAATTCTTGATAGCAAAGAAGAGGAGCAACGATAACACTCAAATCTATTGAAAGCAATAAAAAAAGCCTCCATTTCTGGAGACTTTTTTTATTTTTTTAGATAGAATTTTTCTCAGGCAAGGCAGCGCGCTGAAGGCATAACTAGAGTTAGCCGAAGCAAGCTAACGAAGCCTGAAGAAGTTTTATCAAAAAAATTAACGACGTAATCCAAGAGATTGGATAAGTTCACGGTAACGAGGTACATCAGTACGACGTAGGTAAGCTAATAGGTTACGACGGTGACCAATTTTTTTCATCAAACCACGGTAAGTTGCGTGGTCTTTTTTATGTTCTTTGATATGACCATTCAAGTGGTTGATTTCCCAAGTAAGTACTGCTACTTGAACTTCAACTGATCCAGTATCGCCTTCATGACGTGCATATTGAGCGATGATTTCATTTTTTTTCTCTTTTGAGATTGCCATAGTATTTTCTCCTTTTATTGCTTAATCCGAGTCTTAGGATTGGCACTCCTAAAACCAAGAAAAAGTTGGTGTGTCTTTACGACCATTCTATTTTAGCAGAATCGCTGAGCAAGGTCAACTTATTTAGCAATTGGAAGCAACTTAGTTTCTGACAGTTTTCCTTCTGATTAGCTCTGCTATCAATAAACCAAGACCTAAAATTAAACTGAGAACGGCATAAATAAAATAAGGTGCTATGACTGAATTGGTAAGGCTAGTTAACCACTGGAGAACCAGAGCTGCACCACCACCCCCTATGTTACAACCAAGAAGGACAAGGGTGGTTGCTGCTGTCAGTTGATTTGCAGGGATTATTTCTGAGACTGTATGGAAAATAACTGTGACACCAACACTATAAATAAAACCTGTTAGGAGGGCACCAAGTCCGATCATGAAGAGGTTATCGGCATAGAAAAGAACAAACATGCCTAGTCCTAGTGAGGTAGCTACAACTGCCATCAAATAGGAGTGAAACCAGGATAATAAACTACTAAAGCAGATCCCAGATAAGATGCCCATTAACATCATTAAACTTAGGATGAGGCTGGCTTGGGCTGGGCTTCCCAAATGGAGTTGATCAATAGCAAGAGGAATACGTAGTGTATTTGAGGTGTTCACTAAAATTACAAATCCTGCATAAATGGCCATGGCGATCAGGCTAAACATTTGTTTTGATGTTAAGGGAATTTCTTGATTTTCTTCAACCTGTTCAATCTTAATTTCTGGAACAAATAAGAGGTACATGGCTAAGATAATGATGGCGAATAGGTAAATCAAGAAAGCATATTGCCAGCCAAAGCTAATCAGTAATCCCGCTAAGGTAGTCATGACAGCTGCCCCGACAACTTCAGATGATGATCTGAGTCCTAGCATTTGAATCCGTTCTTTACCAGTGGAGCGTTCACTGATTATGTTAATTGCCTTGGCATTAATCAAACCAATTCCTGCCCCTAGTAATAGTCGTGATAAAAAAACCAGTCTATAAAGTTGTGTAAAGACAGGTGTTGCTCCACCAAATGCAATTAATAAGAGAGCTAAAATAACTATTTTTTTTGCCGATAATAATTTGCTAACAAAGGGATTGATTAACAAGATTGCCAAAATTGCAAAAGAGGGTAGTGAAAAGAGGATATTGACATCATTACTGGCATAGCCTTGTTCTTGGTAGTAATCCAACATCATCGAGATTGCTGGGGAAACAGAAAATGGCGTGATCATCATTAGGGATAAACCTAACAAACTGATTTTCTCTGTCAATTGTTTCATTTAAAATCCTCATTTCTTCTATCTGTGCTCTATTATTATAATAGATTATTGGTTAATAATATAGCATTCAAGATTATTTCTTAATTTACTTGTCATAATCATGCTTCTCTGTTTTTATCAATTAACATTTTTCTTAATTTTTCCTTTGTTTTCAAAATAATGTTAAGTTTTTCTGAAACAATTGCCATTTTCCCTTTCTCTAATGTAAAAGTTTTGTAAATTTTTGTCAAAGAGTTTTATTCGCTTTTAGTTTGATTTATAATAGATATAAAGGAGACTCTTATGAACATAGCAATTGTCGATATCGGATCCAACACCATCCGTCTTAATATTTACCATGTAGAAAAAAACGAATATTCTATTCTGTTTACCAAAAAATATACGGCTAGTCTTGCCTCTTATTTTGAGGATGGGCAATTAAGTGAAGAGGGGATCAAAACCTTGAAAAAGACTTTGAAATCAATTCAAAACGCTACTTCTTTTGTAACTTTAGAGTCAATTCATTATTTTGCGACAGCTTCATTACGAAATATCAGCAATCAAGATGAGATTATTGCTCAAGTGAAAAAGGAAATGGGCATTGCCATTAACCTATTACCCCAAGAAGAAGAGGCTCGTCTTGGCCATATAGGGATTGAGGAAGTATACGGTAAAACTGATGGTTTGTCAATCGACATCGGTGGGGGGTCAACTGAAATCTCTATTTTTGAAGATGAAAAGGTTATTGCTAACTTCAACTTTTCTGAAGGTAGTTTATCTTTATATAAACGTTATGTTGATGAAATTTTACCCACTTTAGATGAGTATAATCGGATAACTGAAAAAGTCAAAAAACTGTTAAAGAAAAAAGAAGATGAAAAGGTTGATAAGCTCGATACTTTGATTGGTATAGGTGGTAGTATCCGGGCAGTTGGGAAAGTTATTCAGAAAGTTGAAAACACTGATAGTGCTACTGAGTTTACCGTCGACCAATTAAAGAGTGTTAGTAAGAAATTGCTCAATCATGACAAAAACACTCTGATTGCAATCTTTAAAGTTTCCCCAGATCGGATTCATACAATTACCCCTGGGGTCATTGTCCTTTTAGAAGTTTGCAAATGGTTTAAAGTTAAAAAAATTCTAATTTCAAATAAAGGCCTTAGAGAAGGTTACCTAGTTGATTATCTGCAAAAATCAGATCTTCAACTTTCAACAAAGGAGTAAGTTATGGGACTAAAATACATGCAAAACAGAGAAATTGCATGGTTACATTTTAATGAACGTGTCTTATTGGAAGCTGAGGCTAAAGAAGTACCTTTACTAGAAAAATTAAAATTCATCGCCATTTTTACCAGTAATTTAGATGAATTCTTTATGGTTCGTGTAGGTACACTTCATGACTTGATGTTAATGAAGAAAAACAAAATTGACACCAAGTCAGACATGACACCAGCCCAACAAATTGATGCGATTTTAAAAATGATGCCTGATTTATATCAAAAACGGGATCGTATTTATCAGTCCATCTTGAAAGATTTAAAAAACTATAATATTAGACAATTACAATATACTGAATTAAATGAGGAACAAAGGAAATATACGGATCGTTATTTCAAAAAGAGACTTCATCATTTATTATCACCACAAATTATTGATTTAAGTCATCCGCTTCCTTTTTTAGAAAATAATCGAAATTACGTTTTTACCGAATTAGAACAAGATGGTGTGCCTACTTTTGGATTATTGCCAATCCGCGATGACTTTTCTCCGATTGTATCTTTGCCAGGTCACCAAGTTGATTTTATCTTACTTGAAGAAATCATTATGAGTCATATCGATGATTTGTTTGCTGGTTATACCGTTAAACATAAAAACATCATTTGTGTGACAAGGAACACTGACTTGAGTACAGATTATGAAAATCAGGATATGTTTAGTAACTACGCTGAATTCATGAAATCTATTGTCAAGAAACGGAAACGCTTGAGTACTGTCCGGTTAGAATCGCAAGGCAATTTACCAGAACTCGGAAAAGAATACCTCTTTAAGAAACTAGGCTTTGATCAAGATCACTATATGGTAAGCCAAACACCTTTGACTATGCAGTTTGTTTTTCCAATGATTGATAATGTACCAACGGCCATCAAAAATGACTTGCTCTACCCACCAATTCACGCTTATAATCCATTTAAATATACTCCGTCAATTATCAACGCTGTCAGAGAAAAAGATTATTTATTATCTTACCCCTATGATGACATTGATGCCTTCATTGCTCTTTTAAAAGAGATTGCCGAAGATCCAACTTGTCAGGCGATTAAGATAACTATTTACCGACTAGCTTCCAATTCGCAAATAGTGGAGCAATTGATTAAAGCAGCTGAAAACGGCATTGAAGTGACTGTCTTAATGGAACTGAAAGCCCGATTTGATGAGGAAAGCAATATTTCCTATTCAAGTATTCTTGAATCTGCGGGTTGTCATGTTATCTATGGCTATGAGGATTACAAAACGCATTCAAAAGTATTTCTTGCAATCTTTAAGAATCCCGATGAGACTTTGAACTTTATTACGCAGATAGGAACAGGTAATTACAACGAGAAAACTTCTCGGATTTATACAGACTTGTCACTCTTAACAGCTAATAAAAATTTTGGTTGGGATGCTAATGACTTCTTCTATCATTTATCACTGGGCAATCTCAATGGTAAATACAAACATTTTCTGCAAGCACCTTCAAGTCTAAAACAACGTTTTTTGGAATTGATTGATGAAGAAATTCTTAAAGGTAAAGCTGGGTATCTCTTCTTTAAATTTAACTCTCTGACTGACAAAGATTTTATTGACAAATTAGTTCAAGCCTCTCAAGCTGGCGTAACTGTTAAGTTAATTATTAGAGGGATTACATGTCTACTACCTGGTGTTGAGGAACTAACTGAACGAATCGAAATTCACAGTATTGTGGGACGTTACTTAGAGCATCCACGAATTTATGTTTTTGGTAAAGATGAAAGCAGAGCTATTTATATTTCTTCAGCTGACTTGATGACTCGAAATATGGAAGAACGGGTGGAAATTGCTGCTCCCATCCTCGATGAATCTTTGAAAGATCAAATCATGAAGTATTTAGATATGCAGTTCTCTGATGCTATTAAAGGACGGATGGTTGCCACTGATGGTGCTTATCAAAATATCAAGTTAAGCAAAGGTCAAGAAGCCTATTCTGCTCAAGATAAATTTATCGAAATGGCAGAAGAAAACTACTATAAGCAACAAAATCTCCAACTTATTCAGAACCAACCAAGTCCTTCAAAAGAAAGGTTCCTTTCAAGACTATTTAAACTTTTTAAATAGTCTTGATAGACAAAAAAGCCAATTCCTCTCTCACCAGGAATTGGCTTTTTTTATTGTTTTCCAGTTTATTCTTCTCTCTCTTTAAGAATCTTGTTTGGAGCTTACCTAAGCATATCTTATTTATCTGTAAAAAACAAGACATATATACCACTTAAATCATTCCTAAAGGCCCTGAAAACTGTTCAGTCTGAACCACGACTTGTTGGTCAGTTAAATGATATTGTTTCATAAGATAATTTTTGAGGTTTTTATCATTCATTTTAGATTGAACTGAATAAGAAGACAAGTCTTTACTATTAGCTACAATCTTTATTTGTTTTAGTAATATACTATCTTTTTGAAGGTTAATTATCTTTCCTGGATAATTGAAACGGATATAGTAATCATAACCTAAATTCTTAGTCACCCATATTTTTGCCTTAACTCCTGAATACATTCCGTAAAACATCCCAACTATCAAAACAAATGCAATAATTTGTTCAAATTGATCACTCATAAATCTCACACTTTCTTCCTATGTGTTTACTATATATTTTTTATTATTTCGAAATAATGATTTCATTATAGTCCCACCAAATCCCTCTGTCAAGACTTTTACAGTCATTATGAAAAATTATTTTTTGAGTCAGATTGTGCTCTATTATTTCTCATTTTTCATAGAGTCTTACCAGTTGTCTACTTTTAAAATAGCCTGAAATATGATATAGTAGAGCCATTGAAAAGATTAAAAGGAGTAACAATGTCTGCACAAGATAAACTTATTAAAGCCAGTCATCTGATTGATATGGATGATATTATTCGTGAAGGGAATCCTACTTTAAGGGCACATGCTGAGGAAGTTTCCTTACCTCTTTCAGACCAAGACCTTATCTTGGGAGAAAAAATGATGCAATTTCTGAAAAATTCACAGGATCCAGTAATGGCTGAAAAACTTGGCCTACGTGGTGGCGTTGGTTTAGCAGCACCGCAATTAGATGTTTCAAAACGTATCATCGCAGTTCTCGTTCCTAATATGGAAGATGCTGAAGGAAATCCTCCAAAAGAAGCATTCAGTATTAAAGAAGTTATGTATAATCCTAAGATTGTTTCTCATTCTGTTCAAGATGCTGCACTTGCTGATGGCGAAGGCTGCTTATCTGTGGACCGTTTGATTGAGGGCTACGTTGTTCGCCATGCTCGTGTGACTGTTGAATACTTTGACAAAGAAGGCGAAAAACATAGAATTAAATTAAAAGGCTACAATGCAATTGTTGTTCAACATGAAATTGACCATATTAATGGGATTATGTTCTATGACCGTATTAACAGTGATACACCCTTTGCGATTAAAGAAGGCATGCTGATTATTGAATAACAATTGCAAAGTTAATTAGACAAAAAGTTCTCAAATTTCAAACTTGAGAACTTTTTTATTATCATTATGCAAGTTGATTCGGTTAAGGTGTCAACTGCTTTCAATTAATTTTAAATGTGGGAGCATCTTTTTGGAGAGGGTTATTTATTGCATCCCATATAATTTTAACTTGAAATTACGCTTCCATTGCTGCTAATAGAGCTTCTGCTTGAGCTATCAAGCTAGCTTTAGTATCTTCAGTTACTTCAAGAACCCCAGTCCCCCAAGCTTCTGGGTTAACTGTGGCTTTAGTGAATTCACCGGCAACTGATGTACGGATAAATGGCATCAAATCATTGTAGATTTGGAACATTTGATCATGTCCCCCATTTGCTACTGATGAAACAGTAACAATTTTTCCGCCGATAGCTGAAGGTCCTGTTGGGTCTGAGAGGTCTAAAGCACGTGAAGCCCAGTCAAGTAGGTTTTTTACTGAACCAGGAATAGAAAAGTTATAAACTGGTGAGAAAATCCAAATAGCATCTGCAGCTTGAATAGCTTCACGAACTTTAACTACTGATTCTGGAGCATTTGCTTCTAAATCTTGAGTAAAGACAGGTACTTGAGCCCAGTCAAGAAAAGAAACATTAGCTTTACCAGCTAATACGGTTTCAGCTGTCTCTGCCAATTGGTGGTTGAATGAACCTTTACGTAATGATCCGTCGATAAATAAAATATTTTTCATTTCTTTTTCCCCTTTGAAGATGGTTTTTAATTTAGCAATGATAGACATTATTGTCTCCTAACTTTATCACTAAATAGTGATTATTTATACTATGTAGTAATTATATCATCTTCAGAGATTATGTAAAGAAATATGCTCCTCTTTATTATATTTTTAAATTTTTGTATAAATTATTTCATCAAAGATGCTGGCTTGCTGATGATTGTTTATTCAAATTAATAAAACACTCCTAAATTTAGGAGTGTTTTATGGATTATTCAGAGAGAGCTTCTAGCATTCTATTAGGAATTAGGATTAGCCAATTACTTTGAAACGATCTTCATCGTTCATAAATTCTTTATCCCCAGCAGGTGCTTCAATTGAGCCAAAGTTTAATTGTCCACGAAGTTTCCAGCTAGCTGGCACGTTGTATTTAGCAATAACTGATGCATCAATAACAGGATTGTAATGTTGTAAATTAGCGCCTAAGCCAAGTTCTGAAGAAAGTGCAGTCCAAGCATTAACACTTGTGATTCCTGAAGCTTGTTCTGACCAAACTGGGAAATTATCAGCATAAAGTGCAAATTGTTCTTGTAAACCTTTTACAACATCTTGATCTTCAAAGAATAATGCAGTTCCTTTTGAAGCTCCAAAGCTTGCAAGTTTTTCTTTAGTTCCAGCAATCGCTTCTTCAGGAGCACCTTGTTCTTTCATTGTTGCTTCTAAATCAGTAGCAACTAATTCATTCCAAAATGCTGATGCTTCATCATTCATTAAGATAAGAACGCGAGTAGTTTGGCTGTTGAAAGCTGATGGGGATTGACGAACCGCTTCTTTGATAACTTCAACGATTTCTTCATCTGATACTTCAGTATTACGACCTAAAGCATAAATTGAGCGACGGTTTTTTAATTCTTCTAAAAATGACATTTCTTTTTCTCCTTTGAATATGTTTTTAATTGTATCAACAAAAAGCATTATTGCCTCCTTAGTTTATTACTAAATAGTGATAAATTAATACTATGTAGTGATTATATCATCTTCAGAGTAAATGTAAAGGAATATGCTTATAAGTTTTTAAATTTTTTCAATAACTCTATTAACTGCCCTTGCTCATCTTCTGTTAAGACAGAAAATGCCTCTTCAACATAGCCAATATGGCTTGGCAAAGCCTTTTCAATCACTGCTTGCCCGTCTTCAGTTAAGCTAACTAGGAATGACCGCTTATCATTAGGACACGAAATGCGTTCAACCCAGCCTTTTTTCTCCATGTTCTTAATAACAACTGTCATGTTTCCAGATGTTGCCAAAATACTGTTGATTAGTTCGCCAATTTTCATCGTTCCTTTTGCATGTAACAAGTCTAGTACAGCAAATTGAGTTGGCGTTAAATCAAACTCTTTATAAGATTCTGAAACTTTAGCATCAATTGTTCGAAAAGCTTTACGCATCACAACCATTGATTTTACAGCATTATTTTTAAATTCACTCATTGTATCTCCTTTCTCTTCATTTCTATTTTTGTCATTTTACCACTAGATAGTAATAAAGTCAATTACTTGATTAAGTAATTGACTTTATTTATTTTAAAAGAAATCTTCGAAGAGACTTAGCTGGTTATCCTCTGGCATATTTCCAAGGATTCCCATATCATCCATTTTTTCAACTAATGTGGATGAAGCACCGCCTCGTTTACGCAATTCCATTTTAGATAGGAATTCGCCTTCTTGGCGTGCTCGAACGATTTGTTTGGCCACATTTTCCCCCAAACCTTCCATAGCAACGAAAGGCGGAATCAAGGTGTCGCCATCAATTTGAAATTCTATAGCTTCACTGCGGTATAAATCGAGTTTGCCGAATTTATAACCACGCTCAAGCATCTCATTGACAATCTCAAGAGTCGTGAAAAGATCATTTTCAACGTTAGTTACTTCATTGTTCTTGCGTTTAATTTGAATATCTTCCATTCGCGCCTTAACAGCTTTTAAACCGCCACTCATTGTTTTCAATTCAAAAGCTTTGGCTCTAATGGAAAAGTATGCACAGTAATACATTAATGGGTGATGAACTTTGAAATAAGCTACCCGTAAGGCCATTAAAACATAAGCTGCCGCGTGAGCTTTCGGGAACATGTATTTGATTTTTCCACAAGATTCAATATACCAGTCTGGTACATTATTTTTACGCATGGCTTGGATATAAGAATTACGTTCTTCTTCAGAAATTTTCAACCACATCCCCTTACGAACCCGTTCCATAATGGTAAAGGCCATTTTCGGCTCTAAGCCAGCATGCATAAGGTAAACCATAATGTCATCACGACAACCAATAACGGTTTTTAGGGTTGCAATTCCTTCTTTAATCAAATCTTGGGCATTACCTAACCAAACATCGGTACCATGAGAAAGTCCAGATAACTGCAAGAGTTCGGCAAAGGTTGTTGGTCGTGTTTCATTAACCATACCACGAACAAATGACGTTCCGAATTCGGGAATACCAAGCATACCTGTTGGTGTGCCAATTTGTTCTGGTGTAACGCCAAGTATTTCAGTCCCTGAAAAGAGAGCCATAACTCCAGGGTCATCTGCTTGAATTGTTTTTGCATCGATACCTGATAAATCCTCTAGTTTTTTGATCATGGTCGGATCATCATGACCTAGAATATCTAATTTCAAGACGTTTTCGTCGATATCATGGAAGTTAAAGTGGGTTGTTTGCCAAGAGGCAGAAACATCTTCTGCTGGGAATTGAACTGGCGTAAAGTCATAGACATCCATATAGTTAGGAATAACAACGATACCACCCGGGTGCTGACCAGTTGTTCGTTTAACGCCGGCAGCACCTTTGGCTAGTCGATCAACTTCGGCATCACGATAGAATTTTCCAAAGTCCCGCTCATACCCCTTAACAAAACCATAGGCTGTTTTGTCGGCAACTGTACCTACAGTTCCGGCCCGGAAAGCATATTCTGCACCGAAAATATCCCTGACGTCCAAGTGAGCACTTGGTTGATCATCCCCAGAGAAGTTCAAATCGATATCGGGAACCTTGTCCCCATCAAAACCTAGGAAAGTTTCAAATGGGATATCTTGTCCATCTTTTTGATATTTAGTCCCGCAGTCTGGACAGTCCTTATCTGGCAAGTCATAACCTGAACCAACTGATCCGTCGGTAATGAATTCTGATCGTTGACACTTAGGACAAACGTAATGAGGTGGCATTGGGTTAACTTCAGTAATCCCAATCATGGTCGCAACGAAACTAGAACCAACTGATCCCCGTGAACCTACTAAGTAGCCACGCTCATTAGATCTGTTAACTAACATCTGTGACGCAAGATAAATCACCGCGAAGCCATTCCCCAAAATCGACGTCAATTCTTTTTCAATCCGTAAGTCAATGATATCTGGTAAAGGATTGCCATAAATTTCGAAGGCTTTTTGGTAAGTTAATTCGGCCACTGTTTCTTCTGCTTTTTCAATGAATGGTGTGTAAAGATCACCCTTTACAACTTCGACTTCTTCAATTCGGTCAGCAAAATCTTGAGTATTTTGAACGACAACTTGATAAGCTAAGTCTTCGCCAAGGAAGGCCATTTCATCAAGCATTTCATTTGTTGTTCTAAAATGAGCTTGAGGTAGTGGAGCAGGCTGAGCTCCTTCCCCACGTCCAATGGTTCTATTAATAATAGCCCCTTGTCCTAAACTGCGGACAATAATCTCTCGATAGATTTCATCCTCTGGCTCGATGTAATGAACATTCCCCGTAACTAGTACCGGTTTATTGAGACGAGCTCCCACTTCTATCAAATCTCTGATTATTTGATGAATACCTTCTTGATCTTTAATTAATTCACGCGCAATTAAAGGTTGGTAAATAGCAGGGGGCATGATTTCAATAAAGTCATAATATTTGCCGACTTCAACAGCTGCATCAACACCTTTATTTAAGACAGTGTCAAAAACCTCGCCCTCTGAGCAAGCCGAACCAAGTAGTAATCCCTCTCTGTATTGGTCGAGAATTGTTCGAGGTATTCTTGGTACGCCTTCAAAATAAACGACATTTGACAGGGAAACCAGTTTGAACATGTTCTTTAATCCAACTTGGTTTTGAACATAGATTGTGGCATGTTTAACACGGGCCTTCTTATAAGAATCTTCCGCCACCAATTTTGTGTTTAAATCTAAAAGATTTGTCACATTATGCTTTTCTCTGGCATCTTTTAAGAAAATAAAGAGGAGACGACCGGTAGCCTCGGCATCATAATTGGCCATATGATGGTGATCAAGAGCTACTTGAAATCGTTTGGTTAAAGGACCAAGACCATGACGCTTATATTCTGGGTAAAGATTACGCGCAAACTCTAATGTATCAATGACAGGCTGGGTAATCTTTGGCAAATTCTCTCTAGCATAATTAGCATTCATAAAGCCAACGTCAAAGCTGGCATTATGGGCCACTAAAACGGTATCTTTACAAAAAGCTTGGAATTCTACCAATACTTGATGCAATGGCTTAGCACCAACTAAATGATTATCTGTGATTCCTGTTAGTTCGGTTGTAAATGCTGACAAAGGGTGCCCTGGATCAATAAATTCATCAAATTGTTCCAAGATATTGCCTTTGTACATTTTTGAAGCAGCAATCTGAATCAAATCGTTATTCATAGCAGATAAACCAGTTGTTTCCACGTCAAAAACAACATAAGTACTTTCATGCAAATCCAAGTCTACTGGATCATATGAAATGGGAACCTTATCTTCCACAATATTGGCTTCAAGACCAAAGATTGCTTTAATTCCTGCTTTACGAGCACGGTGATAGCCATGTGGGAAACTTTGTACATTTCCATGGTCCGTGATAGCAACCGCCTTATGCCCCCATTTAGCTGCAGTATCAATCAGTGATTCAACAGTTGGTAAAGCATCCATGGTTGACATATTGGTATGAGCATGAAACTCGACCCGTTTCTTATCTGCTGGCATTAAATCCTTGCGTTCATGATGGACAATCTCCTTAACCTGTTGAACATTCATAGTTAAACTTTTGGTAAATTGATTATTCTCTACATTCCCTTGGACTCTCAGCCACGAACCTTTGGCAATCATGTCAAATTTACGCAGTTCGTCATCATCTTTTGCCCATTTTTGCATGGCAAAGCTTGACGTATAATCAGTCATCTTGAAGTTGATGATGTGACGACCAGTTCGCGTTGTTTTGCGTTCCACATCAAATACCATTCCCTCAAAGACAATCCGATTTTCCTCAGTCTCCACTTCAATCATCGGTGTAATAGGAGCCTTGTCAAATCCAGCTTGGCGTTGCGCAACCCGTTCTTTAAAGTCATAAGATGGTTTGCTTGCCTGTTCCTCAGGGGCAGGTTGCATCGCTTCAAGTGATTTTTGTGCTTCAAGATTTTCTTGAACAGCCTTTTCCAAAATTGCCTGGCGACTGTTATCAAAACTTTCTTGAAGTGTTTGGGTCATTTCTGAATCAGAGACCATGATAATCTCTAATTCCCCAAAACCAAAATCCGTAAATTGTTTGACCAAATTTGGAATGTGATTTTGTCTAAAGTGATCATTGTTAACAAAGTCAGGGGTCAAAATTTGGACTTGACCATCCTGAAAAGCAACCTTTAATTTGGCAAAAGAAGACTTAAAACTAGCTCCATTACAAGGCTCATGTTCAAAGGCTTCTTTATAATAAGCTTGTAAAAGTTGATCCGAAAATTCTGGATTTTCAACAGCAATATCAAACTTTATCTTGATTTCCGCAACTTCAAAGGTATACTTCAATCGATAGGCCAGTTCTTGATAGATTTCAATGGGCAATAGCTCCGCAAAGGAAAAATGAAACTCCCAGAGTCGTGACACAGAATGAACTTTAACTTCAATGATGTCCCCAGACGAAAAAGCACTTGAATTTCTCATTTCAAGCGGCATTTGGATCTGTTCCATTAGTTTTACGAATAAATCTGACATAGTTTTCTCCTGAATATCTTAGCCTATATTTTACCATAAATAGCAAGACATTTCGACCCTGACAATTAGGAAAAGAAAAAAGACTTGTTCCATAAGGGAAACAAGTCTTTCAATTATTTCACGATAACATCCTTAACTTCTGGTTGCCCCATTAAAGGAACATCCTTAACAATTTCTTCTTTTGATTCAACTATATCTTTTGGACTTGGTTCTGGATCAAGTTTTTTGGTAAAACTATTAAGTCCTTTATCAACTAATACATCATCATAAAAGGCCGCATTTGTAGCCATGACATATGGAATTAAGAAGAAATAACCAATCCCAGCACTAAGTGAAGCTAAGATAGCCCAGCCAATGAAGCTCAGTTGCAGAACAAAATAACGCCACTTATGACCATCCATTAATTCACGGCTACGGGTAATTGATTCCAGTGGTTTGCCGTCTAAACCTGATACCAAGCGATCAACCATAACATATGGGGCTTGTGAATAAGCAAGTCCTTTGATGATTCCAGGAATAACCAACAATAATCTCCATAAAAAGGTAAAGACCGCAATTAAAATATTTAATATTAAAAAATTAGTATAGTGCTTTGGTGTAAAGCCAAAAAGAACTGTCTCTTTACTATCTTGTTTTTGATTGCGAATTAAATCCATCGATCCTTTTGTGATGCCACTATATAAACCAACAATAACCAAAGAAAATATAACCAGGATAAGAAATGCTAAGACTGTCCCTGTAGTTGTCAATGTTGTATTACCATTCATATCAGTTGAGCCATAATTTAGCATTACTGCTATATAGGCCACCATATAAATGCAGGTTACAATTGCTGTTGGTAAAGATAGTGTCAGCAATGCCCACTTCCAATTGCCCTTTAGGGAATCTTTTGCTTGACGTTTTAACTCTGATCTACTTTTCATAGGTGGAACCCCTTTCCCTCTATTTTAGTATACCATGAAAGCAAGTTGAAAAAAATTAAAAACCTCATATCCACTTCTTATAATTGAAAAATTCGAAAAAACAAAAAGACCAGACGGACTGGTCTCTTCTTAATTCTCTTTTGTCAAAATTTCTAATGTTTCAGTTAAGTTTTCAGCATTGACTTCAATGCTGGCACCACTTGATTTAATCTTA
Source organism: Streptococcus parauberis NCFD 2020 (assembly GCF_000187935.1). NCBI lineage: Bacteria > Bacillati > Bacillota > Bacilli > Lactobacillales > Streptococcaceae > Streptococcus > Streptococcus parauberis. Next base: position 1,674,777 of record NZ_AEUT02000001.1, read on the forward strand.
ATTTCAACAATACCTTCTGATGCTTTTTTACCAACTGTGACACGGATTGGCAAACCAATCAAATCACTGTCAGAGAATTTAGAACCAACACGTTCATTACGGTCATCCGTTAAGACTTCATAACCTTTAGCCATTAAGTCAGTTTCAATACGATTTGTTAATTCCTGTGCTTCTTGATCTTTGGTATTAACAGTAATCAAATGAACATCGAATGGTGCCAACTCTTTAGGGAAGTTAATTCCCCAGGCAAAACGATAGTCGCCTTTAGGCGTCTTACTAACGAACAGGCGCGCATGCTGCTCAATGACAGCTGATAAAATACGGCTCACTCCGATTCCATAACAACCCATAACAATTGGTACAGCTCGGCCATTCTCATCAAGTATGGTTGCTCCCAAGCTATCTGAATAGCGTGTGCCTAATTTGAAGATGTGACCAATTTCGATACCGCGGGCAAATTGAAGAACCCCATGTCCATCAGGAGAAATTTCACCTTCTTTAACTTCACGAATATCAACATACTCTGCTTGGAAATCACGTTCAGGATTGATACCAGTCAAATGGTAGCCATCTTTGTTTGCGCCGGCAACAGCGTTAGCAAGATTGGTCACCTTCCGATCAGCCACAATGCGAACAGTTTGAGGAAGGTTAACTGGTCCAAGTGAGCCAAAGTGAGCACCAAAGACAGCGAAAGCTTCTTCTTCAGTTGCTACTTCAAGAAAATCTGCTCCAAGATAGTTTTTCAATTTGACATCATTTACTTGGTCATTACCAACTAACAAAGCAATGACAGGCTCTTGGTCTGCCATAAAGAGAAGTGTTTTGATGGTTGCTGTTTCATCAATTGATAGAAATGCTGCAACCTCATCAATTGTTTTGCAATTTGGAGTTTCCACTTCAGCCAGTTCATTTTGTGCTTCAACTTTTTGAGATGGTTTATACTCATCGCTGGCCATTTCAAGGTTGGCCGCGTAGCTTGATTCACTTGAGTAAGCAATCGTGTCCTCCCCAGAGATCATCCAAGCTTTTAGTTCTGCCTTAATAGCATCCAAGACATCTTCAGGAATCTCATCTACCGATGGAATTGATTTATCAAGAACTAACCAACGATCAAGATCCGTACGTTCAGGCGTAATTGCCATGAATTCTTGAGAATCTTTCCCACCCATCGCTCCGCCATCACCAATAATACCTTTGAAATCAAGACCAGCTCTAGTAAAAATAGCTTCATAGGCACGACGGTAGTCTTCATAGGCAATATCAAGATCTTCATAATCAGGATGGAAGCTATAACCATCTTTCATGATGAATTCACGAGTGCGAAGCAGTCCATTACGTGGCCGTTTTTCATCACGGTACTTAGACTGAATTTGATAAAGGTTTAAAGGTAATTGTTTGTAAGATTTAACAGCATCACGAACTAATGTTGTAAACGTTTCTTCATGAGTTGGACCTAAGATAAAATCAGATTGGTCACGATTTTTCAATTTATAAAGGTCATCACCATAAGTTTCATAACGACCAGATTCACGCCATAAATCAGCTGTTAGTAAAGCCGGAGACAACATTTCAACTGCCCCAATTTTGTCAAATTCTTGACGCATAATGGTCTTGAATTTTTCAATTGTACGGTTAGCAAGTGGTAAATAAGCATAGATACCAGCCGAGACTTGTCTGACATAACCAGCACGAACCATCAAGGCGTGGCTGATAACTTGAGCATCACTTGGCATTTCGCGAAGTGTTGGAATAAGCATTTTAGATTGTTTCATTGTATTTCATTTCTCCTAGTTTATTAGAAAAAAGCACGCATAATATCGTTCCAAGTTACTGCAATCATCAATAAGACCATAATTGCAACACCTGCAAGCGTAATATAAGATTCAGTTTCTTGTTTCAGTGGTTTCCGACGAATAGCTTCAATTAAGTTGATGAAAATTTTACCACCGTCAAGTGCTGGAATCGGGATTAAATTAAAGATTCCAAGGTTGATTGATAGCATAGCCATTAAAGATAACACTGACTCAATGCCACTATTAGCAGCCTGATTAGACATTTGGTACATGGCCACGGGCCCACCTAATTTATCAAGACTAAAACCTGTGATTAAATTTTTCAGTGCTGTAATAATTAACAAAGCTCCGCGAACAGACATTTCAAAGCCACCAACAATTTTATCTTTGAGACTTGTTTTTATCTTGGTCTGAACACCAATGATATATTGTTTGCCATTCTTTTGGGGTTTTAAGTTAACTATTTTTTTCTTGCCATGCGACAGCGTTGTCACTTGCAAGCTTTGATTGTCTGCTAATTTTTGGGTTGACTGTTGAACAGCTTGTGTTAAATCTTCCCAATTTTTAACAGGGTACTGATTGATTTTGATAATTTGATCATCAGATTTAATCCCAGCTTTGGCAGCAGGGCCATTGTCCACAACACGGATCTGATTTGAATTATAGTCAGGAACACCGCCTTGAACGAAGGCTAAGACGATGAAGACGACCAAGCCAAGTATGAAGTTGTTCATCGGGCCAGCAAAGTTCGTGATCAATCTTCCCCAGATGCTAGCATTTTGATACTGAACATCTTTGGGGGCGATGCGAATTTCTGTGCCGTCTTCTTCAACAATTGTTGCGTCATGATCAACCGCATAGGTTTTGCGTTCATCAATCACCAATCCTGTGATTTCAAGCTTATCTTCTAAGTCATAAGCGGTCACATTCATAGGCAAACTTGTTGGATCAATCTTATTTTGAGATAAGTTAATTCGTTTAACCAGCCCTTGTTCATTCAAGGTCAAAGTGACCGGTGTTCCAGTTTTTATTTCAGTTGTGTCATCACCCCAGCCGGCCATGCGAACATAACCACCTAAAGGTAAAATACGAATAGTGTAAAGGGTACCTTCTTTGTCAACTTGTGAAAAGATTTTCGGACCCATCCCTATTGCAAACTCACGAACTAAAATACCAGACTTCTTTGCAAAATAGAAATGTCCAAATTCATGGACAATGACTAATATTCCAAAGATGATAATAAAGGTAAATAAACCTAACATAACATTCCTTTCAGTCTATTTATTGGTTTTAGAATAAACCAAATAAATGCATAATTGGAAAAACAAAAATCATCGAATCAAAGCGATCTAAAATACCACCGTGTCCTGGAATTAGTTTCCCTGAATCTTTAACACCAAAATGACGTTTAATAGAGCTTTCCACTAAATCTCCAAATTGGGCAAAGACTGAGAAACATGCCACAAAAATCAACATTAAGAAGAAATTAAATGGTGCATAGACTGCTTTATCAACCAACATAAAAATTAAGGCTACGACAACTGCAGATAAGATACCGCCTAAACTACCTTCAATTGTTTTATTAGGTGAGACTTTTGGCAATAATTTACGTTTTCCATACTGGCGACCAATCAAATAAGCACCAATGTCTGTTGCCCAAACAATAAAGAGAGCTAACAAGACTTTATCTATTCCAGCCATTCTTGCATGAACAAGGTTTTGGAAGCCAATCCCGACATATAGACTAGCTGCAATCGGAAAAGCTGCGTCATCAAATGAATAACGTTCACTGTTAATAACAGTTCCAGCTAAAATTAAGAAGACAAACAAGCCATAACATGCAAAACTGGCGTCTATTGGTAAGAAAGTTAAGTATGAATCCATGGGAATTGTCAACACGAATGCAGCCATCATTGCGAGAGCTCCTTCAAATGAAAAAATTTCCAACCGTTTCATCTTGAACATTTCAGAGACTGCAATCATGGCTAAGCCTCCGACAAATAGTTGGAAGGGCAAGCTTCCAAACACTAAAAAGGGTAAAAAGATTACAGCCGCAATCAAGCCCCATATAACGCGTTCTTTCATAAAAACAATTTCTCCTACTAAACCCCACCAAATCGACGTTGACGGCGGTTATACTCTTCTAAAGCTTCAATCAGCTGTTCCTGTTTAAAATCAGGCCAGAGGACTGGTGTAAAATAAAATTCACTATAAGCTGACTGCCAAGGTAAAAAGTTGCTAAGACGCAACTCACCACTAGTCCTAATAATATAATCCGGATCTCGATAGAGATATGGAAGGTGATCAGTCATTAAATAATTGGCAATCAAGTCCTCAGTAATATCACCTGGGTTCAAATTAGCATCTAAAACATCTTGAGCAATATTGCGAACAGCCAAAGTAATTTCAGCACGACCTCCATAATTCAAGGCAAAATTCAGTATTAAGCCTGAATTACGTCGTGTTCTCTCAATAGCATTATTTAAAGCAGTTAATGTTGCTTCTGGTAAACGGTGTGTTTCACCAATCATTTGAATACGAACATTATTTTTATTTAATTCAGGAACATATTTGTCAAAGAATTCAACAGGTAAGTTCATAATAAAATTAACTTCGTCTTCAGGGCGAGACCAATTCTCAGTCGAGAAAGCATAAACAGTGAGAACTTTTATACCCAAATCAGAAGCGGCGATTGTTACTTCTTGAAGTGCATCCATTCCTGCTTTATGACCAAAAATGCGTGGTTTTAGGCGTTTCTTTGCCCAACGGCCATTGCCGTCCATGATAATTCCAATATGTTTTGGAATTTTATCTAATTTTGTATTTTTTGATTTTACTTTTAGTCCAAACATGTCTTTTCCTTATTTTAAGCGTACTTACATAATATTTTACCATAATAACCACTATTTTACTTACCTTTTATAGTCGATTTATGTAAAAAATGAGCCCCTATAGCTAAATGGTAAACAAATAGCTACAAGAACTCATTTTGGATCAATATTATATAAATAAAAATAATATTATTTTGTTTCACTAATTGCTGATTCTTCTTGCACAGCTAGGTCAGTATCTTCCACAACTGGAAGACTTGCTTCTTCAGTTGCTACAGCTTCTTCTTCAGTGCTTGCAACTGTTTCAGTTACAGCATCACCTTTTGAGATAACGCGTTTGATCGCTGATAGCTCAAATGGTAGAAAGACACCATCAACATCTAAAATAACCCGGTTAGCCTCTTTATCAACATCATCGACAAATGCATACATGCCACCGATGGTAACAATTTGATCACCTTTAGCAATTGCATTTAATTGGTTTTGGCGTTCGCTAGCTTGTTTTTTTTGTTGACGTTGCATAACAAAGATTAAACCAATCATTACTGCAAACATTAATATTGTTGAAAGTCCCATAATTTCTCCTTAAGTCTATATAAAAGTCATGATTAACTATATCAAAATTGCTATCAGATAGCAAGTTAGTCTATGCATCAATAAAAGTAGCAATTGCTTCTTCACTCAATGATGAATCACATATCCGACGAATTATTCCTTGATCAGTAACCACTAAGGCTGGAACGGTTGGAATATTATGTAACTCTCTAAAGCGAGAAAGTAAGGCCATATCATCGATGTTATCACTAGCAATATAATAAACTGTTAAATCATATTCTTGACTGATTTGCGCCAACTTTGGTGCAAATCGTCGACAAAAACCACAAGTTTCACGCCCTAAAAAAGCAATAACCTTGTCTTCATTTTCTATTTTAGTAATCAACTCTTGAATGGAAATTTCAGTGAAATGATTTAAAGCATCCTCAAAATTCATAATTAACTCTTCTCTTTTAAATTTATATTGCTATTTTATGCAAAAAGTAATTATTTTTCAAGAAGAGAGACTAAAAAGACTAAAATTAGTCTTTTTAGCTTTATTTTTCGTAACCATTAGGATGGCTTGATTGCCACGTCCAGGCAGTTGCGATGATTTTTTCGATATCATCAAATTCTGGTTTCCAACCAAGAATCTCACGCGCTTTACTTGAGTCAGCAATCAAGCTATCCGGATCACCATGTCTACGTGGACCAATTTCAGATGGGATTGATTCTCCGGTTACTTTTCGTGCCACCTCTACAATTTGCAAATTCGAGAAGCCTGTAGAGGAACCTAAGTTAAAGGCAGTTGATTCATTACCTTCTTTTAAATACTTAACAGCAAGGCTATGCGCTTGCGCCAAATCAAAAGGATGAACATAATCACGGACATTTGTCCCATCTGCAGTCGCATAGTCATCTCCGAAGATTGTAATCTTGTCGCGACTTCCTTGTGCAACTTGCAAAACGATAGGAACCAAGTGCGTTTCTGGATTGTGGTCTTCACCTATGCTACCATCTGGTTTATCACCAGCAACATTAAAGTAACGAAGAGCCACAAATTTGATGCCATAAGCTTGATCACACCAAGCCATGATTTTTTCCATCATCAACTTGCTTTCGCCATAAGGATTAATTGGCTTTTGTGCTGTACTTTCTTTGATTGGCATTTCTTCAGGAATCCCATAAGTGGCTGCTGTTGATGAGAAGACAATGTTTTTCACGCCACATTCGTTCATCACTTCCAACAATTTAACCATTCCTACAGTGTTATTATCGAAGTATTTAAGGGGGTTCTCCATTGATTCACCGACTAATGAATAAGCCGCGAAATGAATTACTGCATCTACTTGTGGATTTTCAGAAAAAACTTGACGCATAAAAGCCTGGTCGGCTAAATCACCTTCATAAAACTTAGCATCTTTATGGACTGCTTGACGATGCCCTGTAACCAAATTATCAACGACTACAACTTCTTCATGCTCCACTTCAATTAAACGATCAACCATATGTGATCCTATGTAACCAGCACCACCGAGTACTAAAATTGCCATTATTATTCTCCTTTTAAGCCCAAGTTTGAGATAAAGCGAGCAAAACCGACCTTACCTTCAGCTGTGTTCTTATAAACTCCAGCATCTTCTAAAACTTTGACGAAAACTTGTCCCACTTGTTCTTGAACATAATCATGCACACTAGCTCGGTCAAATGCACCAGCTACTTTGATCTGATCAGCCCATTCCTTGTGATAGTCTGCTATGCTATTATACTCATCTTGAAGATATTTTTCAACTTCCAAAAGTTCATCTTTTAACCTTGGCGGAAGAATCGCTAAGCCCATTACCTCAATTAGTCCGATGTTTTCTTTTTTAATGTGATGTAAGCCTTTATGGGGATGATAGACTCCGTCAGGAAATTGATCTGTCGTGTGATTATCACGTAGAACAAGGTCTAATTCAAAAAGTTGGCCGTGCTTGCGCGCAATCGGTGTTACCGTATGATGTCGTGTTTCTCCTGTATATGCAAGGATGTCCAGTTCCGCGTCACTATAATCACGCCAAGTGAGTCGAATTTTTTCTGCCAGTTGACTCATTCTCTCAGCATTTTTTCCTCTTAAACGGATCACAGACATTGGCCATTTAACAGTGGCTGTTTCAATATCCTCAAAACCTTCAATTGTGAAGACTTGGTCCAGTTCTGCCAAAGCCATCGGAAAATCATGACGCCCTCCTTGGTAATGGTTATGCGTTAAAATTGAGCCTCCAACTATTGGCAAGTCGGAATTTGAGCCTGCTATGTAGCCCGGGAATTGATCAACAATGCCTAATAATTGGTCAAATGTTTTTTGACTAATCACCATTGGAAGATGTTGAGTATCTAAGAAAATGCAATGTTCATTGAAGTAGGCATAAGGCGAATATTGGAAGCCCCATTTTTCACCATCTAAATCCATCCGGATAATTCGGTGATTAGCACGCGCAGGATGATCAATTCTCCCCTGATAACCTTCATTCTCCATGCACAACTGACACATTGGATAAGTTGAACTTTTAACTAATTTTGCTGCCGCAATAGCTTTGGGGTCTTTTTCAGGTTTAGATAAATTAATGGTAATTTCCATATCCCCATATTCAGACGCCGTTTTGAAAGCAATATTTTTGGCAATAGCTGACACTTTTATATAATTATTAGCCTTGCTTAAAGCATAGAAATCAGAGATAGCCTTATCAGGAGATTTTTGATAAGTATCCCAAAATTGCTTGTTCAAATGACTTGGGGTTGGAGTAATGAAGTTCATTAATTCCGCACCCAAACAGTCTTTTTCTTCTAGTAAAGCTCCAACCTTTCCATTAGCTACTGCCAAGTCAACTAATTGATCTTTCAGTGCAATAAGCTCTGTTTGATTGCATTCTTGATCACTACCTTCCTCTCCAACAAGTGTCAAAACTCTGTTGTACAAGTAGATGTAGTCTTCTTCTTGGTAATCGGATGCAGCAATAACTGCATTAACAAATTGTTCAATTAGTTTCATTTCTATCACTTTCTTTAAAGTAGGTGTGAGCCTTGGGCAATTTCTGCAATATAAAAAGCTGGAGCATAACCAATGACCTCAGTATAGTGTTTGCCGACTACTTCTTTAAAGGCTTCAACTTTATCTTTGGCAACTATTGCAATTGCACAGCCACCAAAACCTGCACCAGTCATGCGAGCTCCAAGGACACCTTCTTGCTCCCAAGCTGTGTGAACTAATGTATCCAATTCAATACCTGTAACTTCATAATCATGTTCCAAAGAAACATGAGAAGCATTCACTATACGTCCAAAGTCTTCTAGGCGCCCTTCTTCCAAAGCTTTACGAGCATTTAAGGTACGTTGATTTTCTAATACAGCATGACGTGCCCGTTTGATACGGTTGCCATCTTTAATGAGGTAAGCAAATTGATCAAAGGTATTCGCATCTAATTCACCTAATGTTTTTATGTTTAATTTATCATTCAATTCTTCTACAGCTTTTTCACATTCTGCACGACGTTCATTGTATTTAGAATCAGCTAACTCACGTCGTTTATTAGTGTTCATGATGACAATAACATGGTTGCCCAAGTCTAATGGAACTAAATCATATTCTAGGGTATTTGTGTCCAAATAGATTGCACGCTTATCAGCGCCCATCCCGATTGCAAATTGATCCATAATTCCTGAATTCACACCAATGAATTGATTCTCTGTTAGTTTACCAATTTTTACTAGGTCTAACCGTTCTAATTTAAGATCAAATAATTTTTCACAGACAATTCCAACCAACAGTTCTAAAGAAGCTGATGATGACAAGCCTGAGCCATTAGGAATATTACCAAAGACATATAAATCAAAACCAGAATCAATAACATGTCCAGCCTCTTGCAAGAATTTAATTACGCCTTTAGCATAGTTAGTCCAGTTATCTTCTTTTTCAAAGACAAGATTGTCTAAGTCAACTTCAATCATTCCAACTTCTTCAAAGTTACCTGAGTAAAAACGCAATTTTTTATCTTCTCTTTTTCGAGCTGCACCATAAGTCCCTAAAGTAATCGCCGCTGGGAAAACATGACCACCATTATAATCAGTGTGTTCACCAATTAGATTAATACGTCCAGGTGAAAAAAACAAATCATTGCTTTCTTCTCCAAATACCTTTTTAAAAGCTTCTTGTAGTTCTAAATTAGTCATTTCTTTGCTCCTTTTATTCTATTACCTTTATTCTAAGAAATCATTGAGAGATAGTCAAATGTTTTACTAAAATTTTACTAAATATATAGCACATTGGTTTTATCTATGTTATAATAACCATAAACTTCTAGAAAGGAGCCTTATGGCAACATTAAAAGATATTGCAAAACTCGCAAATGTATCACAAGCTACTGTATCACGTGTTTTGAATAATGACCAATCCTTATCAGTTGGGGAGGCTACTCGCCACCGGATTTTAACAGCTGCTGATCAACTTGGTTATTCTAAACATCAAAAGATAACCAATGCTCCTAAAATTAAACAACGGATTGCTATTTATCAATGGTATAGTCAACAAGAGGAATTAAATGATTTATATTATTACTCTATTCGAATCGGTATTGAAAAAAGAGCTCAAGAGCTGGGTTATGATGTGGTTCGCTTCTTCAATAATGACACATTAGTAATAGACGAATTTGTAGTTGGGATTATTGCAATTGGTAAATTTTCAAAAAAACAGATTAAAAGTTTAGAACGAAAAAGTAATGTCTTAGTTTTTGTCGATTCTGATACGCTACCACAGGGACACCACTGTGTAACAACTGATTTTGACCATTCTGTTCAAGAGGTGATTGATCATTTCTTACAATATGAGTTAACTAAAATTGGGATGATTGCCGGTGAAGAACGGACTAGCGATCAAAGTGAATTACTGATTGACCAACGCTTTAGAACTTTTAAAAATTATGCTTACGAAAATGGAATTTATAATTCTGATTTTATCTTTGTTGGACCATTTTCTGCTCAATCAGGCTACAATTTGATGAAAGATGCCATTCAAACTTTGGGAGACAAGTTGCCACAAGCTTTCTTTGTACCCAATGACACCTTAGCTGTTGGAGCCATGAAGGCTCTTCAGGAAGCACAAATTTCAGTTCCTAGTCGTGTCAGCCTTATTTGTTTTAATGACACGGCGATTACTAAACAAGTTTTCCCAGCCTTAAGTTCAATCACAGTCTATACCGAAGAAATGGGTATTACAGCCGTCGATATTTTAAATAAGCAATTGATCAAGCCTGGAAATAGCGTGACTATGACTCGCCTAGGCACAAAACTAACGCTACGAGAATCTAGTATTTAAGATAAATGCGGAGGAAAAAATGACACAATTTGACCAAATGCACAGTGGTGAATTATACTTACCGACTGAACCTGATATTTTATATGAGCAACTCAATTGTCAAGATTTACTCTATGATTTCAATCATACACGCCCAAGTCAAAGGAAAAAAAGAGAAGAACTTCTAAAAATAATGTTTAATGAATTGGGAGAAAATGTTTATATTAAACCTCCACTTAACGCAAACCGGGGCGGTCACTTTTATAAAATCGGCAATAATGTCTACATTAATTACAATTTAACAATGGTTGATGATACAAGAATCACTATTGGTTCTCATACCATGATTGGACCAAATGTAACCTTGATTGCCGGAACACATCCACTAGAAACTCAACTTCGTAAAGAGGGATATCAATATAACCTGCCTGTCTCTATAGGCGAAAATTCTTGGCTAGGAGCAAATGTGACCGTTTTGCAGGGTGTAACCATTGGCAACAATGTAGTTGTGGGCGCAAATAGTTTGGTAACAAAAGATATACCTGATAATACACTGGTCATGGGGTCACCAGCCAAAATAGTAACAAATTTAGATTAAAAAAGAGAACCGTTGGTTCTCTTTTTAGATTTTTCTACTTAGTTCTCATGATACTTTAAACAAAATGCATCCCATGCTTGTAAGTGTGAGCATGCTTTTACTTGGTCACAATCTGTATTGGAAATAATGACTTGGTGATTTCCTTCAGGTAATTTGAATGCTTGTTCTTGGTCAGACAGATTGACTACGACGAGATACTTATCTTGACCTAATTGGCGTTGGTAAGCGAAGACATTGTCGACGGATTCTAACAGTTGGAAGTCTGCTTCGACCAACCAGTCTTCTGTTTTGCGTAAGCTAATGAGATTTTGATAGGTGTAGAAGAGTGAGTCTTTATCAGCCAAGGCTGCTTCTACATTAATCTCTTGGTAATTTGGATTTACTGGTAACCAAGTTTTTCCTGCTTCTGAAAAACCAGCCTTGGCTGAAGGATCCCATTGCATAGGGGTCCTTGCATTGTCACGGCCAATCCGTCGGATACTTTCCATGATATCCTCCATCGCTTTGCCATTTTCCAAAGCCTCATGGGCATAGTTGACGGATTCAATATCATCAACTTGGCTCAAATCTTGGAATGGATAATTGGTCATGCCAATTTCTTCTCCTTGATAGATATAAGGTGTTCCTCGCATTAAATGGAGAAGGATAGCGAAGGCTTTTCCTGACTTAACACGGTTTTGTCCCGTATCTCCCCAAATAGAAAGGATACGTGGCAAGTCATGGTTGTTCCAAAAAAGTGAATTCCAGCCCTCACCAAGTTTTAGTTCTGTTTGCCACTTGGTAAAAATTTTCTTCAAAGCAAAAACATCGAGGCTCTCAGTAAATTCCCATTTTGGTTGATTGTCTTGATGTTGTAAGCCAATGTGTTCAAATTGGAATACCATGGAAAGCTCATTATTTTCAGGGCGTGAATACTGTTTAGCTATTTCTGGTGTTGCCCCCCAAGTTTCACCAACTGTCAGTAAATCATGATTACCAAAGCTAGATTGATTCATTTCTTTTAAATAGCTGTGCAGTTTGGGTCCATTGCCTGTGATTTCTTGATCAGGTAGTTTACCAATCAGGTCAATCACGTCCATGCGGAAACCACCAATTCCTTTATCAATCCAATAGTTCATCATGTCATAAATTTTTTGACGAAGCTCTTGGTTTTCCCAGTTCAGATCTGGCTGTTTCTTGCTGAATAAATGTAAATAGTATTGACCTGATGCTTGATCTAATTCCCAAGCTGACCCTGAGAAAGTCGATGTCAATGCATTTGGCTGATCACGCCAAATATAATAATCACGCTCTGGACTATCTGGATTTTCCTTAGCTTCAACGAACCAAGCGTGCTCATCAGAGGTATGGTTAACCACCAAATCCATGATAATTCTGATATCACGCTTGTTTGCTTCTGCAATTAAATTATCCATGTCAGCCATGTTCCCAAAGATAGCTGCAATAGCTTGATAATCCGCAATATCATAACCATTATCATCCATCGGCGACTGATAAACAGGTGATAGCCAGAGGGCAGTGATGCCTAGTTTTTGCAAATAGTCTAGTTTACTTGTGATACCTCTTAAATCACCAATCCCATCAGCATTACTATCTTTAAATGATTTAGGATAAACTTGATAGATTGTCGCCTTATGCCACCATTTTTGTATCATAATCCATATACTTTCTAATAATTTATTGAAACAAAAACCCCAAAATTATATTTTCGAGGTCTCTGTTTTATTCTAGGAGGAATAGCAAATTAACGAATTGCTTGTTCTGTTTCCAAGTCAAAGAAATGACCTTTTGATACATTAAATGTTAAGTCAACAACTTCCCCTGGGTTGTGGAAATCACGCGCATCTACGCGAGAAGCAAATTCAGTAGTACCTTGTTTCACATAAAGCATTGTTTCTGAACCAAGTAATTCTGACACTAAAACTTCAGCTTTAACACTTGCACTTGGGAAAGTATCCTGAACAAGTTTATTAGCAGAAATATCTTCTGGACGAATACCAAAGATGATTTTTTTACCTTTGTAACCTGCTGCATTAAGAACTTTTTCTTGTCCTTCAGGAATAGCAATATCTAAACCTTGGTCACTAGTTAAACGACCATTATCAACTGTTACTTCAAAGAAGTTCATGGATGGGCTTCCAATAAAGCCGGCAACAAATTTATTGGCTGGTAAGTTATACAATTCTTGAGGTGAACCAACTTGTTCAATTTTACCAATTGTTCCATTACCTTCTGGATTTTTAGTAGCACTCATGATAACAATACGGTCGGCCAATGTCATCGCTTCTGTTTGGTCATGGGTTACATAAATTGTAGTTGATCCGATACGGCGGTGAATTTTTGCAATTTCAGCACGCATTGAGACACGTAACTTGGCATCCAAGTTTGATAGCGGCTCATCCATCAAGAACACTTTTGGATCACGGACAATGGCACGTCCCATAGCAACACGTTGACGTTGTCCACCTGACAAGTCAGCTGGTTTACGATCTAAGAATTCAGTCAAACCAAGGATAGTTGCTGCTTCTTTAACACGTTTATCAATGTCATCTTTTTTATATTTACGTAGTTTAAGACCAAATGCCATGTTATCATATACAGTCATATGTGGATAAAGGGCATAGTTTTGGAAAACCATGGCAATATCACGGTCTTTAGGTGATTTGTCATTGACTACTTCGCCATCAATTGATAGTTCACCTTCTGAGATATCTTCAAGACCAGCAATCATACGAAGTGTTGTTGATTTACCACATCCTGAAGGACCAACGAAAACGATAAATTCTTTATCGCCGATTTCTAAATTGAAATCCTCAACTGCATAGTGAGTTGTGTTTGGGTATTTTTTATAAATGTGATTTAAATTTAATTGTACCATGGGTAGCTCCTGATTTTCTATTAAACTGTATACTAAAACAGTTCCTTAATTAGCTATAGTATATCAAAGATAACGTTTTCATAACATAGACAAAGCGCCCAAATTTCTTTGGGCACCTTGCACAGTCTTTATTTTTTTTCTATAAATAAATAGGCGAAAGCCAGATCATCAAGATTCTTGAGGTTTAAACCAGATTGTACTTTAAGCTTGTCTAGCTTGTACTGTAAAGAGTTTCTATGAATGTATAGTTTTTGTGCAGATTGCACCAAGTTTCCTTGAGATTGCCACATTGCCACAACCATATCTGACATGTCTTTATTTTGTATTAAACAATGGTTAAAATGAGCTTCAACAGTTTTTAAAGGAATAACTGCAATTAGGGACCATAACATGAGTTCTGGAAAACTAACAACTTGATGGCTTCTTTTGTCAGCTAAGTAAGATGAAAACAGGTTATTTTCTTCTTTAAAATAAGCTGATATTGGCGCCAAACTATCCTTGGGCCATTCATTCCCAATAAATACTCTGAATGCTTGACCAAAATCATTTTCCAAGGTCGGTAGAATATCTATCAACGTAGCAAAATTATCAGTTTTTGTTTGATTATCGATCAAAAAAGCCGTTCTTGTTTGACTGATAGCAATGTGATCTATGACAGTCCCTATAACAGTCCCTATAATTGAAGATAAAACATCATTGAATTCTTGAGACAGTTGCTCCTGATGGTTAAAATAAATAAACTGATAAGCGCTTAGCTCCTCTGGAACATCTCCCTTACCATCAACAAGATAAGCATGCCAGGCCGATCTATGCTTTTCAGCAGGGCTATTTTTATGGGCTAGCACTTCCAAAAGAATAAGTTCGCGCTTGGTCAAGGAACTTATTGGGAAATGAAGGTATTCTTCCCCATCTTGTATGCTTATCCAATCTGAATCAAAAATTGGAAAATAACTTCTTTTGACTTCCGGGAAATAGGCTTTCAATTCCATATAGCATCCTTTCTTAAACTTCATATAAAAATTATAACATATAAAAAGAGTTAGCTAAATCTCAATGTTAGGAAAACATCTTATTTAGATAACTCTAGTAAATTAGGAGTATTCTTAATCAAATAATACGGTTTGTCCATTTTCTATTACTTGATAGGTGTCATCGTTTAAGTTAAGCTGTAATTCAGCCGTTACACTCTGATCTTTATTGCTTCTTACAATGACAATTGAATTATCATCTGGTGTTTGTACAGAGATACTTCCTTCAAGATCAAAAGCATATGAATTATTCCTGTAACTAAATAGTTTCAAGAGTGATTTCACTAATGGACGTTCCACTTCTTTTGCAATTTCTTGGCTAGTGTAGTAATGTCTGTTGATATTTCGACCTTCTTTGGTGCGCTCTAGCAATTCCAAATCATTCTTACCTGCAAGGAATCCTACGTAATAAACTTGCGGAATCCCTGGCGCAAAAGCTTGGATGAGGCGTGCAATAAAGTATTTTTTGTCGTCATCGCCCAAGGCTGAATAGTAGGTTGAGTTGATTTGATAAATATCTAGGTTGTTATATTCAGCAGATGAGTACTTACGTTTAACATTTGCTCCGACTTTGTAAAGCTCATTAGAAGCATAAACAATTTCTTCATCTGTTAGAATGTCCTTCACATCGACCACACCAATCCCATCGTGAGTGTCGAGAGTTGTAAACTGTTTCATTGGACTCATCTCTAACCATTTAGCAAGTCGCTTTGTTTTTCCACTATATAGGCTGAAAAGAGTAACCATTGGTAATGCAAAGTCATAGACAAAATAATCATGATCTGCAATCTTAAATTGAATACTATAGTGTTCATGAATTTCAGGAAGAATTTCTGCTCCTGCTTCCTTAGCAATATCGCGAACTTTATCTAATAGTTCCCAAATATCTGGCTCAACAAAGAAATCATTACTATCTAGTTTTTTTATTGCATAAGCAAAAGCATCTAAACGAATCAAGTCACATCCATTTGCCACTAAATGTTCAATCGTTTTCTTAATAAAGTCCATTGTAACTTCTTTGGAAACGTCAAGGTCAATTTGTTCTTCACCAAAAGTATTCCAGAGATATTCTTTTTGACCATCCTCAAATACAATTTCTTGTTTAGGAGCTCTATCTTTTCGCTTGTAAATCAAATCTACATCGGCTTGTGTTGGTCTATTTTCTGGCCAAAATTTGTCCCAGTTCAAGAAAAGATCTTTATACTCGCTAGCCTCATGTTTTTCTTGGTAATCTTTATAATAAGATGATTGCTTAGAAATATGATTAATCATAAAATCAAACATAAGGTAGTATTTTTCACCAAGGCGTTTGATATCTTCCCAATCACCAAAGACAGAGTCAACTTGTTCGTAATTAACTGGAGCAAAACCACGGTCACCAGTTGATGGATAGAAAGGAAGCAAATGAACCCCTCCAACTGAATCGCCAAAGTATCGTTCTAAGTTATCTTGCAACTCTTTCAGATCCTTACCTAAACTATCTGAATAGGTAATTAACATTGTTTTATTTGTTAGTGTCATATTTCCATCCTACTTATTTTACTGCACCACTTGTCATACCTGAAATGATATTCTTTTGGAAAATTAAGTAGACAATTAAGATCGGGATAATGCCTACAACATATGATGCAAAACTTGGTCCATAATCGCTAAAGTACATACCTTGATAATTATATTGGAATAACGGCAAGGTCCAAAGATTTTGATCTTTATTTAAAATCAGTAAGGGAAGTAAAAAGTCATTCCAAATCCAAAGTGCGTTGATAATCAAAACCGTCGCATGTATTGGTTTCAAAAGTGGGAAAATTATTTTCCAATACATTGTAAATTTGTCACAGCCATCAATTGCAGCTGCTTCATCCATATCTTCTGGTACTATAGCCTTTATGTAGCCAACATACAAGAAAAGTGTCTGAGGTATCGCATATGCAAGATATAAGATAATAAGTCCAACATGATTATTTAATCCTAAAATTGACATTAGTTTTGTCATAGGCAACATTATAACTTGAAATGGTACAAAAATTCCCATAATTAAGAATACATACATTATTGCAAAAGCTTTACTTCGCTTCATATTCCGAGCTATTGAGAATGCTGCCATCGGAACTACTGCAACAATTAAACCAACACCAATTATTGTCAGTAAACTTGAGTTAAAGAAATATTGTGTAATCCCATCTTCGAACAAACGAGTATAGTTGTCCAGAGTAAATTCTTCAGGTAATCCAAAGAAGTTTCCTGTAATTTCTGCTGTTGGTTTAAAAGAAGAAATAATTGTCACAACCAACGGAATAATCATGAAAAGAATCCCAGCAAACAGGATCATATAAGCCCACCAATTTTTTTGATTTTTGTTAGACATTCTAGCTACCTCACACTTCAAATCTCTTAGAAATTGTCATTTGAATAACGGAAATAATAACAATGAAAATAAACAGAATAACTGCTAAAGCATTCGCATAAGAGAATTGATTATTTGAGAACGCATAATTGTAAACCAATAATCCTAATGATTCTGTTTTACCATCTGGTCCACCACTTGTCAGTGCGAAGATTAAGTCGAAAGCTGTTAAACCTGATTTCATAGCAAGAATGAAAACCATACTAATAGATGGCAATAAGAACGGCAATTCGACATTGAAGAATTTCTGACTTTTATTAGCCCCGTCAATCTCTGCCGCTTCAATAACATCACTAGGGATACTTTGCAAACCAGCTAAAAAAATGATAATTGGCATCGCCAATCCTTGCCAAAGTGCAACAAAAATAACGGAAGGAATAACAGATTTTTCACTAACCAACAAGTTTGACGATAGCCAGTCAATATGCAAAAATTCTCCTATTTGTGGAACACCATAGTTAAAAAATTGACTAAAAATCAAGCCCAGTGTAACCGTTGATAGTACAGCAGGGAAAAAGTACCATGTTCTAAAGAAGCCTACAGCTTTGATTTTTCTATTTAATAGAGTCGCCATAAATAACCCTATAACAATTTCTCCTACTACTAGACCAATTGTAAATAATACAGTAAATGACATACTTTGGTAAAAATCCGAATTAGAAAAAATATGACTATAATTTTTCAATCCAATAATATTATAATTGCCAGTTAATCCACTCCAGTCAGTTAGACTATAGAAAATTCCATTGAATAATGGATAGTAGAAAAAAATCAGCTGGAGTATGACTGGAATAATGATAAACAGCCACCCCCAATAACGCAACACGAAACTTTTTTTATTCATAACAATTTTTCCTCTAGATACTCCTTAAAGAAAAACTGATAGGTCTAGCATGCTAGTCAACTACCAGTTAATTATCTTATTTTTTCATTGAGTCAAAGAACTTATTAAGACTTTTTGCTAATTCTTTAGCATCTGGTTTCTTAATATCTTTTACAGTAATATTCCAAAATTCTTCTTCAGATTGCCATTCATTTTGCAACCAAACAATATGTTTGTCAGTGAAAGCATATTTTGTAACACCTTCAGTTTCTTTGAATTTACCTTCAGTATCGACACCATCTACTGATGTTGGTGATCCATCAACATCATAATATTTTTGAATAGCTTTTTTACTTGACATGAAGTCTAAGAATTTTTTAGCTTCATTGGGGTGTTTAGAATCTTTACTGATAGAAAGCGCTAAGTCTGCTGCCCCTACTGTAAGTTCTTCACCTGCTTTTTGTCCAGGATATGGGAACATACCAACTTCAAAATCAGGTTTTTGTTGATTAATAACTGGAGCTGCCCAAGTGCCTTGTGGCATCATTAATGCTTCCCCTTTAGCAAATTTTGCAACAGTATCTGTATATTTTGCACCCTCATAACCTTTTTGACCATTACCATGGAGTAGTTCTAAAGCTTTATTAACTTTTACAGTTATCGCGTCATCAGCCATAATTGCGCCTTTGCCACTACGAATAAGTTTTTCTTCTGCGCCATCATAACCGCCAGCATTAGTTGCCCATGCTAGTTGGTGGTAGCCGTTAAGCGACCAAGGATCATTCAGTGATAAAGCAAATGGACTCGCTTTCCCATCTTTATTAATGGTATCTACAATTTCTTTAAATTCATCGAATGTTTTTGGTACTTCAAGTCCTAATTCTTTGAATTTGTCTTTATTATAGTAGAACCCATAAGCATTTGCTGTCAATGGAAGAGAATAGATTTTATCGTTAAGAGCGTAAGTTTCAGCTGCGCCATCTTTCAAGTTTTCAAGACCAGACTTATCATCAAGTTCTAAGAATTGACCATCTTTTGCCCATTCTTGGAAATCCATATTTTGTGGGTAAACATTGATGATATCAGGATCCTCGTTGTTAGCCATACGAGTTTTTAAAACAGTTCCAGCATCTGGAACATTTGTTAATTTGATCTTTATATCTGGATTAGCTTTTTCAAAATCTTTAACTATTTCTTTTAGAGTAGATTGCATTTCTGCTTTTTGTGAAAAATATTCCAGCTCAACAGCACCCTTGCTAGCTGAACCGCCACCATTTCCACAAGCTACTAATGTACTAGCGAATGCACAGATTGCTGCGCCCTTTAATAAACCTTTGACTTTCATAAAGCCCTCCTAAATAATATGAAAAATATATTGAACACTAAAGAAATCTTTTTGAATATGTGGCATTGTTAATCCAATATTCATTAACTCGTCACCGTAAAAACTTGAACCCAGCTCCTTACAGTAATACTCTTTATCTGGATCCAACCCAGCTAGTTTCACTTGTAAGGTTGGAGCTTCCGCGACTGATAAAATTTTAACGAAAGTAAAGACAACTTGACTTTTATCTTTGTTTACGTAGTTATATGCTACAAAATTATCCGTTTTTCTAAGTCTATAATAATCACCTAACTGTATCGTTTCACGAATTATTTTATAATTGGCAATCTGTCCACTAATAGCCTCTAATTCAATATCTGAAAGTTTTGTCAAATCCAACTCATAGCCCAAGTTACCTAGCATGGCTACATTTCCCCGAGTAGCTAAAGATGTCTCTCGACCTGTCTGGTGATTTGGTGATGCAGAGACATGCGAACCCATTGTTATCGCAGGGTAGATTAGACTTGTCCCTTCTTGAATGGATAGTCTTCCAATGGCATCTGTATTATCACTTGCCCATGTTTGAGGCATATAATAAAGCATTCCTAAGTCATATCGACCACCACCACCACTGCATGATTCAAATAATATTTCAGGAAATGCTTCATTCAATCTCTCTAATATTTGATACAAACCTAAAATATAGCGATGGAAAAATTCTCGTTTTTGATTATTCGATTTTGTTTCAGGTAGATTTGTGATATTACGGTTCATATCCCATTTCACATATGAAATATTTGCTGAGTTCAAGACATTTGCTATAGAATCAACAATGTAATCACAAACTTCTTGCTTAGAATAATCTAAGACTAACTGTTCTCTACTGTAAGTATGGGCTCTTCCTTTAGTAGCTATCGTCCACTCAGGATGTTTCCTATAAAGCTCGCTATTTTCTGAAATCATCTCAGGTTCTATCCAGATACCAAATTCCATTCCTAATTGGTTGATTTGCTCTGCCATTCCTCTAAGACCACTCGGAAGTTTTTTTTGGTTTTCAGTCCAGTCTCCTAAAGAAGAGGTATCTGAATTACGTTGCCCAAACCAACCATCGTCCAGAACAAAGAGTTCAACACCGACTTTACTAGCTACTTTTGCTAAATCTAATAGTTTTTTCTCTGTGAAATCAAAGTATGTGGCTTCCCAATTATTGATGAGAATAGGTCGAACTTTTTCAACAAAGTTACCCTGGCAAATATGATGTCTTATAAACTGTTGACTAGTATTCGTCATATCTCTTAAGCCTTGATCAGTATAGGAAATTAATACCTCCGGCGTTTGAAAGATTTCACCAGCCGCAAGCTGCCAATTAAACTCATCATTATTAATTCCCATCCCAAGACGACAAGTTTTCAAGGGAGATTTTTCAGCGAATGCTTTGAAATTACCACTATATACCAAGTGCACGGAATAAACTTGACCTGATTCCTCTGAAACATTTGCATCAGCTAATGCAATGAATGGTGTTTTAGAGTGACTGGAAGCTCCTCTAACACTTCCAATTTCATATTTCCCATCCGGTAATGGTGTTATAGTCCAATCTTTTTCATGGCCATAACGTCCTGTCAAAGTATGAACATTGTAATCACTAGATGGTAAGTCAATTGAAAAAGAAAAGGCTTTTTCAACTTGAACAGGATTCTGACCGGCAGTAATTTTTGCTGAGCGCGAAAGATAATTTGCTTCTTCAAAAACACTATAGCTTAAGGTAACAGTGACGTCTGCCAGTTGGTCGTAAAGATCAATTTCCAATGTTTCCACTTGATTATCTTCAGCATGACTTGCTGGTAAGCCTTGTAATTCTGGCTTACCTGAAAAAATACGATGACCTTTGTATTTTAAATCAATTGAAGACCCATGCTCTCCGGTTACCTCTATTGAGGACGTCCTAAAATCACCAAGTCCATTATTGCTATATTCAAGCATTAGTGTATCTAGTGAAAAAGTTCGATTATTACTGGTAGGATTCGGAGAAAAAGCGCGATCAAGATATGCTATTTTGTTACTTTTACTATATTTATTAACCTTTTTACCAAAATAACAATTAACTAATATATTATGTTCTAATACTTGCATTACATAAGAGAACTTCTCAGTTTTTATATGAAATATCCTCTCTTTTTCCTCAAAAGAAATCATCTTATTACCCTTTCGGTCTTATAAATTACTTATAGTTTACTAAAAAGAAAGCGCTTTTACTATATCTTTTTGTTTCTTAAATATGGTATAATGTTGCCAAGGAGATTGATTTATGAATATCTTGAACACTTACAATGAATTTAATATTAGTAACTTTGATTTAAATGTCGATCACTATGGGGCAGAAATTTGCGATGGTGATTACTCTTTTGGTCCTAGTATTAGAAATGACTACGTTTTACATTTTATTGTAAATGGTCAAGGAAAGTTTATTGTGGATGATAAAAAATATTATCTCAAAGAAGGTGATTTATTTTTATTACCTCAAAATAAAGTAACCTTTTATCAAGCTGATAGATATCGACCATGGACTTATATCTGGGTTGGTTTTAGTGGTTCAAAAGCCGAGAGTATTTTAAAAGAAACATCAATACTGGATAAATCTATTGGTCATTCTAGTCTTGAATCACCTATTTTAAATCAATTATTAAAACTTATACGTTTTGCAGATGAAACACCTACCAGAATAACTGAACTCGTACTTATTGGTGAACTGTATAAATTGTTAGGATTTCTTATTCAAGAGTTCCCATCTAAGAAATCCCTTCAATCAGATCAAGTTACTAAGACTTATGTTAAAGAAGCAATTAAACTCATATATGCAAAGTATGATTTACCAATAAAGATACAAGAAATCGCTGATAAATTATCTCTCAATCGCAGTTATCTATATAAGATATTTAAGGATTACACAGGATATTCCATAAAAGATTATATTTTACATGTAAAATTAGAAAAAAGTAAAGAACTTCTTCAAGACTCACGGCTTAGCATATCGGAAGTTGCTAATTCAATAGGGTATAGCGACCCACTCCAGTTTAGTAAGATTTTTAAAAAATTCTACAATAAAAGTCCGAGAGCATACCGAAAAGATTATAATTAACAATATCCTAGCTTTATTTTAGATAAGTCGGATTTATTTTTTCTAGAAACAATATTAATAGATTTTTTTCAGATATCGACTCACACAAACACATCCCATATTTAGGCAAAAAGACTTCTCTTTTAAAATGAGAAGTCTTTTATTAATTTTGATAATTATTTGTTTTTTGTATCAAGAGTAATAGTGACCGGACCATCGTTAATCAGACTGACTTGCATGTCGGCTCCGAAAACACCAGTCTCGACTGGGCAAAAGCCGGCTAATTGACGATTAAAATCATCATACATTTGACTGGCCATTTGAGGGTTGGCTGCCCCTGTGAAAGCTGGCCGATTGCCTTTTTTGGTATTAGCAAAGAGGGTAAATTGCGAGATGGATAAAATAGCTCCATGAATATCCTGAATCGACAAATTCATCTTGTCATCCTGATCCGAGAAAATCCGCATATTAACAATTTTTCGAACGGCATAATCCAAGTCTTCTTGGTTATCATCAGGACCAACCCCCACTAAAAGCAAGAGACCAACCTGAATACTCCCTTTTACAACCCGATCTATGGAAACTGACGCTTGGGATACACGCTGAATAATAATTTTCATTACCACACCTTTTTCTTAAACTCACTTAACCATTACGACGTTTGACGTTGTAAATATCTGGAACAGCTTTTATTTTTTCAACAACTGTCGTCAATTCAACAAGGTTAGGAATACCAAAGCTGACGTGGATATTAGCAAACTTCATATCTTTGGTTGGTTGGGCATTGACCATTGAAATACTCTTGGTTGAGTTTGACAAAATTTGTAGAACATCATTTAGTAAGCCTGTTCTATTCAATCCATAGATATCAATTTCTGCTTGGTAATCCTTGCTTGAGTTATCTAAATCCCACTCGACTTCAATTAGGCGTTGTTCATAGCCGTCTTGACCCTTGATGTTGTTACAATCGGCCCGGTGAATGGCAATTCCTCGGCCCTTAGTAATGTAGCCTTCAATAGGATCACCTGGAACTGGATTACAGCATTTTGCAATTAGCATTAATAACCCTGAAGCTCCTTGAATGATAACACCGTTTTCACTCCGAACTTTAAGCACTTCTTTATTTTCGTGCTTAACTTCACCACCTTTGACCAATTCTTCAGCTTCAGCTTTAAGTTTAGCACGTTCTTCTTCACGTCGTTCTTTTTCAGTTAATTTGTTGAAAACTGATAAGGGACTTATATCTCCAAAGCCAACTGCAGCATACAAGGATTCCTCACTTTTAACACTAAGGCGAGGTAGGATTTCCTCGATTCGTTTGCGTTCCAAGTATTTATTGGCCACGTAGCCTTGCTCTTGGAAGTAAGAGACTAGCAATTCACGACCTTTATTGATTGATAGTTCTTTATCTTGATTTTTGAAAAACTGACGAATCTTATTGCGAGCTTTATTAGTTTTGACCAATTTAATCCAGTCACGACTTGGACCAAATGAATTTGGATTTGTGACAATCTCAACCACATCACCTGTTTTTAATTTTGAGGTTAATGGAACCATCTTGCCATTGACCTTTGCCCCAGTCGCTTTCTCACCCACTTGGGTATGAATGGCATAGGCAAAATCAATTGGACCAGACTCTTTTGGTAACTCTTGAACGGCACCATTTGGGGTGAAGACATAAATACGTTCTGAGAAAATCTCTTCTTTGACTGAGTCAACGAAGTCTTTGGCATCACCATTTGAGGCATCTTGCAGTTCAACCAGTTCATTGATCCAATTCATCCCAACTTTTTGATCTGATTGACTGACTTTACCTTTGAGACCTTTTTTGTATGCCCAGTGTGCGGCAACCCCGTACTCGGCAACTTGATGCATTTCTTTAGTCCTGATCTGAATCTCAATTGGTCCTTTAGGACCATAGACAGTTGTGTGGATTGACTGATAGCCATTGGCTTTTGGCGCAGCAATATAATCCTTAAAACGACCAGGCATTGGACGCCACAATTCATGGATATAACCCACCATGGCATAAACGTCACTTTGGGTTTCCATGATACAACGAATGGCAATCAAGTCAAAGATTTGGTCAAAGCGTTTTTTCTTGTCACGCATTTTCCGGTAGATGGAATAGATATGTTTTGGTCTTCCGTAAACTTCCCCATATAGTCCTTGTTCGTTGGTGTAGCTAATTATCTTCTCAACGATATTATCAACCAAGGCTTCACGCTCACGACGTTTTTCAGACATGAGGTGGGTGATTTTATAAAATTCAATTTCATTTAAATACCGGAAAGAGAGATCTTCTAATTCCCATTTAATTCGGCTAATTCCCAAGCGATGTGCTAATGGCGCATATATCTCCATTGTTTCACGCGAGATACGCTCTTGTTTATCTTTACGCAAATGTTTTAGTGTTCGCATATTGTGCAAGCGGTCTGATAATTTGACCAAGATAACTCTAATATCACGGGACATAGCCATTAACATTTTACGATGATTTTCGGCTAATTGTTCTTCATGTGACTTGTACTCTACTTTACCTAATTTGGTTACGCCATCCACAATGTCGCGAACATCTTTACCAAACTCATCTTCAATATCTTCTAAAGTAATCTCTGTATCTTCTACAACATCATGAAGAAAGCCGCAAGCGACCGTAACTGCATCTAATTGCAAGTCAGCCAAGATCCCTGCCACCTGAATCGGGTGGATAATGTATGGCTCTCCAGACTTGCGAGCTTGGTAAAAATGAGCATCAGTCGCGTAGCCTAAAGCTTTTTTAACAAGTGCAAGATCCTTGTCATTCATATATTTTTGAGCCAAAGCTACAACTTCTTCCCCTGATAAATTCACTTCTTTTGCCATTATTATCCTCTAAATCTAGTCTTTTTCCTATTTTAACACTTTCATTCCAAAAGAAAAAGGAAGAATTCTTATCTTAAAGTCATTTAAAGGCAAACTTTTTATACATTATTTTCTATTACTATAATTTATATCTATCAAAAACTGAGATATCATTAAAAAACCTTAATAAAAGTCCGTGTTTAATGTTGCTGAAAGCCTTTACTATCGATGTAATAGAACTCCAAGTTCTTATTTGGGAAAATTTAGGAGATTTATTAAGGAGAATGAAAAAAAATGAAAAATCACTTTGTTTCCAAGAGTGCTATTTTTTGATCATGGTCATCACAACTGGTACGGCAGTTAGCAGCTAAAACAGAAAGCTTACCAACAACTGGTAGCCAGGAATCACAAACCATTTCTCTATTTGGTTTTGCATTCCTAAGCATTGGCGCACTCTTCACAAGAAAAAATCGTCGTCAAAACTAAACAAAAATGCTGAGAGCGAAGACAAGCAATGTCTACGCTTTTTTGATACTCAATTCTCACCATTTTTCATCTTGTCTACAACTATATATTGTGTTAAACTGATAAATAGATTACAACATATAGTTAAGGAGTCATATGTCTGAGTTAACCATTGTATTTATTAGTTTGAGTGGAAACACCTTAAGTTTCGTCAAACGCCTCTCTACTTATTTAGCTGAAAACTATCAAATCACCGCAAATCCTATTAACATCAAAGATCAGAATCATCAAACTTTTCCTGTTGAACAACCTTTCGTTGCTATCTTACCAACTTACTTAGAAGGTGGGAACGGACTTGATTCTGGTGATGTCGAAATTCTTACCACTCCTCTTGGGGATTTTATCGCTGCGCATGACAACTATAAGCAGTGTTTCGGGGTTATTGGTTCAGGTAATCTCAACTTCAATAACCAATATTGCTTGACCGCAAAGCAATATTCAAAACGCTTCGGATTCCCAATGATTGGGGATTTTGAGATGCGTGGAACCATTTCTGATATTGAACGACTTGCGAAAGTCATCTTAGAAACCAGAGAATCATTTAAGGCATAAAAAGAAGGTCAGAATTTTCGGGCCTTTTTCTCTTTCTCCTGCTCAGTCATGATATAATAGGAGAGTTGAAAGAAAAATTGATAGGAGCTTTTATGAAAACGACAGTTGATTACATTACGACACTAACTCAAATTCCTTCGCCAACAGGATTCACTAGACGTATTATGGATTATGTTGCTACAGAGATTTCTTCCTTTGGCTATGAAGTCATTCGCACTAACAAAGGTGGCTTAATGGTCTCTGTAAAAGGAGATAACGATCAAAAACACCGTGTGGTTACTGCCCACCTTGATACTCTAGGAGCAATGGTTCGTGCCATTAAACCTGATGGTCGTTTAAAAATGGATTTAGTTGGTGGTTTTGTTTATAATGCCATCGAAGGCGAAAACTGTACCGTTCACCTTGCTCACAATGACAAAGAAATTTCAGGAACAATTTTAATCCATCAAACTTCAGTTCATGTTTATAAAGATGCTGGAACTGCTGAACGTAATCAATCTAACATGGAAGTTCGTTTAGATGAAAAGGTTCAAACTGCCGACGAAACACGCGCACTTGGCATCGAAGTCGGAGACTTTATTTCCTTTGACCCACGTGTCATTGTAACAGATAACGGCTTTATTAAATCACGTCACTTAGATGACAAAGTATCTGCAGCCATCCTGATTGAACTACTCAAAAAATATAAACAAGAAGATATTACACTTCCTTACACAACACACTTTTACTTCTCAGCCTTTGAAGAAGTCGGACACGGTGCTAATTCAAGCCTTCCATCAGAAGCAGTCGAATACTTAGCAGTTGATATGGGAGCTATGGGAGACGATCAAACAACAGATGAGTATACTGTATCCATCTGTGTTAAAGACGCTTCAGGACCTTACCATTATGAATTGCGTCAACAAATGGTTGCCCTATGCCAAGAAAATAATATCCCTTACAAACTTGATATCTATCCATATTATGGTTCTGATGCCTCAGCAGCTATGCGTTCTGGTGCTGAAGTTCGCCATGCCCTCCTTGGGGCAGGTATCGAATCAAGCCACTCCTACGAACGTACCCACATTGATTCCGTAGAAGCAACAGAAAAACTGGTGGATGCATATTTATTGAGTGATATGATTGACTAGTTTGGAGGACAGTAATGGCAAAAATAATCATTATCCGAGGCAATTCAGCCAGTGGTAAAACTAGTCTTGCCAAAGCCGTTCAAAGTCAATTTCCTGAAAAGTGCATTATCTTGTCTCAAGATATTATTAGGAGAGACTTATTAGGCGCTCATGATGGCTTTGACACTCCAACGATTACGCTACTTATTCATCTAATTGATTTTAGCTATACTAAATTTAACTTTATTATCATTGAAGGAATTCTTAGAAAAGACTGGTATCAACCCATCTGGGATCATCTTCTTGACAACTATCAAAATGACTGCCAAGCTTATTACTATGATTTATCCTTTGAAGAAACTGTCAAACGTCATGCAAGTCGAACAAAGTCCAATGATTTTGGTCAAGATGCCTTAAAAAAATGGTGGAATGATAAGGACTTCCTCGACTTATTCAATGAACAAATCCTTTCATCGGAATTATCCATCGACGAAGCCAAATTTCAAGTTCTCACCAAATTAATAAAAGACTAGGAAGTTGATTCCTAGTCTTTTTCTATTTATCTAATTGTTATTTCAAGTCCAAAATGGTCACTAACGATAGGGGCATAACCACCTTCAAAAGTAATTTCTGAAGATGAAATCTCAAAGTCCTGACTTGTAAAAATGTGGTCTACTTTATAAGCATGCTGATTGCCTTCCCATCCATCGATGTCTTGCATTATACTGTGATCCCCAAAAACAAACTGGGCAACCTTATGGCTATCTTGTAAACCTAAGGGACTGCTCGCGATGATTTGATAACCTTCCAAGTCCGTCGGATTATTAAAATCACCCATTAACATCAAAGGCCCATCAACAGATTTTAAAAGATGAGACTCCAGCGTCTTCCACTCACGTTCAAAGCCCTTCCCATACCAAGACATATGCAGACTAACAACCGTAACCTCACGACCATCTAATTTCGTCTTTCCAACCAACGCACGACGCGTATGAAAATCCGTCTCATCATCAGCCTTCGAAATTAGGACATCCGAAACTTTCAGTGGTTCCTTTGATAGAATTGCTACGCCTTCATTGTAAATCCCATAACCAATGTGATTATAAGCCCATGACCAAAAATAATCATGGCCGTGCTTTCTTAGATAATTAACTAAAAGCAAAGCAAAATTATCCTTATGAATTGAAGGCGTTCCTGGTACCTGTTGATAATTGAAGAGCTCACTTGCAACCTCACTCTCAATCAATTGGTTAATCTCCTGAAGACAGATAATATCATACTTTTCTGCCATGATATGCTCTGCAAGATCAACTAATTTCTTCAAAGCATTTACTTCCATCCATGAATGGGTATTTAAAGTTAAGCATTTTGCCATTATCTCATCTCCTTCATAAGCACAAGAAGAGTGACCAATTGTATACGCCACTCTCTCTTATTTTATAACATTACTTTAGCAACGACAGTTTTTGCGACTTGTTTTCCTTGTGCCACTAATTCAACAGACTCAATATCAGCTTGATTAGTAAAGGCAACAATAATTGTCGTTTCACGGTCAGCCGATTTGATGGCAGCTAAATCAGCTACAACTAGTAAGTCACCTGCTTGAACTTTTTGTCCTTCTTTAATTTTTGCAGAGAAAGGTACCCCATTCAATGCAACTGTATCAAGACCAACATGGACAAGTACTTCTAGACCATTATCTGTCAATAGTCCAAAAGCATGTTTGGTTGGGAATACACTAGTTATAAGACCTGAAACTGGTGCATAGATTTCTCCTCTTTCAGGTTCAACAGCAAAACCGTCACCCATCATTTTACCTGCAAAAACTTGGTCATTAACTTCCGTAATTGGTATTACTTGGCCATCAGCGACAGTCATTATTTCTTCAGTCAATCCTTTAAAACTTGTTACTTCTTTAACAGTTTCTTTTTCGGAGAAGTTTGACGCTGGAATTGTAGCACCTGAATCTAATAAATCTTGAATATCAGATTTTAAGATATCAGCTTTTGGTCCATAAACTGCTTGAACACCATTGCCTTTAACAATCAGACCCATAGCACCAGCTTTTTTCCACAAATCTTCAGACCCAACTTTTTCAGTTTTTTTAACTGAAACACGTAGTCGCGTCATACAAGCATCAACATCAGCAATGTTATCACGGCCACCTAATAAATTAATAATTTGAACAATTTGTGAGTTGGCATCTGCTACCTTACCTGATTCCTCAGGTGAAGCATCTTCTAACATATCAGCATCATAGTTGCCTAAACGGCCAGCTGTCGCTAGGTTCATTTTCTTAATCATGAAATCAGCTATGAAGTACATAATTACAGCAAAGAGAATAGAAACCCAAACAAAGTTAAATAAATCCATGCCAAGACCTGCTTTAATAGCCATTGGCGTACGTGTTAGCAACTCAATATTACCAAATGAGTGAACACGAAGATTAATCAAGTCAGCCATGGCAAATGAAGCACCTTGAACTACTGCATAAACGATGTACAATGGCATAGCAGCAAACATAAACATATACTCAAGTGGTTCTGTAACCCCAGTTAAGAATACGGCTGCCGCAGCAGAAATGAACATCATTTTATATTTCGTTTTTTTATCTTCATCAACATTGCGGTACATTGCAAATGCAATACCCATCAATGTACCAGTTGCTCCAATCATTTGACCAACTTTAAAACGAGCTGGTGTAACAGTTGTCATTAAATGTTTATAAGCTTCAGTATTGCCAGAACCTTTAAGACCAACCAAGTCAGTTACCCATGCAAGCCAAAGCGGATCTTGACCAAATACTTTCGTACCTGCACCAGAACCTGTCATTACTTCATATGTACCACCAAGAGCAGTATAGTTCATTGGAATTGTTAGCATATGGTGCAAGCCAAATGGTAACAAGAGACGTTCCATTGTTCCGTAGATAAATGGTGCTAGAACTGGAGCAGTGTCTTGTGAGGAAGCAATCCACATTCCAAAACCATTGATTCCAGCTTGAATAACTGGCCAGATAAGAGCTAAGACTAAAGCAACAAGAGTTGAACGTAAGATAACAACAAAAGGAACAAAACGTTTGCCATTGAAGAAAGTTAAAACTTCAGGAAGTTTACGATAGTTATAATATTTGTTAAAAGCTGTTGCACCAACAAAACCGGCGATGATCCCTACGAAAACCCCAGTATTAAGAGCTGGTGATTCCAAAACACTTGTAAAGTAGTTTTTAACAACTATTTCAGTTCCCAAAAGACTCTTAATTTTTGCTTCAGGATCAGCAAGCATAGCTGAATTTACATTATAGATAGCACCTGTTAAACGATTAATTAAAACAAAAGCTAAGCCGGCTGCGAAGGCACCACCAGCACGTTCTTTCGCCCATGACCCACCAATTGCAAGTGCAAATAGTAAATGCAAGTTACCAATAACTGCCCAACCAAGTTCAGCAACAACGTGTCCAATAGTTACTAGGATTGCTAAATTAGGATTAATCATTGGAATTGAATTCCCAATACTAACCATCAAACCTGCCGCAGGCATAACTGCGATAACAACCATCAAACATTTTCCAAATTTTTGCCAAAATTCGAAACTAAAAAATTGTTTAATCTGTGATTTCATCATTATCTCCTCTTATTTCTACAAACCATCCCATTAAGGTATTACGCAAACGTTTTACGCAAACGTTTGCGTTTTCTTTTTTTATTATACCCCCTCACTATTAATTTGTAAAGCGTTTTCTTAAAATTTGTCAAAAAAGAGCCTAATCTGCATTAGGACTCTTGTGTTGATGACCGTTCAATAATTTGATGAGGAATGATAACTAGCTCGTTTTTGCTTTGATTTTCTGCTAGTATTGCTTCTGCTGCTGCTTCACCTAGCTTGTAAGGAAAAATCTCTACAGAAGTTAATGAAGGATTTGCGATTTGCGCAATAATTGAATTATTAAAGCTGATAATTGCTTTCTGGTCAGCCCCCTGACCGATATCTCGGAGCAATTTTTGCAGTTTAATGGCCATAATATCATCACAACTGACGAAAGCTTGAGTTGGATTTTCTAGCAAGTAGCTCTGCAATTTTAAACAATCAGCCAAAGAAATGTTAAAACTATTAGCTTTTTGCCCTATTTCTTTCATAGCATTGGCAAAGCCGATATAACGCTCTGCTTGAACCATTTCATCCATATCGTTATAGATATAGGTAACTTTGCTGAAGCCTTTATCAAGTATATACTTACTAGCGTCATACCCAGCTTGTCTGTTATCATTATCGATGTACTGTGAATTTTCGCTCTCTTCTTCCGTAAATGAACGACCGACAACGACGCAGTCAACTTTTTCTCGAGTGACAAAATTGTAGACTGGATCTTC
This sequence comes from Streptococcus parauberis NCFD 2020, assembly GCF_000187935.1. NCBI lineage: Bacteria > Bacillati > Bacillota > Bacilli > Lactobacillales > Streptococcaceae > Streptococcus > Streptococcus parauberis. Next base: position 1,706,837 of record NZ_AEUT02000001.1, read on the forward strand.
AGCTTTAGAATATAGAAAAATAAACTTAGAGATATTTCCACTACGAATCATGGTCGTTATATTAGCAAGTAATTCTTGCTCTGTACGTCCAGTAGCTAAAGCCACCATCTGTTGCTTGTCAGTGCAAATCCCTGAAATACCTTGAATAATTTGCATAAAGAATGGGTTGTCACCTATTGTTTCATGACTTTCCCTAATTGGTAAAATAATCCCTACCGTATTATTTCGGCGTTTGACCAAATTTTGAGCAGAATAATTAGGCGAATAGTCCAATTCTTCCATAACCTTTTTAACTCGGTCCTTGGTTGCTTGACTAATCATATCATTATCATGCATTGCTCGCGAGGCAGTAGAGGGAGAAACCCCTGCTAACCTTGCCACATCTTTAATTGTAACCACGATTTCTCCTTTAAAGCTTCTTTTTTAAATAGAATAGACATTTTAAGCTAACCTGTCAAGAAGAAAATGAATCCCCTTTCAGGAATTCATTTTTATTTTTCATTTAATTTGAAGTCCTCAACCATTTTTTCAAGAACATTATTTAAGAGTTTTTTATTTAAGTTATATTTTCCATCCTCATCCTCTGTATTAAATTGCAGAATTTGAGCATTGACTAATTTTTGAGTATGGAAAGAGACTGCAGCCGCAGTAATATTTAGTTGCTTAGCAATATCTTTACTTTTAAAATTGGGTTTTAAAACTTCCAGCAATACCTGATAACGACTAGTATCACTCAGAAGTTTTAATACAATTGAAAAGTCTTCATCATCTAAATCATCCTCGGAGTGGAAGAAGTTTTCAATATGACACGTTATTATCAAACCAAGTCTAAATTTATCCTTAATGCTAAAATCAATCATCGAAAGCCTGATAAGCCAAGGGCTGAGGATATAGATATGACGTTCAAATTCTTCAGATAGAAGATTTTCACCAATATTTGCTGGCAATTTTTGAATAAATTTTTCTAAACTAAACTGTTTAGCATATGATTGCCGTATAGTTAATCCTTTTTCAAAATAAGGTCGATAAATCTTGTTTAGTTGAATTGATAAATCCACCAACTGCTTCATACTTTCTTGTGGATTTCTATAAAACTGACTAAAATACCACTTAGTTTCAGCTTTTATAGTCGACTCTTCTAGCAATGTCCAAAAATCTTTTTGATTGTCTTTTTTATGATTTATGAGCAGATAGGCAATGCATTTCCGAATTTTTTCTTTAGATAAACTTAACGCATAATCATGAACATCTTTAACAGTTTCACATCGAACACCATTTTCTTCTGCATCATAATATACAGCGTGTAAAAGACTAATACTATACCCAAATAAATAATAATGACGTGCTTCTTCTTTAAATGGTGCTAATTTTAATTTAATGTCCTCTATGACTTCAAAATAGTCTTTAAAATTTTCTTTTTCTTTGGCAGTGAATTCCATTGCGTCCTCTTTGTCGCCAAAAGATATGAATAAAGGCATGAAGAAGTATTCCACGACTGAACTAGCTTGTTCTGAATACTGGTAATCCATAAAATAGGTTGCTCCACTTTTCTAAAAATAGTACTTTTTAATAGTGTAACCTAAGAGTATTAAAGAAAGCAAGAGGAAAAGTAACCCCAACATTTTCGCCGAAAGAAAAAGTACCAGGGCTGAAACAAGTGCTTTACTAATAACCATACTAAAGGTACAAAAAGTAGAGATTCCTGATGTAATAGTTGCTAATTGATTCTCTGGCATGGTTTTCATAATTAGCACCTCTACTTTTGGATTGATGATCCCTATACTGATGGATAATAGCCCTATTGCAAACATCATTGTATAAACATTCTGAAGAAATATACCAAGAAACAAAGTTACAACAGCAAGTGTTGATCCTAAAAGCGACTGTTCAATTGTAATTGTAAACTGATCCCTAGTAAGCAGAAAACTACCTAATATCATTCCAATACTAGAAACTAAACCTAAAATTGCAATTGTAGCCGCAAGTGAGCCAAAGCCAAAATTAGGATTTTCTTTAAAAATTAATAATAGAATAGCATCCTCTACAGCTAAAATAGCATTGAGACCAGCGACTATGATAATGGAAGATTTTAAGACTGGGACTTTTGACAGGGACTCATATGCGGTGTATAAAGATTTTTTTATTTCTTTTATAAAAGGGTCACTCTTTTCACTCTCATTTATATGAATGGATGCATCTACTACTTTTTTCTTTAAACCTTTTCGAATGGATAAAATGATTATGGAACTCATCAAAAAAGTTAAAGCATTAACAAATGCCAATTGTTGAAAGTTAAAAATCATTAATAAAATAGCACCACTGGCCATAAAACCCATTTGGAAACCAGTCATCGTTCCTTGTCGAAAACCTAAAAACTTTTCTCTATCTTCTTCCTTAATAATTCTCAGCGTTACAGGCTTAAACAGTGCATTTTCATATTGACCAGCTAGGTCTGAAAGAACATTAATGATAACAGCAATAACAAGAATCCATAAGGTAGGCTTAAATCCCATAACCAGACCAATAATGCCATATAATAATACTCTGAAAAATAGAGTTCCTAAAATAGTATCAACTTTATTTTTTGTTCTATCTCCAAGTATCCCCATTACAATATTAGTTAAAAATGGGAATGTCTCAGAAATAGTCACTAGGGCTATGGCTGTTTTTCCATTAGGTAAGATTAGAACATAGTTCATCAATGCTAGATAATAGACAATATCTCCAAAATTGGAAATCAAGTCCGACACAAAGGTCGCCATAAATAATCTATTGGAAAATATCTTTTTCATAAATCACCACTTTATTTTTATTAAGCAATTACTTAACTAAACTATAAAACATTTCCTGAATTAAGTCAATACTTAATTTATAAAAAAACAAGCAGTCATTTAACTACTTGTTTTAATTATTCATCTCCAAAGCATAACTAACTGCACTGAGGGCATAAAGTGGTGCGGTCTCGGTACGCATGATACGTGGTCCGAGGCCAATTTTGAAGCCACCCGCTTCTTCAAAAATTTCAATTTCTTTTGGTGAAATGCCACCTTCTGGTCCGAAGATGAAGAGAACTTTTTGACCTGTTTGACAAGTCGCCAACGCACGCGCCAAAGCACTCTTTTCACCCTCTTTGGCTGACTCTTCATAGGCGATGAGGATTTTATCAAATTCAGCTAATTGGCCGATAAAATCTGCCTTTTTCTCAAAAAGTTTGATTTCTGGCACCTTGTTGCGTTTGCTTTGTTCAGCGGCGCCCAAGGCAATTTTTGCTAATTTTTCTTCTTTTTTAGCTAACTTCTTGCCGTCCCACTTAACCACTGACCAGTCGGCCGGATAGGCCCAAAGAGCTTCTGCCCCTAATTCTGTCACTTTTTGCGTGATAAAGTCTAGCTTGTCCCCCTTCGGAAAGCCACTGGCTATGGTTACTTGCACGGGTAACTCCAGATTCTCGCCCAAGTCTTGAACAATTTCTAATTGATAAGCGGCGCCATCTACCACCTTAGCCAAATATTTAATCCCATCATCAAAGACTAGTACGACTTGGTCGCCATCGCCCAGGCGCATAACCTGAAACATGTGCTTAATCGTGTCTTTATCTGTGATAGTAACAAGTGGCTGAGCTGCGCCTGATATAAAGTACTGTTGCATTAGCCGCCGATCACTCCTGACATATCATCTGTTTTCTTGAAGATACAGGCATTCCACTCCCCTTGAATCATGTGAGTTTCAAGGAAGAAACCGGCGTCTTCTGCTGCTTCTTTAACCATTGGCCATTTCTCAGAAATAATTCCTGACATAATTAAATAACCTTCATCCTTAACTAATCTGTAAGCATCTTCTGTTAAGTGGATTAAGATATCAGCAAGGATGTTGGCGACAATAACCTCTGCTTGAATGTCCACTCCACGAAGAAGATCACCTGCTGCTACATGAATATTTTCTGTGCTTGGATTGAGGTCGATATTTTCTTGGGCCACACGAACAGCTACATCATCGAGGTCGTAAGCATAAATATCCTTTGCACCGAGTAGTGAGCTAGCAATGGAAAGGACGCCAGAACCAGTTCCCACGTCAATGACTATTTCACCACCACGAAGTACTTGTTCTAAAGCAAATAGGCTCATTTTGGTCGTTGGGTGTGTCCCGGTTCCAAAAGCCATGCCAGGATCAAGTTTGATGACTTTTTCTTCTGGTCTTGATTCATAATCAGTCCATGATGGGACAATGGTCAAGTCATGGGTGATTCGGGCTGGCTGGTAATATTTCTTCCAGTTGTCAGCCCAATCTTCTTCTGCCAATTCTTTGGAAGCGACAGCGACATGACCAACTGCCAGACCTGTTCCTTCCAAGGCTTTAATCCCTTGGTCAATCACTTGTCTGACTTGGTCAATGCCCATGGTATCCGGAAAATAACCCGTAATTTCAACCATCTCGGATTGCTCAATCTCAGGATAGAGCTCACCAAAACGATCCTCTTGCCCTAGGTAGTCAGCTGTGTCACTAATGGCTACACCCTGGCTACCAGCTTCAATTAAGATATTTGAGACAGCCTCTTCAGCGTCACGATGGACGGTCACTGTCAATTCTTGCCATGCATTCATTAATCTTGTCCTCTATTAATATCTTGGATAAGCGAAGAATTCTGTTTCTTCCAATCCTTTTTGTCCTTCTTCGAAAAGTTCTTGATTCCACTCCAAACCAAAGTCAATTTTACTGTCATCTTCAAGGAAGTCCATTAAATCAGATAGACCTTCAGTTGCCACATCATTCAAAAATTGGGCAAAGTAAGCCAAAAATTCACGAGTCAAACCTTTTTTTGGTTCGTAAGGAATGGCCACCAAATAGTCATCCTTATCAAAAGAGCTTTTCTCTGGATTATAGAAAATCACATAATCTTCAAAGACAATATCTTCTTGAGTGACTTCCCCTCGGTCGTCAATCGTTTCCACTTCCGCAGAGTTTTGAGCCTCCAAAACAAAAGTCACTTCCACTGCATGATTTTTCTTGTCCCAATCCATGGCATAATCAAATTGAAAATGCTTATCCATTTCTTCTTCTAAAACTGATAAAAAGCCAAATTTAGCCATAATGTTGTTACCTAGTCTTTCTAAATGTTGATATATAAGGGTTTCTAAGACCTTAGTAGTTGACGTTATATTTTTTTGTGTACCTTTTTTCGTACTAAATACTATTTATTGCCTTTTCAAAATAGAATACCGCTTCTTTTTCCTTGTCCTTGGATAAGTGAACATATGTATCTAATGTCATCGATATATTAGCATGACCTAGCCGATATTGCAATTCTTTTTAGCTAATACAAGCAATAAAAATAAGCTAGCATGTGTGAGCATGAAATGAAATATATGTATATCAGATGTTGACTTAGTAGTTCTTAATTACTTAATAGTTTTACTGTAAGTCTTATCAATCTTTATTGTACCATTAATTAGGCCAAGGTCAGACCGTTCAAGTACATAGACTTCATCAATTCTTATCCTTGTTGATAACAAAACCTTATAAAGTCCATATTCAAAATTTGATGGAAAATCATTTGAGTTAATTTCCACATTAAGGTTTGAATAATAAAATATTCTGTGCTATAGTTTGTTTATTATTTCATATGAAGAGTCTAGAATTGTAGTTCTTGGCTATTTACATAAATAATAAGAAAGCCTATTATCGAAAAAAGGCTAAAAATTCTATAAAAGCATACAACGAGCTATATTTAAGTAAGCAACAAATAGTGTGTTACTAATGTAGAATCTATAACTAATAATTAAAGAGATAAATTTTTCAAAATAAATGAGGCAAAATAATGAATCAATCAAATTTAAAAGAAATAGTAGAAAACTACGAAAATTTTCAAAAAATTCAGGACAATATATCTCAAGTGTTAACTGAAAACAATATCAATTATATTACTTTTAAAGGTTAATATAAATTTTATGGTTGAAATCTTAATAATTCTTTGTGCTTTTTTTACTCATCTTATCGTTTATATAATCATTAATTTATTATGGATTGAATTAATTGTAAAAATAATATTAATCACTTTAGGAACAATATATTTGTGTCGAAATTTTAAGTCATAACTATGTTTTATCAGAGAGTAGAACTGCTAATATAAAGTTCTTTGAATTGCTTAGAAAAAATCCTAGCAATGCTTATATACAAATGTACTCAACATAACTAATACGTGGGAATTACCTCATTGATTTAACTGGTGCTGACTTAATAGAGGCTAAAGCCTATTTTGATCTATTTTAATCTTATCACTAATTTCAGATAAAAATAGAAACTGCTCGCCATAATGAAGATTTTTTTCTTTTTATAATTAAATAGATAAACTTCTCCCATCCTCATTAAATAGTCTTAATTCTATAAGACCTTTATCGTAGCATTGCAGTTGAAGATCGTAATTATCCCAATTATTGAGATAATCTTCATTTCAAGCATTTTTAACAAAAATCATGATCTTTTTTAAAAATTTATTTTATTTTTTATTTTATTTGCTTAAAGAGCCTAGGTATGGGCTGGAATCAATCTTATTCGCAAATGTTTCTGCTAATAAAAATAAAAAAATGAGTTTTGCTATTGACTTCTCCAACTTATACTGTTAAAGTAGGGAATGTAAATAAGTTTTTTGAGTCAAAGTGTTAGTTTATCTTATGTTTTCCTCTTAATAAGTTTTTTACAAAATAATATAAAAGAGGTACATATAACATGGCTCAAGGAACAGTAAAATGGTTTAACGCAGAAAAAGGCTTCGGCTTTATCACACAAGAAAACGGTTCAGACGTTTTCGCTCACTTCTCTGAAATTCAATCTGATGGTTACAAATCATTAGACGAAGGTCAAAAAGTTGAATTTGATGTTACTGACGGACAACGTGGTCCTCAAGCATCAAACATCACAAAATTAGCATAATAATTTTAACCATAACTTCGGTTATGGTTTTTTTGTTGCCTAATTCTTGCACTTAACTATCTGAATATGCAATTCAATGAAAGAAAGCTTATTTTTTGATACAATGAAAGAATAATATTTCAAAGGAGAACGCATGCTGATACGGTCAATAGAAGAAAAAGACTCCCAGCAAGTCATAGCAATCAAGAATTCGGTTTGGAACCCTTATAATTCGCCCGTTTATGATCGTGCCACCACAGCTAAAGATCTTGAACGCAGCAAAGAAGCTCGTTCTGGGATACTGGTTGCGGAAGAAACTGGGACTATTTTAGGCTGTCTCTTTTTTAATCCCATGTATCCTTTTGAGCAAGGAACTCACGTTGTAACTTTTTGGCTAGCCATTGCTAGCCAAAATCAAGGGCAGGGAATCGGCCAAGCCATGCTGTCTAACTTCTTTCCCATCGCCCTAGCTCTTGGCTACAAAAAAATCACTATGCATGTGACGGGCGGCAATGGCTCTGCCATCAAACTCTATCAAAAAAGGGGCTTTAAACTGGAAGCCCAACTCAAAGGACACCTGATCATTAATGGTGTTCCACACGACGACTTACTATTCACAAAAGAATTGGAGGAAACTGATGCCTGATAATTTAGCCTTACGGTTGCGTCCACGAACGATTTCCGAAGTCATTGGACAAAAGCACCTAGTCGGCGAAGGCAAAATCATCCGCCGCATGGTTGATGCCAACATGTTATCTTCAATGATTCTCTTTGGACCTCCGGGAATTGGTAAAACCTCCATAGCCAGTGCCATTGCTGGCACAACTAAGTATGCCTTTCGCACCTTTAATGCGACGGTTGACACCAAAAAACGGCTCCAAGAAATCGCCGAAGAAGCTAAGTTCTCCGGCGGACTGGTTCTTTTGCTTGATGAAATTCACAGACTAGATAAAACCAAGCAAGATTTCTTACTACCACTATTGGAAAATGGCAACATTATCATGATTGGGGCCACCACTGAAAATCCATTCTTCTCAGTCACACCTGCCATCCGCAGCAGGGTTCAAATTTTCGAGCTAGAGCCACTTTCCAATCAAGATGTCAAAGAGGCTGTTCAAGCTGCTATCAGCGATCATGAGCGAGGTTTCGAGTTTGAGGTCAAACTAGACGAGGATGCCTTGGACTTCATCACAACAGCCACCAATGGCGATTTACGGTCTGCCTATAATTCCTTAGACTTGGCCATTATGTCCACCCATCCTAACAAGGACGGAAGTCGTCATGTGACGCTGGATACGGTTGAAAATAGCTTGCAGCGAAGCTATATTACCATGGATAAAAATGGGGACGGTCACTACGATGTCCTGTCTGCTCTGCAAAAATCGATTCGGGGTTCTGATGTCAACGCCAGCCTCCATTACGCCGCACGTTTAGTTGAGGCCGGGGACCTACCTTCTTTGGCTCGCCGCTTGACCGTCATCGCTTATGAGGATATCGGCTTGGCCAATCCTGAGGCTCAAATTCACACCGTCACAGCACTCGATGCTGCGCAGAAAATCGGCTTCCCAGAAGCACGCATACTGATCGCTAATGTGGTTATTGACTTGGCCTTATCACCCAAATCTAATTCGGCCTATGCGGCCATGGATGCTGCACTTAGCGACCTTCGGAAATCAGGTAACCTGCCAATTCCAAGGCATCTGCGCGATGGCCACTATTCTGGCAGCAAAGAACTTGGCAACGCCCAAGATTACCTCTATCCCCATGCCTATCCCGAGAAATGGGTTAAGCAACAATACTTGCCAGATAAGATTAAAAATAAAAACTATTTTGACCCAAATGAAACTGGTAAGTATGAGAGGGCCCTCGGAGCCAATAAAGAAAGGATTGACAAACTTTCTGACAATTGAAAAGATGTGAAAGCAAGCAACCGTTTCCAAAAAACTCCCCTAAAGTCTTGAAAAATTCTCAAAAAGTGGTATCATATATATAAAGAAAAATTGCTGTGGCATACGAGTCCACATATAAGTGTTGACCGACTATTTCTTTGTATTTCGGGAAACAAAGTTTCTCTCTAGTCTGCAAGCCGTTTCACGCGGAAGCAACTTCCAAGAGAGGACGCGTTACCCACCTGCTTATATCGTGCGGGATCAATACAAAACGTGGACCACCGGTGCCAATACAGCATTCTTTTTTTACGCCTCCTTAGCTCAGTTGGTAGAGCAGTAGACTCTTAATCTATGGGTCACAGGTTCGAGCCCTGTAGGGGGCATCATACTATACATAAAAAAGCCTTTGTTTAAAGGCTTTTTTGCTTGTCTCATGAGGATTTGTCCCATCATTTGTCCCCGAAATTATTTATTATATTTTTTGATGTCAAATTGAAAATCTGAAATTTTCTGACGTTCAATTACTTCAAAATTTTCTTTTTGAAAATCTTTACGAATAGTAATTGAGTTTAGACAATCAAAGCCTAACTCTCTATATAATTTCATTGCTTTCAAATTTCTTGAAGCCACTTCTAGATACAAAGATTCCGAATATTGTTTTACTTTATTTTCTAGTATATTAATGACTTGTGTTCCTAGTCCTCTATTTTGAAATTGCTCATCTATAAATAAATCTTCTAACCAATCAATTTTAGCACCTCTATTTCCTAATCTTGCGAAACCAATATAGTGGTTTTGAAATTTAACTATATAGAAAAGATTACCCTCACTTTGCCATTCCTTGAAGTCTTGCTTACTCTCTTCATCAGTTTGAATATAGTTGCTATGTGTCTTCCAAAAGCTCTTTATCAGTTCATAAGCACAATCAATAATATCTTGATTAGATTGAAGATTCACTTCGACTAGTTCTATTGACATTTGAGTACCTCTCTTTATTATATGATGATTTCTATATTTTTCTTTCGACTCTCATTGAACTCAAATTTGACAATCCATGGAAACTCATGTTTATATTTATTAAACATTTCATACTTAAAGTCTTCTTGATAATAATTAATTATTGTTGATAAGGCTGTTCCATGTGTCCCTATTACAACTGTTTCATTTCTAGAAGTTTCTAAAATGGTATTTACAGCAAGAATATTTCTTTCTTGAACTTCTTTTAGACTTTCACCATTTGGCAACTTATAATTAAAGTCTTCCCATTGTTTTCGTGCCACTTCATTAAAATTATCAATCCATCCTTCAGAAAGTTTTCGCTCTCTTAATTCATCAATAATTGTAATTTGTTTATTCTTGCTATCTGCTAATGGTTTGATAGTATCTATCGAACGTTTGTAAGGACTGGAATAAAACTTGTCTATCGCTATGGATGAAAACAAATTAACTAATTTTTTGCTTGAATCTATCCCTTTTTCAGTTAATTCTCTTAAAATATCATCATGATTATTGTAATTAGGTTCAGCGTGACGTATAAAATAAAATGTGGTTTTCATATTATTCCTTTCCACAATAATCTTAGTTGAAATCTTGATATGAATTTGACAAGACGTTATTCATGAATTTCATTGCTGATTGGTATTCTCCTTGATTCAGATTAAGTTTTCTATTAATAGAAATATATTTTGCCATTTGATTTGTTTCATCTAACAAAAATCGCAAGTTAGTCTCAATGTCTTTTAAAGATTTATTTGAAAAAATTTTCAATAGTTGATCTTTATCTGTAATATATTGTAAGATATCCTTGTCGAGCTTTCCAAAAGATAATGAATCTAGCTTTCTTTCTATTAATATTTTTTGTTTTAGAAGTTTGATAAAAGCATTTTTAATAGGATTAGATATCATAAACTCTGAATAAATAATATCATTTCTTGCTATCCCCTTGACTACATAAGTACTAACCCAATATATTTCATTAAGAATTTTGTTGATTTCATCTTCTGATAATTGCTTTGTTTCGTACAGTGAACTTCTTTCAAAACTATAATCAAGATATTTATTCTTTTTATCTAAAAGGACTTTTGAAAAAGCATCATTTAAATAATCCTCCAAAAATTCTGGTTTAATAAGCCTTAAATCAATCCTCGTCATATCTTGAAACTGCATTAAGTAAGCAAAGCAATTGTATTCCGTCTTATTTCTAACCTCATCTGGTTTTTGCATTATAAGAATATCACCGAATTTTTTATGATAATTAGTGTCAGAAATAATGTCTTCTATAAAACTAGTAACAAATACAATATCATAATCTTGAAAATCATCTTTCGGTACATCTAGGTTAGCCCTAGATCCATTCAATAGTACAGCTTCGATTCTTTTATCTCGATTTGCTATGTATAAAACCAAATTATATATTTCTTGCTCATCCCTCATAATGACTATCTCCTACTTTACTTTACATTAGCATATTTATTCTAATATCTTTATACTATCCTTGTATTTTTCTACAAGTATGTAGTCACAAATTTAAATTAGCATAGAAATACCTTTATGTCCACCAAAGATTCAATTTTTTATATTTTTGAAAGTCAGATTACGATTCAAAAATTTTTTAAAAAACTAATATCATAATTTTCAATAATTTGAAGAATTTTAGTTTCATCTTGTAGAGGACATCCATACTATACATAAAAAGCCTTTGTTTAAAGGCTTTCTACATGTCTAAAGGGTAATTATCCCATCATTTTCCCCGAGATAGTTTAAATAAATTCTTTGTTCTTAAACTGATAAAAAAGGTATATTCGTATGAATCAAAGTTGAATCCAGTATCTTTGCACAATCTTTCCATTCTCTTCCACTTCATTCTCTAAAACACCACTAACATTAATGATTGATTTAGCAGAACCAATATTACTTTTATCACAACTCATTAAGACTCTATCGATACCCATTTTCTTACACTCAATTAAGGCAAGCTTAAGCATAGCTGTAGCATAACCTTTTCTTCGTTCACTAGGTCGAATACCATCTCCAATATGCCCTCCTGTCCTTAGTAGTCCTTCATTTAGATAGTGACGAATATTTACAGCGCCTACAAAAATATTACGATCTGTATCCAGACAAAACAGTGTTGTATCCGGAACTCTACCGTCATCTGTTTCTTCTTTAATTTCCAGATTTTCTAAATAGTAATCAAAATGATTAAAGTCATTTCTAAATATCATCCAGGGAGAAGAATCTGTATGATTAGTCTTAATATCTTCCTTCCATTCAGTAAGCATATCAACGAGTTGGTCTTTATAATCATATGATAATTTCACGAGTTTAATATTCATTCAATATTCCTTTCTAAATTTCATACTTGAATTTAAATTTACTTATGTTTTCTTATTTTCTGTGTGTTTTTTAGAATTCTTTTACCATTGAGTATTCATTCAATAATTTTCCATTTCTTAATCGAATTGCACTTGGTTTAACACCTGTTATTCTAAAACCAAATTTCTCGTATAAAGCCCTAGCTCTCGAATTCCCCTCAACAAAATCTAATTCTATTTGTAAGATATCCTTATTATTATTTACTATATTTATTGCCTCGCTCAGTAACTTTGAACCCACTCCCTGACTCCAATACTTTTGCAAAACAGCAATTGATAGATTGGCTCTGTGCTTTGTCTTAATCCTTTTATTCCATGAGATACGACAATCTCCGATTACCTCATTATCTTTCAAGCACAACAACATCGCTTCAGTCTCAGATTCATTAATTTTTTTAAAGAGTAGCATTTCTTTTTCAGGAGTATAGATATAACATTCTTCAGGATATCTATAAATAAATTCTGTCTCGCCAGCCGTTTTAAATAAATAAGAAATGACTTTCTCAACATCACTTTCTTTCGGACTTCGTATTTCAACTTCTGAGCCACTCTTTAAATTAAACAAGATCTTTGAAATTTCCATATTTATTTTTTCCTTTCGGGATTTTAATATTTATTCTATCACAGTTACACAAATATTAATTAATAAATATCGTATCCTTAATAAAAGTAAAAAGTACCATGAGTATTTTGTTTTTTTACACACTACTCATGGTGCTTTTTTTCTGAACGACCAATAAAATTATTTTTTTCAACTTTTACCTAAAGGACAGATAAAACATTGTAGCAATGAATGATGATATTAACTATAGTATCATTTCAATACTTCTAATATAAGATGTTAATTTTTTCATATTTCACCCCTTTATCATAAATAGCTTTGATTTTAATTTTTTTGAGAATCGTCAAAAAATAAATATTCATATTCAGAAAAATCTTCATCGCCAAAGAATTCTTCAATAGCTTCTTTATTATTGATATCTAATTTTTTACCCATACTTTTTTGTTCTACCAAATCTGCAAATTCTTCATCTGTCATCTATTAATCCCTTGTTATTAAATTATTGCCAAAGTTGTTTAATATCATTGTACTCTTCTTGAATTTTTTCTTCAAGCGTGTGACCGTATACTTCAATTAGCATAGATATATCTTTATGACCTAGAATTTTCGCAATAATTCCTAAATCATATCCTCTATGCCATAGGAAGCTTCCATAGGTGTGTCTAGCACCTTTTGTCGTAATGATGGGTTCTATATTCAACTCTTGAACGATGCCTCTTAGAACCTTATTTGTACCGTTTGTACTCGGTACACTATTAGGATAACCAAAATGTTGAAATACCATATTGTTTGTATTTTGTAATCCAAGCTCTTTATTTGATTGATTTTGTTCAATCTGAAGATTTTTCAAGATTTCTAGACACTCATTATCAACTGGAACAATTCTGATTGACGTTTTATTTTTAGGTGGAACAAACTGACTTGTTTCAGAGTTAAATCTTCTATAAGTTTTTAAGATTCCTTTATGAAAATCAATATCTCCCCAAGTTAAAGCAATTAATTCTCCATATCTCATACCTGTTTTTAATAAAAAATAGATAATATATGGAACAACAGATTTCTTATAATTGAATTTACCTTTTACAGCATTTATAAGATCCAAATAATCCTTTTCACTATGAAGGTATTTACTATCCGCATCTTGACTTTTTGCTGTCGAAAATAATTCTACATTTTGAGTGAAATCTTCAATCATAACTTTATCAGCGATAGCCATCTGTAAACTTTGTTTCACGCCAGTATTTAAACGACCTAGGAAATTACGACTTACCCTATTACCATAGTTATTCATAATCCGTTGATATTCACTAGGTCTAATTTGAGAAATAGGCTTATCTCCAAATAACTTTTCAAGTGTTACCTTACGACTTAGATATTTCTTTTTCGTCACATCACTTCTAGTACTAGGTATAATCTTTAAATCTAACCACTCTTGATAAAGTTCTGGTAATGAGATATTTTTTGTAATAATGCTCCCAGTTCTTAACTTTTGGAGAATCGGCTCTGCTTCCGCCTCCGCTAGTTTCTTAGTCTTATAACCACTATTATAGGCAACCGTCTTACCTTCTTCACGAATTTCATATGCCCAAAGATTTTGATTCCCTCTCCTTCTATATCTTGCATTTGCCATATGTTACACCTCAAGTCCAATTACTTCTGAAACCGCACTTCTAGGGACAACCATAAGACGTTTACGATCATAGAAAGTATAACCACGTTCCACCATTAAATTTCTAGCTTGATGGATAATATGGTTTGCTGTTGAGGGACGATAGCCCATTTCAATTAAGTCTTTATTAGTCATTACATTATTTGTCATTGTATTTTTTTCCTTTCGTGTTATAATTTATCTAGAATATTTTTTCTATGTCGACTTCTTTCACAAGTCGGCTTTTTTTATGCCCCAATATTCAGAGCTTTGTTGTTCACGTACATATTGTTCAATCTCCTTTTCGTCATTATCAGTAAACTTTTCAACTCCCCTGCGAAGTAAGTCTTGTAAAAAGACTTCTGCCTGATCGATACCGTAGGCTTCGTATTTTGCCATATAAACCTTTGCGATTGTCTTTGACACTTGTTTATCAGTCCACGCTTCAGACTGCCTTAATGTTGGTTTTTCTCTCACAATACTCAGTCGTGTTTTCTCCTCTGTATTGATATAGTTTTGCCACCATCTTACAGATTCTCTTCTTCGTTTATTTTTATCTCTTGCTTTTGGAGAAACAAAACGATAATGTCCATTGATAGCCTCAAAATATATTGAAGCAAGAGGTCGCATGTCATTTAGTTGATAAGCAATCAGGTTAGCCTTCTCTTGCCAACATCTTAGCTCAGCTCGAACCCATGAATTAATGTCAATATCCATCTGTAATTTTCCATTTTGCTCCATTAATTTATTATAGACACACCATTGTTGGTTTCCTCTTGCACCAAAGACAACTGTTTCACCAACGAGTTCTCCTGAGTCGATAATAAATTTTTCATGATATTCCGCATGTCTAGCAGTCGTGATGCATAATCCTTTTTTGCTATAGTCATAAAGCTTTTGAACATTTATTGAGTCATCAAAAATATCATTCGCAATATCTAATCTCGTAAAATTTGAATTATAATCAATTAGTCTCTGTACTAAACTAGTCCAATTATTATCATTACCTTCAAGAAATTCCTCATACTGACGACAGCCTTGTCCTTTCAATTCAATATAAACTCCCATACTACTATTAGGATCTAAGTTAAAGTAAACTTTTATCTCTGAACAAGCATAGTGACGTTGATACTTATTGACTCCCCAATCATTCAATGTAAAATTCGTTAAAGGTATCAATAAAATTTTCTCTATTACAAACCTTGGAGTGACATCTTTTACTGTAACAGCGAAGTAATCAATCTTAACGCTGTTAAACAATCTTATTCACCTATAATTTTGATATCTGAGGTTGTAAGTTTTATTCCACCCCAACCTTTTCGATTCATGTTCCATGCTAAACGAACTTGGGGATTAACCAATTCAATTGATTTTTCAATAAGCCCATCATTGCTTGCAATTTTACTAATCTTATCAAGATTATCCAAAATTTCTAATGGGATTGTTTTCAAGTCATCAGCAGACATTCCCATCTCTTTTAAGACTTTAACTTTTTCCGCATCTTGTACTTGACAAGTTATTTTTGAAATTTCATCAGTTTGAACTGATTCACCATTGATATTATTATATTTATTGTTAATACGTGCGGATAAGATAATTACTCTTTTAGGAATTTCAAATTGAGATTTTTCCAAGTTTAAGTCTCCTAGACTTACTGTATCTGTTAGTTTAATTATTGCCATTTTTCTACCTCATTTTCATAATAAATTATTTGCATCTTTTCTTCCTGTACACAAAAGTTACTCTCAGCCTTACTCTCTCAATGGATTTCAGCATTTAATGGTATCAAATCACCTTCACCCCATATATATCAAAGGTTTGAGCAGTATTTCATGTACGTGTGTACCCCCTATTAGTAGCGGGGTAACTATTTTCATATAAATTTCAAAAGAATTTTCATAGATTATTAACTTATCAAACTTAGGTTTGTCCTCGAGCACTCTGCTTTTATCTCCCGAGTCGCTATGGCTTCCAGCACCTCGCTCCTCGTTAGATAATCGATTGCCCTCAGAAACCTCGCTTGAATTTGTTAAGTATACTTGAAGTTTTCTCATTTTCTAAAGTGTCTAATCGCTCTGCTAGATTCTCGACCTGTTTCTGTAAAGACTGATTAGATTTTTTCAATTGAAATAAACTATCTTCTGCTTTAAATAGGAATTTATAAAAATCATCTGATAGCATTTCTAATTCACTTTTTATATCTCGTTCGGACTGAGCTTTTGAGTCGCCCCAGACTTCTTTAATAGAGTCATCCAATTTCTTTGTCTTATCTACCAGTTTAGACAAGACAATAAATTTAGTAACTTCTGTTTCTGTAAAATCAAAGAAAACTTGTGTGCTACGCTTAGAAACTCTTCTCCTGACTTTTTTAAATTTGTATCCAGATAAAGTTTCAATACGTAAACGCCATTTCTTGATTGTACTAACCGACTTGTTTGTTATTAAAGCTATTTCTTTATAATCTATAGCATCACCACCTTTATTAAATTTTAAATTATTTTTTTATATTATAATTTATTTAATTACATTATACATCGTTATTTTAAATTGTCAACAAAAGCTTATAAAATTATCAAAATAAATGTTATAATATAAATATAAATTTTAAGGAGCTTTTATAATGATTGAAAACTTTGCACCTAATTTAATTCGTTTACGGAAACAAAAAGGACTATCTCAAAAAGAGTTAGCCCAAGAACTAGGTATTTCATCACAAACTATTTCAAATATCGAAAATCAAAGTGCTTATCCAACATTTACAAATTTAGAGAAAATTGCTGGATTTTTCAATGCTTCTCCAACAGATCTATTTGGAACACCACAGCAAATTCAATTAGAAAAAGCTGTGTTTGAAACAGATGAATATAGCGATAAAGCGAGTACCATTCTAAAAGCAAGTAATGCTATCTCCGAATTAGAGTACGATAAAAATTTCCAAAACTTAATTAATGATCTATTATTCCTTACTAGAGGTTATCAATTATATGATTCAAGAGGAGAGGAATTGTATAGAGATAATGATGGAAAACTAACAACTGAGGTTGAAGAAGCAATTGAAATGGCTAGAGGAAATGCACCTTTAGACCTAATCTTAGGTTCGGAAGAAAAGATTAATGAGATGTTTGAAAAAGTTCGATATATCTCCGATCATTTTGATATTGAAAATAAATAAAATATAACGGAAGAAATTATAATTAAAGTTATGAAAGAAAAAAATATATTAATTATTGGTAATGGATTTGATCTTGCACTGAAAAGAAAAACTAAATATGAAGATTTCATTAAGTTTGCATGCCAGATAGTTGGATTTCCTGATAGAGACAAAAAATATATAAGTCTATCCGAAACATTTTCGTTTGCAGTTTCACCAGAAACTATCTTGGAAAGTTTTAACTCAAATAAAAATGTCTTAACTTATGAAATTATTGAAAAAATTATTAATTTATACAGTGATAGATACCCAGGTCTTAATAAAAATAATTTGAATTTTATTTATGATTATAATTTAATATTTTTTCAGGATGCAACTTTTATTGGGTACGACGAAACGATAGAAAAATATGTTTCATTATTCAGTGATAATATTCAATTCCCTATGGGAGAAACTGATTATTTTATTGAATTTATTCATGATACATTTCAAGACCTTTGGATAACTTATAAAGATAGTAGTATTTATTTTGAATTATTACTAGATATAGTTCAGACTACCAACTTTTTTAAAGACAATTATTCCAAATATACTGAAAGTTGGTATGAAAACAATAAAAATATAAAAGAAGTTAATGACGATAAAATTATTAATTCGTACCGAGCTTTTTTCGATCAATTCTCTGATAACATTATCCTTAGATTCATACTTTTAAATAAACTAAAAATTGATAATTGGAATAACCTTGAAAGTCAAATTTCACAGTTAGCGAGTGGAATTACAATAATTAAAGAAAGCCTTAAAGAACAAGATCTACTTTTTATATATAACGATATCAATTCTCAAACAGATTATGATAAATTACAATCTGCTAAAAACTATTTCCAAAACTTTCAAAATAGCAGTCATATATCTTTTATTTTAGAAGAATTGGCATATCAAGATAACTCTGATGAAATTTCAATTTATAGTATATTAACTAGATATAATCATAGAGTAGAACAATCATTAAATTCATTAACCTTACTACTAGAATTTTATCTATTTTATCTTGATAATATTGAAGATAAAAAAGAAATTATTAAGAATAATGGCGTCAATATTATTGATAACTTTGGGAAAATAGATAATATATTGACTTTTAACTATACTGATACTGCTGAACAGAAATATAATTTAGACAAAGAATCTATTCACTATATTCATGGTAGACAAAATTTCATTGAGTCTTCAATAGATAATAATCACCTGGTCTTTGGAATTGAAGATAACGATAATATCGTAAACAACGATCTAGTTAATTATCAAAAAACTTTCCAAAGAATTATTAAAAAAACAGGTTTTAAATATAAGAAGTTTATTGATCCAAGTTCATTAAAAAATTTTGATATTTGTAGAATCATAATTTTTGGTCACTCACTTGATATTCTTGATAAAGAAATTTTTTTAGATTTTTTTAATAAGGATTTTCAAAAAGTCACAAAAGTTGAATTTTTTGTACTTTATTTTGGAAATGATGACCTAAAATCTAAAGTAAGGAACTTATCAACTTTTTTAGGAAAAGATACATTAGTTAATCTTTCTTCAGAAAACTATATTCATTTTATCGACACCTCCAATTTTCATAAAGCTGAAATTGAAATAAAAGAGGAAATTACACGAAATAATAGAATGTTTCAACTAAAAGTGATAAGTAAAAGACAGAACTATCAAAACTACAGATCTATAGTAAAGTAATTTTGGTATAAGTTATCTTAAATATTATTTTGATATATTTAAGAAAGGGAGATAAATATGTATGCAATAATAATTACTTTTGACAATAATACTCAAAATTTTATCAAATCAATTTGGAAAGATCTTAGAGACAACGATCTTTCAAACTATGGATTTGAAATAATGGATCGAGAACCCCACTTAACTTTAGCCTCATTCTCTGAAAATTGTAGAGAAAGTGAATTAATAAATCGATTCGAAAAGTATAATCTTCCAAATGGTTTTCCAATTAATTTCGTCTCAATTGGATCTTTTTGCAAAACAAATATTTTATTTCTGAGTCCATTTTACAGTCAGCAATTAATTTACCTACACAATAATGTAGCTAAATTCTTCTCAAACTACATTGATGTTAATTCAGTTTACTCAATAGAAAATTGGGTTCCTCATTTAACAATCGCCAATCGTATTGCATCTAACAAAATTAAAGAGCTTTTTAGTTATTGTTTAAATAAAATAATAAATCTAAAATCTCAAATTACAGAAATGAAATTAATAAAAATCAATCCAAATGGAGATGTTACTATTTTAAAAACTAAATATTTTTAAAATACCGTTTATAAGTTTTGAAGTTTGCTAATTTCATTTTTCAAATTTAATTTAAAGTGATATATGACAATGAATAAATTAATACAAGAACTAAACGAAAATTTATATTGTCCCCTTTTTGTCCCACATTATTTTTCTGATAACAATTTTTCAAAAATTCAGCAAAATAAAAAGCCTTTAAAATCAGCATTCTTAATTATTATTATCACAAAAATTTGTAGGAAATCGTTGTAGGGGGCATCTTACAATATATTTATTAAATTATATAAAAATTATTATCTAATTTACAGTCTTGTTGCCTTTATTGGTAAAAATATATACAAATAAAGACAATACTATTTTAGGTGAATAGCTAACTGTCAATTAGACAGTCAAATAATATAAGATAAGTTAAGCAATCTGATTCCTGAATTCTTGAGGAGTTAGGTAGTTTAATTTTGATTCATAAAGTTATGTGTTGTAGAATTCGATGTAACGTGCCACATCTTTGAACAACATTTACTCCATGTTTTTTAAAGTTTTGTAATCGTCAGAAAAGTTGATTTAATGCCATTCTTGATTCAATAAATTAAATTTAGATCACTTAAATTTATTTCAATAAGACAAAAAATAGAAAAAGACAGTATTTATTTGTACAAAAAAAAGCAATACTAAAAAAGTATTAGTTTTTTAGTATTCATTATCATCATTAAAAACAACCTCAGGTTTTAACATAAAAATAAAAGATCTACCATAAATTGATGGTAGATCTTTTAGAAAGAATTTTTAAATGATAGATCATTAATTTAAATATTAAGGAGATTAATAATATTTACACACTTAATTTCTTTTCAAATTCCATAATTATCATATTAATATTTCTTTTACCATTATAAATTCCACGACCAATTACTATCATTCCTAAAACACTTATTAATAAAAGCACAATTTCAATAACTTTAAAAATAGAATTTTGATGAAGTAAAATAAATAAAAGAGCTACAGCAACACTGGAGGTAAGTAATAGTGTTGAAAACCAGCGTTCTAGATTTTCTATCATATGTTTTTGATAGCTGATTTCTGTTTCATATCCTTTAACTACATTTTTATCAGTCATTGACTACTCCTATAAAATTAATAACTTAATCCTGGATTGAAAAATCCAATTAAAACTCCTACAAAAGCTACCACGACCAAAAGTAACATTACTTTTAGTGGAGACATTTTCTTTTTAGACATCAACCACCAGCAAAGTACGATGAATATAGCTGTTAGTAACCCAGGATAGACAGCGTCTAATTGATCTTGCAGAACTAGAAATGGTTTTTTCCCACTTCCAAGTGTAAATGATGTTCTAACAGAAACCCAGGTAGCTGCAACTGCGCCAATTACCATTCCACCTACAATACCTATTGCTTTCCTAATTGCAAGACCTTGAGGCCCTACTAGAAATTCAACAGCTTTATCACCTAGTTCATAGCCTTTAAAGAATGCAAATTTCATACCGAAATAAGCTAATAAGTTCCAAACAATGATATAGAAGATTGCACCAACTGGTGAACCACCTTTTGATAGGCCTAATGCTATCCCAAGTAATATAGGAATCAAAGTTCCTACAATTAAGGAATCCCCAATACCTGCTACTGGCCCCATTAAACCAGCTCTCATAGCATTAATAGCTTCATCGTCAACAGCTTCACCATTTGCTCTTGCTTCTTCTAAACCAGCAGTTATACCTACTACTACGGTACCTAACTGAGGTTCAGTGTTGAAGAAAGCAGTATAGGTTTTCATTGATTCTTTTTGTTTCTCTTTGTCATCATACAATTCTTCAATAATTGGTAACATTGAAGTTAAGTATCCAAAAGTTTGCATATGCTCTTGTGAGAAACAAGTTAAATGGCCATAATACCAATGATGAAAAGCCTTATTTAATG
Source organism: Streptococcus parauberis NCFD 2020 (assembly GCF_000187935.1). Lineage (NCBI taxonomy): Bacteria > Bacillati > Bacillota > Bacilli > Lactobacillales > Streptococcaceae > Streptococcus > Streptococcus parauberis. The sequence goes on from NZ_AEUT02000001.1 coordinate 1,728,608, forward strand.
TTTTTTTAGAAAGTTTTTTCTTTTCTGCCATTTTAGATATCCTCCTCTTCATCATCAATATATTCTTCAGATGCTACCTGTTGATTTTTAGGATTTAATTTAATCATATCTAATTCATAAAATAGGAAAGCAAAGATTAGTGAGATCACAGCACTAGAAACAAGATTTAATCCAAGTGAAGCTGCTAATGTAAAACCAACAAAGAATGGAATAAAGTCAGTTACTTTATCAACTAGTTGTTTTAATAAGATAGCAATCCCTACACATGGTAATAATGCTCCAACAGTGAATAAAGTTTTCATTGCAATACCATCCATTGGTAAAGCTTGTTGAAGTGAAGTAACTGCAGTGGATCCTAATTTACACATAATTAGTGTTGGTAGAAATGAGAAAATAAAATGTGAAATCCAAGGATACACCCAGTCTACTTTATAAAGCTTATGAAACTCACCATCTTCAACAGCTTTCCAACCAATATGTTGCCAAACCAGATTAAGTGTTGCTGTACCATAAAATAAAACTGTACCAATAGTACCAACTAGAGTTCCCATTGATTTTGCTAAATCAGAAGCTTGACTTGATTCTAAAGAAAGCCCTTGAGATTTTATAGCAATCATTGCAAGTGGTATTCCAATATATGAAACTGCACGAACGTCCGCTGAGACTGTTCCTCCAGGAGTAACTAGGGCAATATATACCAATTGCATAGCTACACCACATATAATTCCTAATTTTAAATCTCCTAAAATTAAACCACAAACCAAACCACCGACTAATGGTCTACCCAAAGTATAATTCCCAATACTTGATCCACCCATACCAGGCATTGATGCAAGACTAGCAAATATTCCTAGAATAGTCGCTTGAAACCATGATATTGTCATATCCTTCTCCTTTATTAATAACCAAATTTACTCTTGAAATTGCTCCAATATCCAATTGATACATCAGGTAATAGTTGGAATTTCACTTTATAACCCATTTTTTCAATTTCTTCAAAAGCTTCTGCTTCTTCAGGTGTAATTGATTGGTTGTTTCCAAGCTTAATAGTTCCAGGACGATCATTTGCTGGACCAACGATGATTTCTTTAATATCCCCAGGTACGAATTTATTATCAACGAGTATTTTTTTCATATCTATTGGATTTTTTGCAATAATAAAATATTGTGTATCCGAATCCAAAACTTTTTGCGATTTTTTATTAAAATCTTCTACGGACCATACAAATGTTTTTTTATCTGAAGCTCCCTTAAATGCTTGTTTAAGGACATTACTATTTGCAGCTGCATCATTAACTGCAATCAACCCATCGCATGGGTATTCTTTTGCCCAACGAGTTACCGTTTGACCATGGATGATTCTATCATCAATTCTAACAAATGATACTGACATTCTTTTATCCTCCTAAAATCATAGAATTAGATGAAATCTTCTTCATCCTCTTCTGCTTTTGCATCACTAATTTTAAATTCCTGAAGTGCAGAATGTGATTCTGATAAAATATTGTCGACAAAATCATCACCCTCAGAAATATCTTTCATAACAGTAGCAGTTATAGCCATCGTTAAATTCATACCACCAAGTACGACTGAGTTATCTAATAGTCCCTTTTCATCTAAATAGTTTAAAGTTGTCGTAAGAGGACTTCCGCCAATAATATCTGAAAGAATTATAATTTGATTCCCCAGACTAATATCAACTAATTTTTTAGATAAAGTCTTAGAAAAATCATCTACTGACTGTCCTTTTTTTAGACCAACAGCGATAACCTGATCCATTTTATCTTCAACAAACATAGATAAAGAATCTCTAATTCCCTCTGAAAATTTTCCATGGCTAACTAGTAGAATATATTTCATTTTGTTCTTCCTTTCATCTCTTTCCTTTATTTTAATATTATTATTTATAAGATATAATTGTTAAATGTCACGAATTTAATATGACAAATGTCATAAAAAAACAATAACTAATTGTTATTGTTTTTATTTTAATAATAAGTTTAATCTCTTTTCGATATTTTCAATATCAAAATCTAAAGTTCCTTTTTCAATAGAATTTTTTATTAAATAATCTGCTTCTTCATAAACTAAATTATATTTTTTAAACTTTTGCGTGGAGAAACCTGAAGACATCATCTGGTCTATTGTAGTTGAAACTAATGAATTACTTCCAAAATTATCTTTTTGCAGTATTTCTTGTGTTTCTTTAGATTTCATTGTACTTTTTAAAACTGATACACCTTGTGAATGGTTCATTAATTCTTGTTGTGTTACTTTATCATTTGATAAAAATTTTAAAAATTTCCATGCTTGTTTTACATGTTTTGTACGAGCTGAAATAGCAAACAATGATGTATCTACCTGGGTAGTCTGATCTTTCGAAGTTTGACTTGGCATTGGTACACAGGTCCATTCAAATCTTGAATATTTTGAAATATGATAGGGGTATGGCTTATACGTTCGATATTCTGCCATTGACATTGGCCTAAAGACAACTTTCTCTTTATCAAAATCTTCTACAGAAACCTTATTGTTACCAGTCAAGGTATTGATGTCTTCAATTAAATTGAAAGCTTTTCTAGTTTGGTTTGTATTTAAATTTATTTTATCTTTAGTAAATATATTGCTATTATAAGCTGCCGTTGCATAATACCAATTGTAACCAACAATACCAAACTGATCAAAGGTACCATCATTATTAGTATCTTTTGTTGTTGATTTAATACTGTTAAAAAAATTCTCAATCGACCAGTTTTTTTTTGGAATACTATACCCGGACTTCTCTAGCAAATCTTTATTAATACACATCATCATCGGATTACTTTCAAATGGTAGTGCATACTGAGAATTTTCATATTTTCCAGCATCAAACGCTACATTATAATAATCTGTTGGGTCAATATATTTGTCAATACTACTATCAAGATTTTTCAACGCTCCTATTGAAGCTAATAAATTGAAATCTTTATCTGGAACTAAAAATATATCTGGTTGTTCTCCTTTAAGGAGTTTATTTGACAACCAATCAGAATAATCTGTTTTCCTTATTCCACTCTCATATTCAATTTCAATACCTGGGTTTTCTTTTTCAAACCTGCGTATGGCATCATCTATAACTTTATTTTCTTTTCCCTGTGGAACACCCCAACTTGAACCTTCCTGTATTCCTAACGTTAGAGTCACCTTCTTTGGAGTGAAAATAAATTTGTAAATTCCACCGAAAAATATAATGAGAATTATCAGTATAGAAATAGTATAAAGTTTATTTTTTTTCACTTTATTCCTCCAAATTTCGTGTTGTCACTCCAGTCTGGACAGCCCAAATTGCTAATTGTGTCCTATCTCTTAAATTAAGCTTTGATAAAACTGTTGAAAGATAGTTCCGGATAGTTCCTTCTGATAAATATAGTTTATTTGAGATTTCTTTATTTGAAAGTCCTAAACCAACTTGTTGAATTATTTTCCAATCCATCTTAGAAATATTCTCTATTTCAGTTTCTTTTACCTTTATTGAACTTGTATTTTGGGACATTTGAGAAAATGCCTTAAATACTTTTGTTGCTATGTCTGGATTTATCATTGCTCCGCCATTGTACACAGTTTTTATATCTTCATGAAGTTCTGACATCGAAACACCTTTTAGAAGGTAACCTGAGGCACCATGCTTTAAAGCAGAAAAAATAAATTCATCATCATCAAAAGTTGTTAAAATAATAATCTTTATATCTGGATATCTATCTTTTACCTCCTTTGTGCAAACTACTCCATCCATTTTTGGCATTCTGATATCCATTAATATGATATCTGGTTTATTACATTCAATTTTTTCTAGAACCTCAAAACCGTTCGAGGCTGAACTAACAATTTCAATATCATTATTTGCTGATAAAATGATCTTCAACGATTCTCTTATCAATTCCTGATCATCAGCTATCATAACTTTTATCATTGGATCCCCTTATTTTTTTTGGAATACGTATAACAGTTTCAAAACCATTTTTAGTATTAAAAGTAATTTCTCCTCCTATAATCGCAAGTCGTTCTTGCATTTGCATTAAGCCATAACCATAAACTATTTCTTCAGCTCCGATGCCATTATCTTTAATAAACATCATATAATCTGCATCTTCTACCATATCAATAATTACTTCTGAGGCATGTCCATGTCTTAATGAATTTGTTATAGACTCTTGAATAATCCTAAAAATAATATCTTCTACTGCGACCGATAAATCTGCAGTCGTCCAATTATAATTTAGTTTTATTTTTATATTTGAAACACCTTCAAATTCTCTAATAATTTTATTTAACGCATCTTCAAGTGTTCTTCCCTCAAGAGCATCTGGCCTTAGTTTATTTAGAGACCTTCGAACATCAACAATTCCTTCTCTTACAACATCAGATACAATATTAAGTTGGGATTTAGCTTTATTAGAGTCTATCTCAATTAACACCTTAACAGCATCAATCCCTGCAGATATTCCAGTTAAAGCATGACCTAATGTATCATGTATTTCTCTGGAAATCCGTTTTCTTTCTCTATCTACCGCAACTTTCTCTGTTATGGCTATATAGTCATTTAACTCCCCGTTAACTCGAGATACCATACGAAATTCTTCTTCTAGTTTATGTTTTTCCGTAATTGAGTATATAATATAAGAGATAAGTGAAGTGATAAATACTGTAATATTTAAAGAATTGATGAAATTCTTAACAAAAATTAATGAGATTCGTAAGTAATAAGGTAAGTAACTTATGTATACATTTATATCAGGAAGTCTCACAAAAGTTGACAACACGCTGTTATCAGTAATTAATAATAAACCAAAACTAAGTACTAAAAAAAATAGCCAGTATTTCTTATCTAACAAATCGTACATATCATTGGAATGATAGAAAACATTTGAAAATACAAGAAGTAGAAAACCATTATATGAGAATTGTAGGCTAAATAATAAACCAAATGACACTATAAGTTCACAAATAATCCAAATATCTAAAATTTGAATATCATTTTGAGGCTTAATATAATCTCTATAAAAAATCAACAAAACTAAAACAAAAAATAAAAACAGTGATAAGTAAAGTATAACTGTTGGATTAGTGTTTAAGGTTGTTAGCTCCTCCAATAATGATCTGCTATTACCCTGTATAGTTATATACTCTGTTGAGAATTTGTAAACTAGGGAATAAAATATAACCGCAACAAAGTTTATAAATAATAATAGAAATTTACTAACTTTTATATACTTTGATTTCCCCATCATTGCCACCCACTAATATTATTACTAGAAACTGATTGCTTAGTTATCAACTTCACAGGAATAACAGTCATTTTTGGAACTTGATTTTTCTTCGAAACCAAAATAGAAAGTTCTGCTGCTTTCTTACCCATTTTAATTGGTGACTGAGATACCGTTCCAGTGACCTTTTCAGTTGTCTGTAACAGATTTTTCATATCAGGAGAGCCGTCAACACCATAGATGAGAAATGATTCTTTTTTTTCACTTTTTTCAATTGCAGCTACAGCACCTATTGCTGCTTGATCATTTAAAGCCATTACAACATCAAATTTTTTCCCAGAATTTAAGACTCTTTCTACTTCAGGCATGGATATCTCCGTTTGCCCCATCGTTTCTATCCTTGAAATAATCTGATATTGCTCTTTATTATTCATTGTATTGGTAAAACCGGATATTCTCTCCTCACTTGAATTTGCACCCCTATGTTCCAATATCAAAATATTTGCATTGGATTTTCGCTTTATTAAATCTTTAGCGATTAATACTCCTGCATTATAATTATCGGAAATAATGGTAGAAGTGACTTTTACTTTTTTGGAAAGCTCACTATCAACTACAATAACTTTAATCCCTAACTTTTCTGCTTTTTTTACTATTTCAATCGTTGCACTATCATCACTTTTTACTGGATTTAAAATAATAACGTCCATATGATTTTTTATGAAATATTTTATTTGTTTTACTTGCTTTTTACTATCTAATCCCGGATCTCTAGTATAGACATTTCCACCAACTGCTGATATATTCTTTTTAATTTCTTCATTGATAACTGCGTAAAAAGGATTATTCATGGTCATATAAGTCGTTCCGACTTTTAATTTTTTGGAACTATACTGTTCAACTTTTTTATTAGTTAGTATGATACTCACTGAAACTGTCAGTATCATAAACATAAATATCCATAAAAGTTTTTTTACTGATTTCATATTACTCCAAAATTTCGTGTGTGATATAAGTTACTAAGGGTACATTTTTTCTAAGACTTCAGCAATTCCATCGAAATTATTACTATTTGTTATATTACCAATTAATTGCTTTACTTCTTGTGGAGCATTTAACATAACATACCCTTTTCCAACTGTTTGAAGCATATCGATATCATTAAAATTATCACCAAAAGCAATTGTATCTGTTAGATCAATATGATAATAGTCAGCTAATATTTTTACAGCTTTCCCCTTATTGATTCCTTTTCGCATAATTTCCAAATAATATGGGGTAGACTTTGAACATGATAAATCTGGAAATTTTCTCAACAAAATTTTTTCACATTCTATTATTTCATTTGTATCACCCATAATCAATAATTTATGAACTTCTTTTAGTTTAGAAATCTCATTGATAGTTGATTCATTTGAATGAATATCAACAATTTTTTCTTCACGTTTTATCCAGAAATTTTCTTTATCTTGTGATAACCAATTATTATTACTATATACGTTCCAATAAACATTTTGGGAACTTTCTTCTATAAAAGTACATAATTGAATTACTTCTTCTAAATCTATAGTGATTGAATCAATGGTCTCACCATCTTCATTTTGAATTAAAGCTCCATTATATGAAATAATTGGACTATTTTCAGAGATGTTATTAATTAAAGGTTCTATAGCTAGGGGCATTCTTGCTGATACAGGCACAAATAACGTATCATTAGCAATAGCCCTCTTAAGAGATTGTACTGTCCTTGGCGTCACCTCTAAACGATCGTTTATTAAAGTCCCATCAATATCACTGAAAATGATTTTTTTCATGTACATACCTCCATTCTCTTTACCCACAATTTTAACACTATTAAACTACAGAATCTAGTTACGATTGTCATTTTTTCTAAGACTTAGTCTGTTCTTTGGCTATACTATAGGTAGAGAAACAATCAGTATTTAGGTTGCTTTTCTAAATAGATTTATACAAAGGAGAAATAATGTATAATTTGGAACCCAAAGTTATTAACCATAACCAACATTTACTAGCCAAAAATGTAAAAAAAATTAGTCAAAAAATAAATAAATATATTAAAGAAGGTAAAAGTATAGTAATTGAAACATATCCTGGTGTTGATAAAAAGAAACTGTCCAACCTTTTATCTTTACTGTTACCTTTGATAAAAATTTTTAATTCTGAAGACTTTTTAATCGATAATGAAATCATTGAAGCCAATATTCAAAAATTATTAGATGAAGATAGAGTTTTTGGCAGAATAACTAACAATATAATAAATGATTTCTTTTCAAAAAATAGATTAGAAGAGTTTGCTAAGCAAAGTAATCAGGTAGTGTAAAATATCTTGTGTAAACACAAAAAAAGGAATAAATCCTGTATGGTATACTTACAATATTTCTCTAGAATGAGATTTATTCTCATGACTCAGTTTGCCACCAAATTACTTAACTTCCTAGCACAAAATTAGATGTTGAAGAATTCATTCGTTCCTCTTAAGTAATAGCTATGAATGACTAATTGCAGGTTGAACTCCCAGCTTTCCTTGGACATGAGCTATATGAAAAAAAGGTTACAACTCTGGTACTAGCCGTAATGGGACTATTTCTCGACAGTTTGAAACGAAGTAGGGGCAGTAATTTTTATAATCCTAAAAAATCGAATCGGTAAATTTTCACCAGTTAATCGCCATATTATGCTAAAAGATATGGTGATTAAACTCTATCAGACTGGCGTTACGGCACGGGAAATCAGTGACATTGCTGAGCGCATGTAGGCTCCCCATTACAGTCCAGCAGCTGTTTCAAATATCACAAAAGTGACCCAAGAAAGTATCTCTGTCTTTCATGAGCGTTCACTTCAAACTAACTACTCAGTCTTGTATCTGGACGGAACTTACTTTCTCTTGCGATGAGGTACGGTCAGTAAAGAATGTATTTACATTGAACTCGGTAACACGCCTGAAAGGAATAAGTGGGTCTTGGCTATGAGATAAATAATATCTCTTTGAAGGAGCTTATCAATCGCCTTCAAAAACACGGACTAGTTTATATTATCCAACAAGAATATCCACTAGCTAAACATCAGTGTTATATGGTTCATATAGGTCGTAATGTTGGCAGTAAAGTCAAGCGAGCACATAGATCACTTATTCTGAATTAGTTCAAACAGATTTATCACACCACAAATTTACACGAAGTTACTAAAATATTAGAGCAATTTGTCTCTGAATGGAAGCCTCGTTACAAAAAGTTCATGATATCACTTGAAACAAAGGAAAATTTCCACACCGTATTCCAATTTCCACATCACATTTGGAGTAGTACATACTCTAAAAAATTGATTGAATCGCTAAATTAGGAAATCAAACGCCAAAACAAGAAGAGGGGTAGTTTTTTCAAATGAGGAAGCTTTAAAACGATACCTTGTAAGCTTTTTTGATGAATCTAAGGCTAGGTTCGGATATCGTATTCATAAAAAGCTAAATAAAATGCTGTGATAACCTTGAATGTTTATTTGAATAATATTTGCAAACTCTGCTTGTGTACTACATAAAATTATTGGCAGTATCACTTACTAATAGTTCCATCATTTGAAAAATTGACTCAATTAGGTGATAAAACTTATAAATTATTCTTAGATAGATTAGTTAGTTTGTGAAGTACAATTTTTAACAATAGTTAAAAAATATTAGGTCATACCGAGTTCAAATTTACTAACTATAATGAATGTATTTCTTAATAAAAAGTTGCATGAAAAGAAATTTTGTGGATAATTAACTGATACTTCAGTGCAACAATCAGCAACACTAACTCTATTCCATCAATATTCCAAGCTTCTTCTAATTGATTAGCAGATATTGCACCCCCTCCCCAAAAAAAATCTCTGTGAAAATTCCCCTAGTTCTCTCCTTTTATATTTAGATCTATGACATTAAATACATAAAATCACCTACATTTTTTGTACAATGCTTAAATTAGAAAATATAAATAACTAAAAAGCTTTTGTTCTACCACTGTTCTACCAAAACATTTTTCCTACATATAAAAGAGTGACAAAACCTTGATAATTTAATATTTTTATTTCCTAATTTATTAAAATTCAACTCATTTTAGGCTGTAGGGGGCATAGTGTAATTATCAAAAAAGCCTTTTATTAAAGGATTTTTGCTTGTCTAAAGAGGATTTGTCCCCGAAATAATTTTTGATGGGATGTTAAATAAAGAATTTAATACTTTTTAAAAAAATAGCTAACACTTGATAATAATAATAAAATTAACACAAGGTGATACAATCGGAGTATTTTCACCTTCATCACCTGCGACGTAATCGGTGTAATATTTAAACTATAGAAAAAGTCCCATCTTCTTGAAGACCCACTGCATGAACTAGATCAAAAAATTCTTGAATTTTGACCTGCATATTATCTACAAACAACGAATCTTGTATAGTTACCTCTGGGGCCAATCTTATTTGTTATTTAGCACCTTTACAGTAGACATCAACTACTAATTGCTGGGCACGATAAAATAACATCTTTTCTGTCTCAGAATCATTTTTTTTAAACAATTCCTTTTCTTTTTCAGTAGTATAAATATAACATTCTTCAGGACTTCTAATTCCTGCATCTGAGCCATTTTTCTAGTTAAACAACACCCATGAAATTTCCATATTTGTGTTTTGTCCTATTTTATTTTAGTATTTATTTTACCATCGTTATCATATTAAAACAAAGCATCCTAGCAATTAACTGCTAGGATGCTTTGTTTTGATGTGTTCTATTTGAGAGATTTATATTGAATTCAATTTACACTAATAAATATCAGCGTTATTATGGGAAATTTTCAAAAGAAATTTTACTATCTTATTTTATGACATAAATCTTTATCTATAATTTATAAAAAACATTTAAGACTATCTCCAGTATACAATTATCCAATTTAAGTAAGAATGATCTCATCTGAAGCACCTTCTTGATATTTATTTTATAGTCATAGAAACTTTTTTATTACACCTCTTATTTTGGAATTCTTTAATTAAAAAATCTAATCAAAATACCACCTAGAATTAAAAGGTATATCCTTACTAACTGACATTGCTTTAGATCAAGATGATAATAATCTTGTAAAAGTTCCACTAAAAACAGAAGATGACATTTCTTTTTTTATTAGTTATGCGTATCCCGAAAATATTCAACTAAACGACACATTAATAACATTAATAAATCTTTTTGAAAAAATTACATAAATTAGTATATTATAGAAACCATCAAGAAATAACTAATCCCTTTATGTTATTGCATTTAAAGCGTTAATAAAATTTAATTACAACGTGAATTATTAATATATTAATAAGAACTAATAGATCATAAATTCTTTTATCAATAAATAGAAATAGAAATTAAAATATGATGCAGTTTTTCTTTTACTCTACCAAAATATTTTTCCTACAAATTAATGAGTGATAAAACCTTGATAAATCTGCCTTTTCAATTCTTGATTTAATCAATCTTAACTCAATTACGTCTGTAGGGCAGATTTATATAGGCGCTTTCGTCAATATTATAATTGTTTTAGATATTAAAGATAATAAAAATAAGAGTACTAATAAATTATTAGTACTCTTTCTACTTTCATTTAGGAGATTGAAAAATGAAAGATCTTGATAACTACGAAAAATATTTTTATTTTTTTTATTCCAATTTTAGATTATCAAATTATTATTTCAATAAGCTATCTTCTTTTTTAATTTCTGTTGGTTCAATAAACGTTATATTTCTTTGATAGAAATGATAAATATTTCATCATTTCAGTTGAATTTTGTCTTTGATCAGTTAGATAAAAATGGACAATATAGGGACTATCTTCCATATTGTTAATTCGATTTATTTCTTGTGTTCGAAAAATGTTTATGATAAGTAAGCTGATACATAGTGTAATGACAATGCAAGTAGATTTCACAATTTTGCCCATAGATTCCTCCACATAACCAGAAAGGATCTTCTAGCAGTATGACTCCTATTAGGATGATGGTAATTAGAATAACCATATGTTCCAGTATATCCCACACCGTAATGCCAAGTTTCTCCATCAACAGAAGCTGCCAATACAGTTCCTGAAATTAGCATTCCTACAAATAAAAGGGCGACAACTAAACTCTTAACTTCCTCTTCACTTATTTATTTGTAGTTTATATTTATTTTTAAAAAGATTTCAACCACAATTACAAAATAATAATTTTTCGGCTTTTTAATAGAACATTTTAAAAAATTCATAAAACCAACTTATTGACCTAATGGAATGAAGACGGTCATCCAAGGTACTACCCTTGCTTCTAATTCAGTTTATTCATTTTTCAGATCCTTTTAATTACTTACCCATTCATCTTACTATACGAAATTTATTCTTTTTTTTACAGAAATACTTCCATCAATTTTTTAACTTTTCATAAAAATTTAACCAAATTCATTATTTTTATCGATTTTCAATTATTTTTTTCTAAAAAACGATATTTTTTTATTGATTATCGATATATTTGTGTTATACTGTTGTCAATATGAAAGAGGAGATTCAATTATGAACACAAAAACTTATGAAAACTTTAGCATCCTTTTAACTAAGATTAGTTTGATTGCACTTTTTATTGGTGCTGTCATTCTTCTTTGCACTGGAACTTGGGTTGTTGACCTTGTTGTCGTATACCCCTCACCTTTTCTACAGGGTACTCAGCGTTTCATGACCATGCTAATTTTGGGCTATGGAATTGGTTTTCTTTCTCTAATTTTCATTTATCATATTTATCAATTGGTTAGTCGTTTTGCTAAAAATCTAATTTTTACTGCTCAAAATGTACGCAGTCTCCAATTACTTGGTTGGGAAGCGGCAGCCATTACGCTACTTTCCTTAATCATTGGGGTAACTTGCTATATTCCCGTTCTTTTGATTACTGCCGCAGGAATTGCCCTAACCCTTGTCATTCGGGTCATCCGTAATGCTTTTGGGAAAGCTGTCGAATTACAGGATGAAGTTGATTTCACGATTTAAGGAAGGACCATTATGATACGTATAAATTTAGACCTAATTATGGTGCAAAAGCACATCAGCGCTGGCCGGCTTGCCGAACTGATTGATCTGACGCCCGCCAACCTCTCGATTTTGAAGAACAACAAGGCCAAAGCTATTCGTTTTTCGACCTTGAATGCCCTTTGCCGTGAATTGGATTGCCAACCTGGCGACATTCTAGAGTATGTCCCTGACGAAGAAAGTGAGTAAATTTGCGTGAACCCTCAACCTTTAAACCGCAAGCACCTGTCCCCACTCTACATCAACCAACACCCCGATGCCGACTTGAAACACTTTAAACTGGGCGCCCTCCTTAGTTTTTTCCCGGCTTATTTCTATATCGTGAACCTCTATCAGGACAACTACTTTTACCTTATTTTGTCTTGTATACTGATAATTCTAATCGTGGAAATGAATGTAGCCAAATTTAACTATCGAGAACTGTTCAAGCAAAAAACTGCTGAGGATTTTTTGCTCATAAGTGCCCTACTCGTACAGATTGTAGCCCTAGCCATTTGGGGAACCTTCGAAGAATTAGTACTCTTTCAGATGGTCAGCTTACACATGACCTTCCTTTATTATATTTTGTCCAGAAATAACAGCTTCATTCAAGGTCGATTTGGAAGTCTCTTTCTGATTGATGCCTGGCGTGGCTTTTGGATCATTCCAGTTAAGAATTTTCGATTCAGAAAAAATATACTAAAAGTGCAACTTCCAGACCAACATTTGAAAATGAAAATCACACCAGCTTTAGTTCTGATTAGCATAGGAACCTTTTGGGTTGCTATTGGTGTCGTTCTCTTTGCCGTTAATCAATTGCAAGCTGTCTCCGAAAATTTCAAGTTACTCACAACTAACTTCACTGACCTTTGGGGAGTATTCTTTTCAAAAATTCATTGGATGGATTCCATCATTGACTTTATGGTCTATCTACTCTTTTCATTGCCTTTAGGCGCCTATATTTATGGCCTTATCTTTGGTCCACTAATTCGCAAGGCGGGTAAAAAGGCTAACTACCAAGCTATCCAGGCAAAAATCAATCGAAACCGACTTTTACCTCTATTTAGTAGTTATATTGTAATTGGTAGTCTCTGCTTTATCTACACTCTCTTTTTAGTCATTAGTTTCCTGGATTTGCAATCCCTCTTTCAAGTGCATACCATTAGCCCACAAAATGCCTCACATACAGCCGTATCAGGTTTCTGGCAGCTAGTCCGCGTCGCTCTTCTTAACTTTGCGACCCTAGCTGTTTGCTACTTCTTCTCAAAAGTAGCAGTGTGGAATAAAAAAGCAGGAAAAATTCTATTAACCATTCTATTTGGCTATACCCTAGCCTTTGCACTTTTGGCCTCATGGAAATTATTTGGCATCTACATAGCTCTCTATGGTATAACACCACTTCGCTTAATCTCAGGCTGGTTTATCACTGTCCTCATCTTTTGGACAATGTTAACCATCATCAGAATCCACAAACTCTTCCTAGCCATCCGTTATGGTATCTTTTATATCATTATAACTATTACAATACTTCCTTATTTATTTGCGATGTATTTAAATTAGAAGGATGAAAATACAGACAAAAAGCCTTTAAATAAAGGCTTTTTGTATATCTATACGGGAATCCTAAAATGCAATATTCTTTATAAATAGCGTCTTGTTTTTTTATAATAAGTATCATATTCTTTTTGGAACATTTTTCGTAAATGTTTTTCTTCACTTAACACTAAATAATGTAAAGAGAGTGTGTCAACTAAAATGAGTAGAACCATCATAGCATCACCAATGAGAAATAAATAACCACAATTGAATAAGAAGAAGCCTAGATAGGCTGGATTTCGAGAATAGGCATAAATTCCTTTAGTTATAAGGGTTGTTCTATCAGATTTTTCAAAGCCCACGCGCCAACTGTCTTTCATTTCAGAGACACTTAGACCAAATATGACAATTCCTAATATAATTATGACTATACCAAGAGTATAAAATCTATTATCTACATGATAATCAAAGAAAAGTTTATATATCTGATAAAGAACTAAAGAAAAAGCTATTCCAGACATAAATTGTTGTGCAATTTTTTCTTTAGAGTATAATTTTCCTTGTCCTAAATGGACTGCTTTAATCTGTTTTCCTTTTAAAAAATGTAATTTGCCAAAATAAATACTATAAAATATGACAAATAAGAGTATAATAAACAACCGAAATAGCATAACACCTCCCATTAAGTTATTATTTTCTGAGTAATCTTAAACTATTAATTAAAACTAATAATGTCGACCCTTCATGCAAGGAAACACTTTGAACAACTGTTAAATTGCTAAAAAATGTAAAAATAACTAAGAGAAGAACTACTATCATAGACAAGGCAACGTTTTGAATAATAATCTGTTTCAAAGATTTCGAAAGTTTGTGAGCAATTATGAGTTTACTCAAATCATTTTTCATAATCACAATATCAGCAGTTTCAATTGCCACGTCGCTTCCATCTCCCATTGCAATCCCAATATCGGCTTTTGCTAGTGCTGGCGCATCGTTTACTCCATCTCCAACCATCGCTGTCAATCCATCTGCCTTTTGTAGTCTCTGAATCAAATTTGATTTTTCTTCAGGTAAAACATTTGCCTTAACATCATCCATACCCATTTGACTAGCTAATGCTTTTCCAGTTTTTTCAGAGTCTCCTGTAATCATAACACTTTTTATTTGATTCTTTCTCAAATAATCTAAAAGTATGTGAGCAGATTCCTGTGGTTTGTCTTGAATTGCGATGTAACCACAGACTTGATGGTCTATAGCAACAAACACTACGGTAGCCCCCTTACTTTCTTGAGTTTCTTTTGCACTAAGCCATTTCTGAGGGACGTTATCAAAAATACTAGGCTTTGCAATTTGGTAAAGGGCACCTTGGTAGTCAGCCGTTAAACCTTCACCAAGTTTGTTTTCAGTTTTAATAACCATAACAGGTTTGACCTTTTCCGAAAAGTAAGAACAAATAGCCTGTGCTAGGGGATGGTTTGATTGTTGCTCCATTCCTAAAATAATGGTCATTAGTACTGCCGTACTTACCTGACTTGGCTCTAAATCGTAGTCGACTATTCTCGGCTTGCCAGCAGTCAGCGTTCCTGTTTTATCAAATGCTATGGCTTTGACATCCTCTAAGCTTGAAAGAAAAGCTCCTCCTTTGAAAAGAATACCTTCTTTGGCTAAATTCGATATGCCGGCCAGTGTCGCTGGAATAGCGGAGACTGCCAATGCACATGGAGATGCTGAAACCATAAAAATCAAACCTTTAGTCAGTGTTCCCATAAGTGTCCACCCAAACAAGTTAGGTCCCAATAGTAAGAGCAGAACAAATATAATTAACACAGTTGTGACATAGATAGGTTCAAAACGTTCTATAAAACTTGCTGTCGGTGATAAGTTCCCTTGAGAGGCTTCTACTAAACGGATGATTTTTGCAAAAACTGTATCCTTGCTATCCTTAGTAACCTTCATTGTAAAACTTGTGTTCCCGTTTATGGTTGATCCAAAAACTGTATCACCAATTCTTTTTTCTCGAGGAATAGATTCCCCATTAATACTTGATTCATTTATGCTTGCTTGACCCTCAGTGATAACCCCATCCGTAGGAACTTGAGCGCCATTTAGTACTTGCAGTTGATCCCCAACTTTTAAACTTTCGACAGCCACTAAAGCAATTGAACCATCACTCATTATTTTTCTTGCTTCAGTCGGATTAAGCTCTAAGAGTGCCTTTATCTCTTTTTGACTTTTTGACTCAACATATTCTTCTAAAAAGTGAGCTCCTGCAAAGATAAAAATTAACAAGGCCGCTTCTATTGCCTCCCCGATAAATATTGCTCCGAGTGCAGCAATTGTCATTAAAATGTGTGTATTTGGTAAAAATTTTTTTCTGCTTAGTGAGTTTGTGACTGTGTCAGATAAACCCTCCCACATCACATGAAAACCTGATATCAAAATAGCTATCATATAGATAATTGTTTTAAATTGAGTTGGTAAAGGAATGATAAGGCCAATCATAAAGAGGACAACCCCAAAGAAGTATAATTTAATTTCTAAATTTAATTTTTTTAATTGTTTCATCTTTTTCTACCTCTGAGTCGTAATTATGATATACTAGAAGTATAAACCATACCGTCACGGTAATGTCAAGGGTGAGGTAAAAAAATGCACTCATTATTAACAATTGGACAATTAAGTAAACTTTCTGGAATTCATATCAAGGCCCTGCGCTATTATGAGAGTATTAATATTTTAAAACCAACATATATAAATCCTCAAAATGGTTATAGATATTTTCTATTTGCTACAATTGATTATGTAAAATTGATTAAAATCTGTGCAGACTATGGTATTCCCTTAAAAGAATTTACTCAATTTATTGATAAAGATGGTCAGATTCATATAGCTGAGCTTTTACAACAAGCAGAAGAAAAAATTCGTTTAAAAGAGTTAGCTATCAAAGAAGACAAATATCAGATAGAGCAATTTAAAAAGCAAATAAATCTGTCAAATCAACTAGACCATAGCTCACATTATCATATCGAACCTGGTGATGAAGACTACTTCCTTGAATCCACGGACGCCACTATTTTATCTGAAGGTTATTATCACGGAATTCAGAAAATGATTCTGGAAATTAAGAAAAAAAATCTAATATTTGATCAACGAATTGGTATCTTTATGGTAAAAAATGAGGACCAATGGAAATCTTTTCTTGCCTGTAAAGTTCAAAAATGTAAAAAAGACAGTTTAGTAAAAAATATTATTTGTCTGAAGAATAGTCATATTCATGCTGAACATATCACTAAACATAATCTTGAAAATAAAATCAAACAGTTATCAAATGAACAGAACATTACTAAGATCTTGTTATTAGAGACTATTGAAGAGCCCTATAATTTTCAAACACCTCATATTGAATTAAGATACTTTATCTAATTTAACTTAACTCTCTTAATATCACTTTGATGAACAACATTTCTTTAAAGTATGATGAAAATTTAATACATAAAAAGCCTTTTAACACTGCTTTCAGAATGAAGAAAAAGTTATTTCTCTTCATTTTTGAATGTTTAATTTATAGTATGATAGATACTATAAGAAATTACTTTTAAACAAGAAAATAGAAACTAATTCAATTAGTAGAAATTATCCTTAATTGAATCAAAGGAGTCTTATGACCTTTTCTACAAACCGTTCGAGAAGGAAGCAAACATAATAATTGAAACATAAAAAAGAAATTAAATGACATGAATTCCTACATTTATGTACAATATATTTTTAATCTAGAGTTAACAAAAAAGCCTTTAAATAAAGGCTTTTTTTTATTAATAATTATTTCTTACTTTTGTGTGCTCGCCCCAAATAATATATACCAGCTATAAGAAAGTAGAATATAGGTAAAACTCTAAGGAGAACAAATGGAGTTTCAAAGAGAAATCCTAGCCAGAACATACGTCCTTCCATGCCCCATAAGCCCTGAGTTAAGTACCATGATTGAGGATTTATAAGATTAAATTGAGTTACTCTCATTAACAAAAAGAAATAAATAATAAAGACAAAAGCCATTTCACTAGCATATTTGTAGTAACTATTCACCATGGCCTCTTTTGATTCTGGATCAGAGAAAATTTCGGAATTTTCTCGGGAATTAAGTTGTTGGAAATAATGAAGTCCACCCCAACGGCTGCCCGCAACATGTTTCCAGCCACTATCTTCAAAGAGCGTTACATAATCTAAAAATTTATCTTTTGACATGTATCTTTTATAATCCATTCTTACTTTCTTATCCCGACTAGATTCATCCTTCTTAAAATAATAAAGCGAGGGGATAATTGAACTGACTCCAGATAAAGAGTAACCCTTTTCTTGAATACTGTTTAACCATTCTTCTTCTTTAGTCATCGAATTAAAATAAAGTTTAAATTTTATCATCTCACTTATCTCCTAATCTTAGTTGGTTGGTTAAATTAACCAGATATTTTAAACGATTAATTTCAAGATTAACCATTTCTTTACCTTTTTCAGTGATAATATAAACTTTCCTTCTGCTATCCTCACTAGGAACAGATTTGATCCACTTTTGTTTGAGTAAATTTTCAATAGCTCCATACATGGTTCCTGCAGCAATTCTAACGTCACCATTACTCATGTCTTCTACCTTTTGCATAATTACATAGCCATGTGCAGGTTCTAGTAATGCTAGTAGAACATAGAAAGTTGTTTCAGTTAGTGGAATATTTTTATCTCTTTTCATTATATCACCTCAATGTACAGTTTAACTTTATATTTATATTATATACAGTTTAACTATATAAGTCAACTGCTTATTAAAAAATATTATAATCTAACAAAAAAGCCCCAATTATAGGCTTTTTTCTTATCTCCACGTCTCCCGATCAGGAACCAAACCCCGTTTGCGAATTCTCGAAACATGCTGATTGCCTGCTACATAAAAACAGAGTGGCGCCTCGCGCCAGAGGTCTGTACATGTCACGCCAATTCTAGCACGACTGGCAATTTTTTTCGGCTTAAGACTTGGCCTAAGATGCAGGGCGCAGTTTTCACTATCTTGCCCATCCCAAGCTCGAGTGATCCCAAAAAGTCGAGTCAGTTTGCCCGGCCCATTGCCTTCAGGCAAACCATCAGGCGTTTCTAAAGCTCTAATAAGGACTGCTTCAGGGACTTCTTTCTCTCGCGTCACTAAATTAAGCATGTTGTGCCCATGAATCTGATAAACATACCAATGACCCGCTTCCAGATACATGGACTCATTTTTGGGAGTCCGACGTCCTTGGGCACTGTGACAAGCACTGTCAAAAGCACCTAGATAAGCCTCGGTTTCGACAATCCGCCCTAGCTTCTCATCACCTAAATAGAGTTCCATCCCAAGCAAAGCCTTGGCTGCTCCTTGCGTATCCGTCAAAAGTAATTTTCTAAACCACTGGTCCATCGTTAGCACTCCCCACCTTTTTATTACACTTACTATATCTCACTTGCTTAACAAAATGCAAGGATCAGCTGTGCTTTAGAGTCAATTCTAATAGATGGAATATTCGACAAAAGACGAATAATTTTTCATAAAAATAGTTTCTGATGGTACAATATTACAATATTTGATAATATTGTACTAATTTTGGAGGTATCTATGGATATTAAAGCTTATCAGCAATGGGTCAGTGATTTTTACAAGAAGCGTCACTGGTACCAGTACAACCCTTTTATCCGCAGTAATTTTTTGACTGAGGAAGTCGGTGAACTTGCGCAAGCTATTCGCAAATATGAAATTGGACGGGATCGTCCGGACGAAACCACCAGGACTGAAAGAGAAAATCTAGAAGATATTAAGGAAGAACTAGGAGATGTGTTAGATAATATTTTCATCCTAGCTGACTTGTATCAAATATCCTTGGAAGACATCGTCCAAGCCCACAAAACAAAATTAGAAAAGAGATTTGAAGAGTGAACATCACAATTTTTTGCGGAGCGAGCACAGGCAATAACCCTATTTATGGTCAAAAAACAATCCAGCTAGCTGAATGGATGGCTGAGACAAAACATAATCTTGTTTTTGGTGGTGGAAAGATTGGTTTAATGGGAATCATGGCAGATACGATTATTGCCCATGGAGGCCACACAACTGGTGTCATGCCTGCTTTTTTGAAGGATCGGGAAATTGCTCACGCGGGTCTAACCGAACTAATTATTGTCAACAATATGTCAGACCGTAAAGCAAAAATGATGACCTTAGGCGATGCCTTCATAGCCTTACCTGGAGGCCCAGGAACACTCGAAGAAATATCAGAAGTCATTTCTTGGTCTCGTATTGGTCAAAATGATAGTCCCTGTGTTCTCTATAACGTCAATGGTTATTTTAATGACTTGAAAAATCAGTTTGACCACATGGTTTCAGAAGGTTTTCTCAGCCAAAAAGACCGTAATAAGGTACTCTTCACAGATGATATCTCAAAAATTGAGAGCTTTATCACTGATTATCAAGCACCAAGCATCCGTAACTATTAAGAAAAAAGCCTTTCACAAGGCTTTTTTCTTTTAACTTGTTAATGTTAGAAGTAATTCTTCATTACTTAATAAGTCCACTATTTGATTGTCAGAAAGCTTAATTCTTCCTAATTTCGTATAAGACCAGCTATTTTGTCCGTAAAAGATAACAATATTATTGCCATTATAAAGGACAATATCTCCTACTTCTGTTTTTATATGTTTATCACTTCTCGGATAATTCTTTCCTAAAAATCCGACTTGTTCAAAACCACCATATTTTTCCATCTTTACGTTAATTGGACTTTTTTGAGCATCTTCATTCAAGGTATACACAGCCTGATTTAATTCCCAATCAACTGGGATGTCATTGTCTTTAATTTTTAATTTCATTGACATATTACCTACTCTCTTCGATAAGCTTAAATATTAGTTTAAATAATTCTCAAAAAATTGTTCTATTTTATCAAATGGTATAACATCAGTTTGATCGTATAAATCAGTATGAGAAGCCCCAGGGATAGTTAACATCTCTTTATTCTCAATATAATTACTGTTAGTAATCATATTATCAAATGCATCTTTTCCAAAATAATAACTATGTGCCTGGTCACCATGAATAACTAGTACTGCACTACGAATTTCATTACTATATTGTAAAATTGGTTGGTTCAAGAAAGACATCGTTCCAACTACATTCCATCCCTCATTAGAATTTAAAGATCTTTCATGATAGCCACGATTAGTTTTATAATAGTCAAAATAATCTTTCACAAAAGACGGAACATCTTCTGGAAGGGGATCAACAACGCCTCCTGCACGCGCATAATCTCCATTTTTATAATCAAGAGTTCGTTGATGATTTAATAATTTTCGTGTTTCATATCTTGCTTTTTCGCTATCATCTGCGTCGAAGTAGCCTTTAGCATTAACTCTTGTCATATCATACATGGTAGAAACAAGTGTTGCCTTTATACGTGTATCTAAAGCAGCAGCATTAATTGCCATTCCACCGAAGCCACAAATACCTATTATTCCTATTTTATCAGTATCAACAAACTCATGAGTAGACAGAAAATCTACAGCTGCTTGAAAATCTTCTGTGTTAATGTCAGGAGAAGCCATATTTCTTGGATAACCTCCGCTTTCTCCTATGAAAGAAGGATCAAAAGCAAGTGTTGCGTACCCTTTTTCAGCCATTATTTGAGCATAAAGTCCGCTTGATTGTTCTTTAACAGCGCCAAATGGACCTGACACTGCAATAGCTGATAATTTCTTGTGCTCTTTATTTAAAGGAAGATAAAAATCACCTGCAAGTGTAATTCCGTATCGATTTGTAAAAGTAACCTTCTGATGTTTTACAGCGTTACTTTTTTCAAATGTTTTATCCCACTTTTCCTCTAGAACTAACTTTTCTTGTTGCATAATTAATATCCTCCATATCTGTTTTACAACATCTAATATTAAATGTTATAATCACTATAACACCTAAAGTTGACTTTAGGTCAAGGAATAAGGAGAAAAAATGTACACAATTGGAGAAGTTTCAAAATTATTTAATTTACCTGTCTCTACATTACGTTATTATGATAAAGAAGGATTTTTCCCATTTCTAGAAAGAACAAACGGTATCCGTAAATTTAGTGAAACTGAAATTGAAGCACTAAATATTATTGAATGCTTAAAATTTGCTGGTTTAGAAATCAAAGATATTAAATTATTCATTGATTGGTGTAATCAAGGTCCGTCAACATATCGTCTAAGAAAAGAACTTTTTAAAGAAAAGCAGGCCCATCTTGAAGAAGAAATGAAACAATTAGAAAAATACTTAGCAATGGTGAAATTCAAATCTTGGTACTATGACCAAGCTATTATTGATGGCACAGAAAAGAAAATACAAGCAAAATTGCCAAACAACCTACCAAAAAACATCCAAGAATTATATAATCTAGCACATTCATAAAAAAATAACTATTCAAAATAAGATAGAAAGATAATTAATGATAGAGCAGTCACTTATTTAAATGAATAATATTAGTTGCAAGCTCTATAAATTCCTCATCATGGGTTACAATACAAATTATCTTTTTCTTTTTTAGGAGTCTTGCTATCATTTCTTTTAACTGCTGTTTTGAGGATTTATCAAGGTTACTTGTTGGTTCATCAAGTAAAAAAATATCTTTACTCTCATCAGACAAAGATCGCAAAATCAATGTTCTTTGTTTTTGACCTAAAGACACATTTTTTCCTTGAGAGTCGATTTGATAACTAAGTGGTAAACCAATAAATTTATTTTCTTTATAATTAATTCCTGAACTAAGATTAAACAAATCAAAATTGATGTTTTTATCAATGCTTCCAGCAAATAAACGGAATTCATTTGAATAAATTCCTATATAATCACATATATTTGTATGTTTGAGAGTTTTATACTCGGAATTATTTATAATAATTTTCCCTTTTGTTGGAGTAATAAAACCTTGTAAGATTTTTAAAAATGTAGACTTACCTGATCCATTATCTCCAGTAATAACATACAGACTTCCCTTTTCTAAATTAATATTGATATCATTAAAGATTGTCTTATCTAGATATTGCATTGATAGTCCTTCAATCTTGATTGATTCTATCTCAGTTATCCCTAAAGAATATATATCCATACTAGAAATAAAATTTCCCTTATCTTTCATACTTATATATTCAAGTGAGAACCTACTTCTACTATAAGAAAGCCAAGTAGTTAAGATAGGTTGTAAAATTGTAGTCAACAATGAAATGAGTAATATTATATTTGAATTATCAACATAACTCGTCTCAAATCGATAAAAATTTGAGAATATCAATATACAAGTTGCTAATCCAATTATGTATATTGAGATAGATGTAAAGATACAATTTGAAAGTTCAGCTGCTTCCAGTTTTACAGTAAGTAAACTTTTAATTTTTTCTATGAACTCTTTCTTAAATGACTCTTCTTTTTTATTAGCGGATATATCATACAAGCCATCGATAGAACTTTCAACCAAATACGTGAAATTTGAACTTGCTATCACATATTTCCTTTGATTTTCCTCAATTTTAGATAACTTTTTATAATTATAAAAAAATAAAACTACGAGGGAACATATTGTTAATATTGCTAGTGAAAGGTTCAAGGATAAGAGGCACAATATTATTATCATCAACATAAATAAATAAATTGAAAGATAAAATTTGTGTATTACTCCTGAGGCTGATGTTAAAAGGTTCCAAAAATAACCCATTACAAAATCATAATTTTTACTATTTTCGTAATTATATAGCCTTTCACAATAGTATTTTTCTATTGTTTTTTGGAGAAAATCATTTTCAATTATTGTTTTTAATTTTGTATCAGTCTTAGTAATTACATAATAAATAAACATTACAAATAATATTACTAAGGTCGTCAATACTTTTAGTTGAGTTTCTTCGAGAAAAACATGCGTTAAAATATATTGTAAAAATAATGCTATTACCATAGGCAAAATTATTCTAGAAATTCCTGTACATACTAAAAGAAATTTTTGTTGTGTCTTTAAATTTGAAATAAAACTACAATAGAGTTCAGAGGAAACATCCTCTTTAGCTTCATATGTGTTTAAACTTTCCAGACACTCTTTAGCTAACTCGGGAATTAATATTATTCCTAAGAACTCATCATTAAATTCATCAATTTTCTTAGTTGAAATTTTAGAAAATGCAGGATCAGAAATCGTTAGCTTATTTTCTGTTATATTAATAATCACAATATAATGCGGTAAAGAGTTTCTTTCTACTACTGCAATAAAAGGTCGTTCTATTTGTCTAAGTGATTTTATATCATCTATCTTATATGAATTGGAACTAATATTATATTTCTTTAAAACATTTTCGATATCTAGAAGAGACATTCCTTGAGTAGACTTAACATTAAAACTTTCATTTATATTTTCACTTGAAATCTCAAAGAATGATAAAAGAGTCTTAGTACATGCTAAACCACAATCTAATAGAGATACTTGTTTATGATGTTCTATTGTCATAGTAGTTAGCTTTCTCAATTGTGACATCACCATAGGCATCAACTTTTATAGTGCTGTCATCGGATTCATCGGTTTGAGGTATATGTAATAACTTAGAGTCTTGATTTAGCTTAATATCATAAGAACCATTGAATGTCTTTGGTACCAAAACATTTACATTACCATTCCAAGGGTCAATAAATATTTCCTTAGCAATTGCATCTTTCCTCAGATTAATAGTTACATTTAATACGTCTTTCCCTTCAGTTGAAGTTGACCACTTAAATCCCTTCTTTGTGAAAGGGATATAAACTTCTGAATCTGATACCTTTGCTTTCTTTAATGACTTCAGAGTCTCTTTAGAAACTATTCCTTCTGCTAAAATAGTTGTCACCTCTTGATCCGTTTCATGCAAGGCGACTTTTAAGGGTTGCTCAGTTCCATATAAAACGATAGACTTAATATTTTTGTCTTTTAGTATCCAAGATTTTGATAGTTTTAAATTTGTCTTGCCGTTATTAAAACTTGTAACTACTGCTACCATGATCATAACAATTAGTAAAACTATCGGTAAAATTATTTTTTTCATTAAACCCCTTACTTAAATTCCTTTCTAATAAATATTGTATAACTTGCAGAAAAGTAAACTATTGAAAAAACAAGTGCTACTGATGATGTTTTAGTAAAAAAGACATCATTAACACAAATCTCTTTTAAATTTGTCATCATTAAAAAGTCATCCATAAAATTAGTTTCAAACATTGAGTCGATTACAAAACCAAACAATTGGTCAAACAGTAAAATAATTATGATGTAACTTATATATGCCTGATAACTTCTATCCAAATAAATAAAAATAAAAATACAAAGCATAATAAGGCAACTGTATATTGGTAATTGATTACAAAAAATTGTAAACAAATAGTATCCAGATACTTGGAAACCAATTATTCCTCTTATAATTGCAATTAAACATAAATTAAGTAATATAATAGCAAAAGAAGTTATTAATGTAGCTGCTACTTTGTAAATAAAAATTGATGACCTAGAATTCGATTTTATTATTACATTATTTATAGTTCGATAATATATATCTTCACCCCAAAAAAAGTTTGTGATACTCATAAAATATAATGGTATAAAACTAGTCAACATCGACTGAGTTTCCCAATAACCTTCTTGTCCTGATTCATTTCTAAATAGATAGGAAAATACCAATGAAATAGCAACGATCAACAAGATAGTTCCTCTAAAACTGCTTTCTTTAGTAGCTCTAAAAAAATCTGCTTTAAAATAATTAAACATTCATCAACTTCCTTTCCTGAAGTAAAGCCATATAATATTCTTCAAAAGAGGTTTTTCTTGAATAAATTCCATAAATGACTAGATTCTCCTCAATTATGCCTTGAACAATATTATTAATTGAATCTGTGGAAGAATTAATTTCAATTCTATTAGAAACTATTCTACAACTATAATTATTTTTATTTAAAAGTCGATAGCAATCATCAATATTATCTACTTCTAATATTATTTTTGAAGATAAATATCTTTGAATACTTGCCTTTGTAATATTTTGAATAATTTTTCCTTTATGCAAAATAATATATCGATCCACTACGAGTTCTAGTTCAGATAAGATATGACTGGATATAAGAATTGTCATATTGTAATTTTTTTTCAGGTTTAACAAAAGCTCTCGCATTTCTTTAATTCCTACTGGGTCAAGTCCATTAATAGGCTCATCCAATATCAGTAACTGAGGAGAATCAATTATGGACAGTCCAATAGCCAAACGTTGCTTCATTCCTAAGGAGAAATTTTTTACTTTCTTATTTCTTTCAACCTATTTTAAACCTACTAAATTTAGAATTTCATCAATTTTTTTATTACTTTTTGGAAAACCTAGTCTGAGCATATGATACTTTAAATTATCATATGCTGACAGATTGGGATAAAATGCTGGCGATTCAATAATGCAGCTTAAATTCTTAATTTTAGATTTATCTATTACACCACCATCGGATTTTATTAGTCCTGCAATAATCCGAATTAATGTTGTCTTACCAGCACCATTTTCACCAACCAGACCACAAATTTCTCCTTTATGAACTGTGAAACTAAGATCATTTAATGTTATACGTTTATTGTAGTATTTTGTTATATTTTGAATATCTATTAAAGCTTGATTCATTTACTAAACCTCAACATCTCTTATTAAAATATAAAAAAGTCGATAGTAAAGTGACAAACTATCGACGAAACAATTACTAATTATTTAATCTTATAGATAATTAATCAAAACAGAAATATCCTATTTTTCTTATATTAAAAACACAAAGACGGCCTGCTGTAATCATCTTCTTTTCATTATTTGATAATTTTTTCATTTTTCTCACCAATTATATTCTAATCCCAACAAAAAAGTCCTTTTCGTTTAGGAAGTCCAACGATACAGAATCGTCCTGCTGTGATCATTTTCTTTTCTTTTTTCGATAATTTCTTCATCTTTCTCCTTTCAATTTTTAAAATTATTCAATTATTTTATAAGAAAGCTTAGTCTATAGAGAATGTTTTGTCACTTTAAGAATCTCTAAGACTTACTTTTCAAATGGCTCTCTTAACCAATTTGTAAATATGTTATTATTTATTTTTTATACAGTCAATGCTATTTTTATGGGAATAATCTGACTTTTATAAATCTGAAACTCTCTTTTCGACAAGAATACCAGTATCACTAGATACAATAGCTAAATTGAGATTTTCAATTGGATATTTCTCTAATAATCAACTTTTTATGTATCACAATAAATAATGACCTAAATTAATAAATAATAGGGCTTCTCCTCCTCTAAAACCTATATCCTACTCCTTGTTTATGCTATGATATTAAAGCGGAGGTTTAATTTTGACGAAGAAGATTGCAATTATTGGGATGGGTGTCAGTGGTTTAGCTGTTTTACTGGCCATCTCTCAACAGACAAAAGAGTATTTACAATCAATAGAAATTAGCTGTTTTGATGACAGTGAACATTTTGGCCGTGGTATTCCTTTTCAGGAAGATGATGACTCAGCCTTAATTAATTCACCACTCGATGATATTTCTTTTGATTACCATCAGATGATGGATTTTATGGACTGGCTAAAAGTAAACAAGTACGATACAAGTGTGACCTACACCTCACGCGCCCTCTATGGAAGATACATGAAAGAACGTGCTCATCAGCTCATTACACAACTACCAGTTACCATTATCAAAGAACCCGTTGAGTCTATTAGCTACTCGCCTTCGACTCAGACCTTCCAATTAACCCTTACTAATACAAGGTCCCCTCAAATATTTGACCATGTTCACTTGGCCTGTGGAGCACTTCCCGTTGCTGACCCCTATCAGCTAACCGGGCATTCTTCCTACATAGCAGATCCTTATCCAATTCAAAAGGAATTAGCCACAAAGAGCTGGGATAATAAAGATGTAGCAATTATTGGCACCGGCCTAGCAGCAGTTGATGTGATCAAATGGCTTTTATTGAGAACAACTGTTACTATCAAAGCCTTCTCACGTAGCAACTACTTTCCGACTGTTCGCATCACCCAAGGCCCCGACATCACCTGGCACCATCTGACCGACCAAACCATTCAAACACTCATTGACAGCAAAAGCGTCAGCTATCAGGAACTTGATCAACTATTCCAAAAGGAATTGCAGGCACTAGGCTTTAGTAACTGGGAAAAAACAAAAAATGAATTCTTGTCAGAAGGGATTGCTGGTATCAAGCTGTCGCTTGACATGGCCGAGCATCTCTATCACTTACAGCAACTAGCATCTCGACTGGTCGATTACTTAACCGACCTGTGGCCCTTAATGTCCCCTGCGGACCGCCATTCCTACCAAGAAAACTATGGTAAAGCCATCGTGAATTTACGAAACCCCATGCCTGAAGAGTCAGCTCAAACTATTTTAGAAGCGGCAGCCCAAGGTAGATTGAACATCATTTCTGGTGTTGAGGAAATCAACGTAAAGGGCGACAAATTCCTGGTTGGCGAAGCAATCACTGTTGATCAAGTTATTAATGCTACTGGCTACCAACTGACCGAAAAGACAATTGAACTGGCGACTCCATTCTTGCAAAACATCGTTAAGCAAGAACTAGCTCAAATCGATGACCTTGGAGGGCTGTCTGTCAGACCAGAGACTATGCAAGTCATGTCACCTAAATATGGTGCAATGCCAACTCTATTTGCACATGGAGCGCTGATTAATGGTGTCATTTACCAAAACAACTCCACCATTAAAATTCAAAAGATGGCAGAGCGAGGAGTTGTCTACTGTAATATTTAGAATAAAAGAAAAGCCTTATCTAAAGGCTTTTTTTATTTACCATGTTTTTCCAATAGGAAATTGTTAATAGCTTTTTGACTTTCTGTATTGGCTTTTTCATTTGCGGATAAGCTACCACCAGTTCTCATCCTCATCTCAGGTGTACTAAGAACACCATTTCCAAGAAAGAGGTGACCAGCATCTTTATAAAGATTAATTTCTGTATCAGGTTTTTGCTCTTTTATTTTTTTAGCCATAGCTGGACTATTCCACATTTGGTCATCTTCCCCTACAATAATCATAATATGAGCTTTAACATCTTTTACAGGTATGACTTTTTTTACCAATGATTTGTCACTCTTGATAGCCGTATCATAGGTTTCCTTATATACAATTGGTCCTTTTGTGAGCATCGGCCAAAGCATATTTTTTACCAAAGCAACAAATGAACTCTTCTTAATATCAATATATGGTAGTTCTTTATCTTGCCAAGTCCATGAAGACCCGTAATCCTTAAAATCCAAACCGGCAAAATTATACGCAGATGGGGCTGTCAATACAAGATTTGAAATATCATCATATTTGCTGGCAAGATTCAAAGTATATTCTGCGCCTTTTGACCCAGCTAAAACTGTTATCGGCCCTTTTTCAACCTTCTGTTCCTGAATATAATTGAGGACATCTTCAAATTGTTCTAAAGGAATTCTTGCCAATGTTTTTTGTTGATTGTTCATACCATACATAAAGACTGCCAATGTCTCATATCCCTCTTTAGCTAAACGCTCAGCCTCTCCAAAGTTAGGACTCCCTTCAGATCCGCCATAGCAAACCACAATTCCCTCATATTTTTTCTGATCCGGAACCAAGTGGAAGCCTTGCATAGTCCCCTCATCCACATAAGTTACCGATACACCAGCTATCTTAGTAGGATAATAACTCACATTGGTCACGTCGGTCAAATACTTAGGGGTATTTGGATCACCATCTCCATATTTTGCATCATTCGTTTTTCGAAGTGCTATAATAACACCACCAAATACAAGTACAAGACAAAATATAACAATTATTATTTTAATAAAATTTTTCATCTATTTCACCTTTATTCTATTCTTTCCGATAGCTGACACCTTGCCTAAACAACAATCAAAATCCCCCTTTAAGTACTTAATAGACAACAATTTCTTTATTTAACAAGCAAATTATATTATTGTTTTACAATAATATCAATGCCTTATGAAATATATTATATCACTGATGAGTATCCATATCAGAAAACTCAACTTTCCTAACTAGAAACTTTTTTGAAAAGTGATTTCTCAAATAGAACTTTATTTTCTTATAAGGATTTAAAAATGAATCAAGGTCCTTCATTCTGAGACGCCATTTTATATGGCGTCTTTTTTATTGGATATCTCCATTACAATTCAATAATTGTTGCTGGATAGTCGATTGCTGCCAAGAATGTCAGTAAATCATTGGTAGCTAAGAAAATTGTTTTTTCATTCGTATTGGGGTGGAAACTCATTCGTTCTTCAGGAATAATCTCCTTGTCAATATAAACTGAGATGTCGTGGTCCTTGTTATTTAGTAAACCAAAAGGTGAGACGACACCTGGTGGTAAGAGCATCTTCTCATATAGACTGTCACTTGAAGCCATGCGCATTCTATTAGCTCCGACAACCTCCTTAAAAGCATCCATATCTAACATCTTTTGGTCATCCATTATCAAAAGATAAAACTGTGTTTTTTTCTTATTGGTTAAAAACATAGTTTTTGTCCGGACGCCGTCTATCCCTTCAATGAAAGAATCAGCTTGTTCAGTTGTTAAAGCAGGTTCATGTCCCACAATCTGAAAAGCAATGCCTAGTTCATTTAACTTGTCTGCAACAGGCTGATATAAGTCCATAAGCAACTCCTTTACTTATCCTTTATTTGAAGTATAAACACCAATCATAATAGCCAAAACACCAAAAATTTGCAAGCCCGTAAAAGATTCGCCTAAAATAAGCACACCAAACACAATAGCCACAGCCGTCGATACGCCAATAAAGGAAGCTGTTCGATTGACACCAATTTTGGCAATAGCCACATTTGATAAGAAGAAGGCCAAGACTGAACAACCAATACCTTGATAAAGAATGGCTAGCGCAAAAGTATTATTTTCAAATGGCAGAATGATGAGTTGTGATAAGTTTTGATGAACGATTGCTTCGCCTATAGCCAGGCTAGCGAATACCAGAAAACCAAGCAAAATCATGACGACGGTTAATTCTACTCCTGTAAAATGGCTAGCCTTGTCTACATAAACACAATAGAGGGCATAGGATAGTACTGCTAGAAAGAGCATGGCATACCCTAGCACCGAAAAACTAGCTGACATGCCTACGGCCATAACACTAAGCAAAACACCTGAAACAGTTATTGCAATACCGACAATCTGATGCTTACTTGGCTTTTCTTTCAATATCAAAGTTGCCGCAATTAAAGCCATGACTGGAATTGAGGCTAAAAAGGCTCCACTTTCGGATGCTGTAGTTAAATTGATACCTAATGTTTCACCTAAAAAGTAGAGAACGGGACTAAAAATTGCTGCCAAAAGGACATACTTAATGGACTTGCCTTTAAAATTGACTCTTATTAATCCTATCACAAATAGGATTAGGAGAAAAAGTGCAGCCACTAGAAAACGCCAGCCAAGTAGAGCTAAAGCTGATGCTGTTTGGCCAGCTTCTTTAGTGAAAAGGTAGCTTAGCCCAAATAAAATTTCACATCCAATGGCACAAAGCGACCCTATGATAAGGTCTTTTTTGGTATTGTTTGTCATTTCCTTTCCTATCTATTTACCAAGAACCAATCGTCTTGTATAAACTGCTTGACCTGAATGCATGAGAGCATCGTCAATAGTTGAGACTAGGCGAACTGCGCGAGTGACTGGTGGATTCCAAGAACGATCAATAATTTCATCTAGACTGTTAAAATCAAGTTGACTGAGATAAGTCTTACTTAGGTTAAATGTGACCTTCAAGTAATCTATCAACAAATTCTTATCCTTAATAATGACTTTTCTTGCTTCCTCTGGACGATGTTTCCATTCTTCAGTGTCTCTTGGTAAATCAAATGCAAAGCGATCAACCCACCCCTGAGAAAAATAGAGTGCTTCCTCACCCTTTAGCTCTGATACTTGTTGATCCAACATCTTAGCAGTATGCCAAATCAACCATGAGACTGATTTAATCAGTGGATCTGGCATGGTGTTTGCTTCTTCCAGGGTCATTTGATGGAAAGAATCTAAAAATCGTTCCTCAGATCGGTCCAATAAATCACACAACAATTGTCTGTCAATCATAATAATCCCTCCAGATAATCTTTCTTCTATTATACCATGGTAGACAGCCTGAATCCCTCTCCTAAAATGGCAAAAAAAAGAGAAAACTATTTAGCATTCTCTTTTTCAAATTGATTTAATAATTTTTGTAAGTGGTCAACTGTTAATATAAATTGATTTGCACCCGAAACTAATTCTTTTCCAATCGCAAAGCCATAGGTTGCCTGTCTTAACATTTCTATATCATTGTGGTCATTTCCAAAAGCAAGATATGCTTGGGCACCGATTAATCTAGAAAGAGCGGCATACTTATCATTTCCTTTTGCTGTAATGACAAGTTCCTTTTCTAACGGATGATAAACATAAGAAATGCCTTTTATGTCAGAAAAATGAGCAAGCCTTTCAGAAGATACATCAAACAGGATAATTTTACTGACTTTACTATTCCTTATAGGCTGAGCCTTTGCCAATCGTCCACTGTCTAGTTTTTGCAAAATATGATTTTGAGAATTTCTAATTCTAGCTGTATAATCCCAATCATAATCAAAAATATAATCTAAATCTTCCCTGTCCATAATTACTCTAATTGCAGCAACAGCTTTAACAGGAATGGATTCCATTAGAATGATTTGGCCATCCTGACGATACATGCTTCCATTCCCACCGATTAAATCATTATCTGGAAAATCATTTAAAAGTGGCAACATATCACGAATCGGACGAGCGGACGCAAAAATGATGTTAAAACGACTATTTAAGAGTTGCAAGATTTCGTTAAGACCATCAGCAATCCTTATCCCATCAAAAACCAGTGTTCCGTCCAAGTCAAAGACTAAATAAGGTGTCTCATTCATAATGATTTGTTTTTTTAAACTTCCTTGATTATCTTTACCCATTTCAGCCTCTATCATATCTTATGAAATTTCTCCTTTTTTCAATTGCCAAGCTAGTATAGCAATTCCAACAAAAAGAACAAGACTTGCCATAAGACTACCTTCAGTCCCAAAAGCTCCGCCTGATAGCCAGTCCGGTGCACCAACCTTGCTTTTGAATGTTAGAATCGAAGCCCCCGTCTGCGAACCACTGACTGCAACACCAAAGAAATTACCTTGCATAAAATTCCATGCTCCGTGAAGACCAGCCACACCCCAAATATTATCCGTTTTCAGCATGTAAAGTGCCATTAGGAAACCAGATAAAATGAGACTAAGCATAGAAGCAATGGTCACATGATCATTTCCTAAATGCATAAGACCAAAAAGACTACTTGACACTGCAACTGCTATCGCCAAATTACTTCGCTTATTTATGAGAGGTAGGAACCACCCTCGGGTAATCAACTCCTCAGTCCCTCCTTGAATAAACCATAAGGGAATTAAGGAAAGTACATACCAGATGGTTTTACTGGATAAGTCAACTTTATCAAAAGTCAGACCTCCAAATAGATAGGATAGTAAAAAGGCACTTGATAAAAGAACTGTTCCCCAGAACCAACCTTTGGCAATCTCGAAAGCCCATTTCTGCTTAAAAAAACCGAGACTGGTAATTGGTCGATTTTCAAACCACTTTACCCAAGCCATTAAGGCCAACGCTGCCCCAGCAAATCCCAATAATTCAAAATGCATACTTTGCATCATATTCAAGACATTACCCGTATGACCATCTTTTAGTAAACTATATATAAAAAAAACAAGTAGTGAAAGTAAAGAATAAATAGTCACTCCTACGAACATAGCGACCTGTGTCATCACACAAGCCAAGATAATGATAAGCCAAGCTGGCCATTTTTGGTAGCGGTCAGTATTAAATGACAACATTTTATTAGCCATAATCATCCTCATTTCATTCTTATCTTGTTATAATAATACAATTGTCTTCTTATTTCAAGTGAAAATAAAAAAACAGCCCTAAGGACTGTTTTAAAATTACTTGTCTTCGCTTGTTAACCATTTAGCAAAAACTGCTGCTAATGCGCCACCAAGTTCAGGTGCTAAGAAGTAAACCCATAAATGACTCAAACTAGATCCACCTGCTAATAAAGCTGGACCAAATGAACGAGCAGGATTTAATGATGCACCTGTCAAGCTAATTGTTGTAAGAATTAATAGCGTTAGTGACAAGCCGATAATTAAGCCGGCAAAATTTGGATTACCAAATCTATTATCAGTTACTAGTAAGATTAATGTTACAAACAAGAAAGTAGCTAAAGTTTCAACTAAAATCGCCATCCCAGCTGAAATAGTTGGAAAATCATTTTGTGCTAGCATATTTGCTGGTAAGCCTGCTGCTTTAACAAATAAGGCAATAAGGCCTGCTGCTATGAGTCCGCCAACAAATTGGGCAAGCATGTAAAATCCAGCATCTTTACCGGAAATTTTCTTTTGAATTAACATGGCTGTTGTAACGGCTGGGTTAAAATGACCACCCGAAATACTACCAAATGTATAGGCTGAAATAGTAATAGCTAAACCAAATGCCATGGCAATGGCCAAAACACTACCTTTTGTAATAACAGCTGTCGCAGAGCCGATAAAAACTAGTAAAAATGCACCAAAAAATTCTGAAATATATTTTTTCACAACAATCTCCTTAATATTATGTTCTGATTCAAGTATAGATGATTTATGAAGTAATTCAAATTTTTTGATTATAAAAACATTTTAGCCATAATTTAGATGGACTTTTCATTAGAAAAACGGATTAAGCCTGTTTCTGCATCAACATAAGCTACTGGACCAAACGGGATAATGGCCCTTGGGGTCGCATGACCAACATTTAGATTAGCCACTATAGGGATATCCTGATCAACTACTGTTAGTAAGTTTTCCTTATATTCTTGATCGAAGGTTTCGTCCATCGGTTTACCAACAAGCAGTCCAGAAATGACAGAGAAGATACCTGTTTCTTTTAGAGCTAGTAACATTTTTTTATGGAGGGCTGGTTCCGGTTTTTCTTCACTAGTTTCAAGCAATAAAATTTTTCCTGTCCAATCTTGCAAACTTGGGAATAAGTCATATTTTTTGCAGAGCTCAACGCTATCTCCATGTCGCTCATTATTAAAGAGATCATAGAGGGATTCTAAACACCCTCCCAATATAGGGCCACTAAATTTTCCAGAACCTTTTAACAGTTGGAAACCCTGATTATCATGGGAAATACGTGGTGTACCTAGGGCGTCCTCCGAAAAATCAGTCCGTTCATCATACCAAACATCGCTAGCTTTTATTTCAGAAATCTTTCCTGTTCTGATCAATTCTTTGAAATAGTGCTCAGTGTAGGGAAGCATGTCCTTGTCCAACTCGCAAATATCTGGTAGGAAAGCCTGCCCGTAGAAAGTTTGAATTCCAAGTTTGTGCAACATCAGGTGATTCATCGTCGTGTCTGAGAATCCTAAAAAAGGCTTTTGTTGGATGACTTTTTCAAGTTCATTATTCTCAAAGAGGTAAGGTAAAAGGCGGTAAGTATCTTCACCACCAATGGCGCAGAGAATCAAATCAATATCTGGATCAGCAAATGCTTGGATTAAATCCTCAGCACGTGCTTTAGGATTGTCTTCAATAAAGTCGACACCCTTTAAACTGTGGGGTAGAAAAACAACTTTCAAGCCCATGTCTTCAAGTCGTTGAATTCCAAGTAGGACTTCATGTTTAACCATTTGTTCACCAATAATACCACTGGATAAACTAACTATACCAATTGTTTTAATCATCAGATACACCTCCTTAGTTTTTTTATTATAGCATAATTGTTAATGATTTTGATTTATTGATTTCAACTTCGTTCAGTCAATTATATCTTGGCTATCAACCTTATCATTTTTTATCATTGTACTTTTATTAATACCATCTGATACAAACCTAAAAACTAAGAAAGTTGCAGCTGAATTTGTACTATCTAATTAATCGATGAATTGATCTTTTAACCCTAATTACATCACCTGTTGTTACATTAAAGCTTTCTATTCTATTTTCTTCAAATACTTGAATTTTTCCTTGTCCAGTTAAGATGTATAGGACTTCCTCTATTTTTATATGGCGATGCTAATCTTGATGGCTTTGGTCTGGTATCAGATTATGATGTACTTCAAATTCACTAGAACTATAATAATCTACTTCCGTTCCATTTTCTTTTCTTATGTTGATTGCTTCTGCTTTACTAATGATTTCAATACCTTTTTTTCCATAATCGCCATACCTTTCCTTTTTAGGTAAATTATAGTCTGATTTAGTTATTATATGGTGATGATTCTAACAAAAAAAGACTAGTTTTTAACTAGTCCTTCTACTTAGCGTTCCGCCAGCGTTTTGTCTGTTTTAAGACCATTGGATAGGTCATTTTGAAAATCACTTTTGCCAGAGTACTCCCTTCTCCTTTAGAAATACCTTTCCGTCCTAAGGCAACCATTTGTTCAAAGGTGATATCTGGAGATAAAAATTTGCCATTTACATAGCATAAATAACAATACTCATCAGATTTTCATCCTTTATCATTGCTTCCTCTTAAATCTTGTCCCTTTGGCATTAAAAGCATAGCACATGATTGACACATTTTCTCCATTGTTTTCCTCCGTCTTCAAGTTTTATTTATCATATCCAATGAAGAATCATACCTTTTCTGAATTTTTCAATAAAAAAAAGCGTACTTCAATACGACTTCTTTTAATGTGGTGACATAAAAGGCTATTATTTCCCTTTTATTTCCCCTATAATCACTGACAAGGCGTTTATAATACGATCTTGTTGACCTGAAGATAGTTCTTTAATTTGCATCATGAGATCTGATAGATCAGAATTTTCTTCAATTAAACTAATATCAAAAAATCCTTCAAAATCAACTTCTAGTGCCTTCATGACCTTTTCCAGAGTCTTCACCTTTATGTTTGTGGACTGATTTTCTAATTTATACACATAATTAGTCCCGAGGTCTGCTTTTTCCTCTAGTTGCTCTTGGGTCATCCCACGTTCCAACCTTAAAAGTCGAATTCTCTTGGAAATATATTCCTGTAATATTTTATTATCCATTAATTTTTACCTCATAACATTAATTCTACACATATATCACAAAATTTTTTAGATTTTTTAATGACATTTTTATTCCCTTTCAACCTTTAAAGGTTTTTCTTTCCTATTTATTCAATAACACAAGTAACTATTTCTCTGAACATAAACTTTTAAAGGTTGTAATTTAAAAAGAATTGTTTTCAGAAAACATCATTATTTCATCATAAACCAATTAGAACCTTTCTAATTAACCTTATTTATCAAGCAAATGATTAAAAGAATCAATTTCTTTACTTGTCTATTTACGATATCCAATTAAAATAATATCTGAATTAACGTTCAAAATTAAACTTTAAAAGAAGGACTAATGATACTTGAATAAAAAGAAAAGACATTAGGATTTTGCAACAATGCATA
The DNA here is from genome assembly GCF_000187935.1 of Streptococcus parauberis NCFD 2020. Lineage (NCBI taxonomy): Bacteria > Bacillati > Bacillota > Bacilli > Lactobacillales > Streptococcaceae > Streptococcus > Streptococcus parauberis. The sequence continues at coordinate 1,766,018 of NZ_AEUT02000001.1, forward strand.
CCATCCCAATCCCTCAATTTTTGCGTCCACACTTGTTTAGACCTATCCTAATCACTGAAATATATAGTATAGTACAACTACTATACTATATATTTCAGTGATTAGGATAATATAAACTTATATATTTCAAAATTGTAATACAGTTCTAAAATGACTGTAACAATAAAATATAAAATCAATCCCAACTTATTATCTAAGCTTTTTTGCAGACTGTGTTATAATGATTGTGTCAAGGAGGATTCAAAATGAATAATAGTTATCAATTAAAAGAGATTTCCAGTCAATTATTAGTCGAACGTGGTGTTAGCCTTGATGATATTGCTGACATCGTTTTATCTTTACAAAACAAATATATTCCAAATCTGAATAAAGAAGAGTGTTTAGAAAGTATTGCTGCCGTTTTGAAAAAAAGAGAAGTTCAAAATGCTATCATAACGGGGATTGAATTAGACAAATTAGCTGAGCAAGAGCTTCTGTCTAAGCCACTATTAACTATTCTGATGAAAGATGAAGGCTTGTATGGGATAGATGAAATTTTGGCACTTTCAATTGTCAATCTCTATGGTTCAATTGGATTCACTAACTACGGTTACCTTGATAAAATTAAACCTGGCGTTATCGCCAAGCTTAACGAAAAAGATGGTAAACAATGTCATACTTTCTTAGATGATATCGTAGCAGCCATTGCTGCGGCTGCCGCTAGCCGTCTAGCTCATAATGACCCAGATAAAAGTGCCATTACTAACCAACAATAAGCAAAAAACCTCTATTAGAAAATAGAGGTTTTTTCAACGACTTTTTAGGAGGAAGCCTTATTGGTTAATTAATTTTTCTTTGGTGCTTTTAAGCCAACACCACTTGGTTTTTTGGATTTCTTCTCAACTTCTTTTTTCGGTTTTGAATCTTTTCCATTGAAGCCCATAGCTTCACCCATGCGCACAGCTACATCTGTATCATCATACTCGCCGTCAAACATGAAAGCACCTGAACCCATAGCATAGACAGGAACTTTTTCACCTGAGTGGTCAGTTGTTGACCAAGCAAGTCCAGCCTTCTTATCTAGAATACGAGTTGCTGTAATTGAAACTGGAATATAGCCACCATAATTGGTATCTTGATCATCAGATTCTTTTTTAGACTCTTCAAAAGCTGCTCTCAAGGCCTCATATTCTTCTTTAGAACATAAGCCACGATCTTTAGCTTTTTCTTCAAGGTAAGCATCTTCATCAGCATTGCTTACTTTTTCAGACGGTGCATCTTCTTTCAAAGTTAAACCAAAGTAGTCTTCAATTTTTGATGCAAAGTCTTTGAAAGACATATCAGGATTTGCTTCTAATTCTTTGGTTACAAGATTATCAAATTCAACCTGTGAACCTTTTTGTTTAGTTAATTGATCAAAGTAAGTTTCATAACCAGTTGATTCGTTACCGATCGTAAAGCCACCTGTTGAATGGTCTGCCGTTACAACAATTAGCGTTTCATCTGGATGTTCGTTATAAAAATCAACAGCTGACTGAATTGATTTTTGGAATCCAATGACTTCATTAACTGTTGTTGCTCCATCGTTTGCATGCTCAGCCCAGTCGATTTTACCAGATTCAGCCATCATGAAGAAGCCTTCAGGATCATCTTCCATTACTTCAATCCCTTTTTTGACCATATCATTAAGATTTTGCGTACCTTTTTTCTGATCTATCTGATATGGCATTGCGCCATCATCTTGAAGATCTTCTGAAACAATGTAAGTCTTCTTCGATTTAGGATTGACTTTTTTAGCTTCATCTTTGGTTTCGACGACATTGTAGCCCTTGTCTTTCAAGACATCATAAAGGTCCTTTTGATCTTCATTTTCACCTTTACGATCCATTAAAGAACCCCCAGCGAAGAAGTCAAAATTTGATTCTGCCATCTGTAAACCAATTGAATAATTTGATTTACGTGATTCTTCATTAGCATAGAAAGCAGCTGGTGTTGCATGGTTAAGTGTAACAGTTGTTAAAATCCCAACAGATTTCCCAGCCCGTTTAGCTTTTTCAGCTACAGAGTCACTTGATTTTGAGAAGTCGCCATTAAGGCCAATTGTATTGGTTTGTGTTTTATTTCCTGTGGCAAAGGCTGTCGCTGTGGAAGCCGAATCAGGAATGAAAGAGTGACAATCATATTGTGACTTTAAGCCAATGACTGGCATCTCAGTGAAATTCATGCGTGTAGGATAAACTTCATCTTTATTGGTCTTAGTAAATCCTAAATAATCCTCAGCTGCCGTTACTGGGGTAACACCCATCCCGTCACCAATAAATAAGAAAACATATTTTGCTTTGTTCTCATTAACTTTAGAGTAATCCTCAGTTTTTGGACGCTTCGCATCATACATTTGAACAGCTTTACCATTAGCTGTTTTCTTAGCTAATTTAGTGCTATTTGCTGCATCAGTATCAATTTTGACATCGGCTTGTTTTGAACAAGCTCCTAATAAAATAGATGATGCTATGAGAAGTGTACCTATCTTTTTAAACGAATGTGTAGTTACTGCCACAATAAATCTCCTTTTTTCCCTAAACAAATTGGCTACACCTCTATTGTAATACTCGCTTGTAAAATTAGTTTGCGATTTGTGTAAACCTTCTGTAAATTTTCTTTCAAAGATTAAAAAAAACTGAAGAAAACAACCTCTTCAACTTTTACAGTTTGTTGGGTAAAGACACAGCTACTGTAGTGCCCTGAATAAAAGAGAAATATGACCTGAATATGACCTAAAAAAAGGAACTAAGATATTTTAGTTCCTTTTTTTATATAAACGGAATTAACTTCCAAATCTAATTTGTTATGCCTGCTAGAATTTGTTTTTTGATAATAGCAATATCCATTTCTGGGTCCTGACTTGCTATGCCCATGATGTAACGTTGACCAAAATAGGCTAACATCGGGCCAATAATGCATCTGATTATTGATACTAAGTCTAAGTCTTGATTAACAGTTGGGTTAGCTTCTTTTAGGGTTTCCAACCAACTTCCCATTTTGGAAAGTATATGATTTTTCTCGGACAAGGCCAAAATGTGCTTTTTTAGACTGGCATTAACCATCACTTCTTGAAATACGATTTGTAGAAGTGGATAGTTTACTTCAAAAAAGGTTAGTCGATTGACAACAATGAAGTCAACCGCTTCTTCTAAATCATTTTTATCCTTTAATAGATTAAAAAAATCACCAAACAATGCTGGTAAAACTGGATTAATAACTTCTAACAATAAGTTTTCTTTGGTCACAAAATACTTAAATACGGTTGCTTGACTAACTCTAGCGGCTGCTGCAATCTCTGCTGTTGAGGTTCCATCATACCCCTGCTTGGAAAATAATTCTAAGGCAGCTAAAATGGTTTGCTTTTTTCCTTTGGGAATAGATAGCGTTGCTAAAACCTCAAGATAGGTGGTCATTTGATTGTCGGTCATCATAAGTCCTTTCTATACTCTGCGGTAGCGTTTCATCCCAAAAATGTTAGCAAATGTGAGGATAACTAAAATAATTAACAAGACTGCTATATCAGACCAGATATCCATAAATCCTTTGCCTTGAAGGACAATCCCTGACATGGCATGACCAGAATAAGTGAGAGGTAAAATTTTACCAATACTTCGAACCCAGCTTGTCATCGTGTCTAACGGAATAATTCCTGAGAAGAATAATTGGGGAAGAACAACTAAAGGAATGAATTGCATCATTTGAAATTCTGATTTCGCAAGCGTTGATAACAAGATCCCAAAGGCTAAGGCAACAAGTGCTAAAACATTACTGACCAAAACTAATAAATAAATGTTGCCGACAACTTCTAATTTCATAAGGTAAACTGATGCAATGACAATAATTGTTGTCTGAATTAAAGCTAGTATGCCATAAGAAATCATGTAGCCAAAGACTATTTGTGATCTTTTGACTGGTGTTGCTAAGAGGCGATCAAGTGTACCTGAAGTTCTTTCTTTCAGCAAAGCCATACCCGAAATTAGAAAAACAAAGAAGAAGGTAATAAAACCAATTAAAACTGGAATCATCTTCGCAAAGAAGCTGGTATTTTTATCACCATATCGGTAGCTTTGACTTATTTCAGGAAGCTTGGGTGCCTCAATTTTAAGTGCTGGTTTAGCTTGTGGGGTAGTTTTCGGAATTGATAGTTGGGATAACTTTTTGGTAATTGATGAAATGAGCTCTTTTTGTCCATCTGTTGCTAGAACGGTATTAATTGCCTGACGAGTCATCTTGGTCTTCGAACTGTCGGTATTTGCGTGGAGCAAAGTATAATTGCCGTCTTGTTCTCGATTAAGATACGCATCATACATATCTTCTTTCATACCTTTTACAGCTTCTTCTTCTGAAGAGACATCCATTATTTCTATACCTTCTACTTTCTTCAACCCGTTAACAAGTTCTGTTGGTAAGTTATTGGCAGCCAAATTGACAGAAACACTAGTCTCAGCCGAAAACATGACATTCATCAAGAAAAGTATAAATATAGGTGCTACAAACATCATCAAGACTGTCCGCTTATCTCTTAATAATTCAGTAATTACTTTTTTTACAATTGCAAGTGTCATATTACTCACCTTCAGCTTTCAAAAAGACTTCTTCAATACTTGATACACCATAAGTAGTCTTCAATTGTTCCGGAGTATCTAAAGCAATTAGCCGTCCATCCAATAATAAGCCTACTTTGTCTGTTTTCTCAGCCTCATCCATGACATGGGTTGTTACAAGGATACCAACACCCTTTTCTTTTAAGTGATATAATTCTTGCCAAATTTTTAATCTTAAGGATGGGTCTATCCCAACTGTTGGTTCATCCAAAATTAGTACTTGAGGATCACCTAGTAGGGCTATTGCCAAAGATAAACGGCGTTTCATTCCACCTGAAAAGCCTGATACCAATTTGCTTAAATCATTTACAAGTCCAACAATCTTGGCCACATGTTCAATGACTTCCTTTATAGCATTACCTTTAACACCTTTCATTTGGGCAAAAAATTTCAAGTTTTCATAGGCCGTTAAGCTTTCATAAAGAGCATCAGCCTGTGCCATATACCCTATTTTACCTAATACTTGTCTGTTCGGCATTGTTACCCCAAGTATGGTGGATTGCCCTGCGTCAGCTTTCTCCATCCCTAGACTTAATTTGATCATGGTAGATTTGCCGGCACCTGAGGGACCAATCAGTCCAACAATCTGACCCTTAGATAGGGCAAAACTAACCTTATCTAATATTTTACTTTGTCCATATGATTTCTCTAGTGAATCTAGGATATAGATGTTTTCCATAGTTACCTTCTTTTAGGTGAGTGTTCACTCACTTTTTATAAATACATTATAGTGAGTAATCACTCACTTGTCAATGAAAATTTCTATTTTATAAAATATTATTATGATATTTTCAGAAAATTTTCGACCTTCAACGTTCGTTTATTTACATAAAATTGTGAAAAAATTAAGGTAACATTTGACAGCCTTTACAAAACGGGGGTAAAATAATAGAAAGGAGGATATGATATCCAGTTCTTGTCTGGATTTTAGAGTAAATTTAAATAATAATACAATTTCTAATTTTGGCTCATATATTAGAAATCGTTTTGGGGTTAGGAGAAGTTTATGAAAAAACGTAAAATTATTTATGGCTTGTTAACGTTGTCATCAGTATTTGTTTTAACTGCTTGCGGTGGCAAAGATGAAAAAAATGCAACAACAACTAAAGATGGTCTTCAAGTAAAAATTGTTGACGGCGAGTATATCACAAATGAGGACTTAAAAACATCTAGTAGTAACAAAGGTTACCTTGCTTTAGAAGTTAAATTAAAAAATACTGGTGATAAAAGTGTTACTTATGGTGAAGATAATTTCACACTTTATACTGGTAAGGATGAAGATGAAGAAAGTATCGAACCAAGTCAAGTTTATGACTCGCTAGATCATTTTAAAACTATTTCTTACGGTAAAGTTTCAAAAGGTCGCTCAAAAACAGGCTATCTTGTATATGAAGTTGATAAAGATCAGAAAAAATACAATCTAGTTGTTGATGCTTCAATGGATGACGAAAATTCTCAAGAACTTAAAATTCCTGTTAATGCAACTAAATACAATGACAACACAGAGAAAATTACAAAACTTGCTGAAACCTTTGTTACACAAACTTTCCTAGATGAGAAAGCGGCTATTGCTGGTTCAGATGCTGAAGCTGCAAGCACAACTGGTGGTGGACAAGTTGAACTACTTGGATCTAAAAAAAGCAAAGAGTGGCAATTAACTAATAAAGTTGACGAAGATCGTGCTGCTTATATGAATAAATTTAAAGAAGAAATTAAAGGTTCATTCTCAGATTACAGTCCAAGCGAAGCAGATTTACAAAAATTCGCTCAACAATATATTGCGGCTAATTCAAAACGTGCAAAAATTGAATATACTGTAAAAAATTATCTCCCAACATCAGCTACTATTGCTGTTAAACCATCCGTTATCAACTATGGTGATATGGATTATGATAGCTTAATTAATGATGCAAAAGAGAAATTGAAAAACAATAACTATTCAGATTATGACCAAGTCTACAAAGATGCTGAAAAGTATATCTTTGAAAATATGCACACACGTTATGATTCTGCATCAATTTCAACACCAGATTCTATGTCTGGTGATGGGTACGAAATTAACTTAACTAAAGACACTGATACTGGTAAATGGACTGTTGATACATCTGATAGTGATCAAAACTACTATTACGATGATTTAATTCAAGCCTTCACTGGTGGTATCAATTCATTCTATTAAACGACTATTTACTCTAAAACATCATAGCCAAATAGATCAATTAAAAAAAGCCCATTAGGGCTTTTTTTAATTGACTAAAGCTAATTCAGTTGCTTTATCAAAAAGGTAAAGAAATTTTTCAGGAAGTCCAAGGTACAATGAATCGCCAACTTCAAATAATTCTTTAGAGGTGCTTTTTACGACAAGATTTGTTTTGGAGCCTTCAATTTTGACATGAATTATTGCATCCTCACCAAGCATCTCATAAACTTTAACGTGACCTTTAATGGTATTTGCTTTCTCCTCATGGAAAATTTCAATATCATTTGGTCTGATTCCTAGGACCAATTCTTTGGCTAGGCAACCTTTATCTTCAAATTCTAATGCTTTAGCTGGACTAATCACTTGCTCATGATAGTCTGTTTCAAGCTGTAGTTGACCATTCGTTTGCGTCAAGTGACCATCTAAGAAATTCATTGGTGGAGTTCCTATAAAACCAGCAACAAAAAGATTTACTGGATGATCAAAGAGATTTTTTGGACTATCAATTTGCTGAATTTCGCCATCTTTCATAACAACAATTCGTGTACCTAAAGTCATTGCTTCTGTCTGATCATGTGTAACATAGATAAATGTTGCATCTAATTTTTGATAAAGACTAGCAATTTCAAGGCGCATTTCCCCTCTCAACTTAGCATCTAAGTTCGACAAAGGCTCATCCATTAAAAACACTTTAGGATGGCGAACCATTGCTCTACCCATGGCTACACGTTGTTTTTGTCCACCAGATAATTGACCTGGACGACGATCAAGATAAGCATCCATTCTCAACAATTTAGAAACTTCTGCTACTTTTTTATCAATTTGGGCTTTTTTTAGACCACGAATTTTCAAGCTATAAGCCATGTTATTCCGAACAGTCATATGTGGATATAAGGCATAATTTTGGAAAACCATGGCGATATCTCGATCACTTGGACTGACGTGGTTAATTTTCTTACCATCAATCAGTAAATCACCAGATGAAATATCTTCCAAGCCAGCAATCATTCGAAGCGTTGTTGACTTGCCACATCCCGATGGTCCAACAAAGATGATGAATTCCTTGTCTTCAATTTTTAAATTGAAATCTTTTACTGCAGTTGCAGTTTCATAAACCTTATTAATGTGCTTTAATTCAATAGTTGACACGCGGATCCTCTTTCATTTGATTAATTTCTTCCAATAGAGGCACTAATTCTGCCACCGTAGGAATCACATAAGACGTGTATTCTGCAAGACTGAAAAGATTGCCAGTTCCACTGGTTACGCCTACGCCTATCGCTCTGCCATTATTAGCAAAACGCATATCATTAGGTGTATCTCCTACAACTATAATCTCAGAGCTGTCGCATCCCCAAAGTCTTGCAGCTTGATAAAGCAATTCAGGATTTGGTTTAATTGGCCGACTATTGTCTGACGTTCCAACGAAACTAATGAAATGATCTAAACCTAAATCTTCCATCGTTTTCCAGGTAGATAAGAAAGTATCCGTTGTGACAATTCCAATTGCAATATCCATTCTTTTGAGCTTATCAAAGAGTTTTCTAGTATCTGTAAAGGTTGGTATATCCGACATAGAAACATGAACGGCATCTGTAAAATAATCTTGTAAGCGTTGTGTTAAGAGGTTATAATCAAGGTCTTTGACTTCTTTTTCAATAATCTCACCTAAATCTTCAGCAATCAACTGATATGGTTTCCAGGCAATTGCTCCTTCTGGATCAACTTCACCTTTATGAAACCCGATGGCATCAGACAATTGTTCAAGATATATGTCACTTGGATATAAGTGATAATCTTTAATAAGTTGATTTAATACAGGAATAATAGCTGGTTGCCACAAGCTGAAAAAATCTATTAAAGTGCCATCTTTATCAAATAATATTCCTTTTATCATTATTCCAGTCCTAACTTCTCTTTAGCTTGACCAAATGTTTTAATACTAGTCGTTTTTTCACCCCTAGTGATTGGATTACCATAAAATCGAAAATCTCCATCCTGAGTATTTGCACCAAAGCGAATCCAGTCATACGATTCTTGACTAAAGCTAATTTTCCCTTGAGCACGGTATTGATCTTGATCGATTTTTTCTAAATCAAGAGCAACTTCTTGGCCGTTAAGTTTATAGAAAAGGTATGGTTTTTTTTCCATTTCAATACAAATATCAAAGTGTAATTCCTGACAGTCATCAGCTACTTTATCACCATAAACAATTACTTGATTGTCATCAGTTGTAAATTGACTGTCTAACTGACAAAAACGAGTCACATAGGTATGGCAAGCTGCCAATCCTTTTTTGAGATTATTGGGCGTAAGGTCATCCATTAGTACCCATGTTGCAGGGTCTCCAGGCACAGAAGGGGTCGTTGCAGTTGGATAACATTCATCTTTTAGGAGGTGAGAGTCACTACCACCAATTGCACAAATACGATACCCCTCTGACCAGAAGAAATCTGATAAATCCACAGCTTGTTGATTAGCCAATTTCCCTCGGGCTTTGGGCTCTAATTCATAAGTAGGGTCATTTATTATTTCTAGACTTCTTATTTTGTCTAGACTTAATTCATCGAATTGCCATTTCCATTGGTATAGAAATGGATGATTGATTGAAAAATACCAATCATTATCATTACACTCTTTGATAAATTTATCAATGGCTGCAAGAACCTTTTCTTGTCCACTATCGTTGATAATGGCATCAAGGCTTTCAGGTCGTTTAGTCATTCCAAAAACATTAGCATGACCAAAATTAGTGGTCATTTCCATTCCTGGTAGAACCATTAATTCTGTTTCTTGCCATCCTGTATGAAGCAAGTTATGCTCAGTTGCGTAATAGAAATCTAATCCCTCTCCAAGAACTTTTTCAGTGACTGTAGGAATTAATTCTTTTCCATCTGATAATTGGGTGTGTGTATGGAAGTCACCTTTATACCAGGCTTTGCCTTTTTGATAAATTTTGTCTTGGTCGAAAAAGCTATAGTTAAAGTCTTTATCAACCCAGATTGGGCCACCAATTGCTTCCAAAATAGAACTAGCTTCAAAACTAAGGTCAATTTTGAATTCAATCAAGTCTTTATCAAAGTGCTTGCCATATTCTTGGTTGTAGACAGCTTCAATTGTCCATTGACCTTGGCCGAGCTCCCCTGGAATTGCGCCAAGGGTGCTGGTTTTAGGGTCATTACTTAATGAAATAATTGGGTTGCTATAACTGAGTTGCTTTTGAAAACGGAGTCTGCCTTTTTCATCCTTAATCATTAAGAGAACAAGCATTGTATAAGGCGCTTCTAAATCATACTGTAAACTAATCCCTGTACAATTTTCAGGCATTTGGAAACAGACTGGAGATATCTTATGCGTATCTTTATTTAATTGAAAGTGATAAGTTTCCATGCTGATTTAACTCCTATTATTATTTTTCTAAAGCTTTATCTAAGGCTTTTTGTGCTGTTTTTTGTGCATCATCTAAAGCTTTTTGTGCAGGAACATTTTCTAATTCAACTTTATCAGCAGCAATCTTCAAAGCGTCGTAAATAGCACCATCAGTTGGGTCAATTGGTAATACTGAACCATGTTTTGCTTGTTCAAATGGTACTAATGCTTGTGGGTTTTCTTTAACATATGCTTTGTAGTCAGTATTTTCTGTGATTGCTTTGTTTACGGCTACATAACCAACAGCTTTAGTCCACTTAACTTGGTTTTCAACATCTGTAAAGTATTTCATGAAGTCATAAGCACCCTTTTGCTCGTCTTTGGTAGATTTCGCGAGGACGTCCATTAAGAGAGCGTCTGCTGCTGGTGCTGATTTAGAGTCTGCATCCCAAGCAGGTTGTTCCATTGCTTGTACTTTTTTGAAGTCAAGGTCGGCTTGGTCACCAGATGATCCAATGTAACCACCGGCAGTGTTATCTAGTACATCATCAATTGTTTTGTACCAATACTCCCAGCCTTGCCCACCTGAGTTAACAGTCATTGTTTTATCATCATGGATCCAACTTCTGAATTGTTCCCAAACTTCAACCCACTCTTTATCATTGATGGTAACTGTTTTCCCATCTTCGCTGAACATTTTTGCATCATTACTTAAAGATGCATCAATTAGGTTATATTGGCCCCACATTGGTTCCCAACCATATTTGAATTTACCAGTATCTTTGATGGCTTGGGCTGCTTTGCCCATATCTTGCCAAGTCTTAATTGAATCTGGTTGAATATTTGCAGTTTTGAAAGCTTCTTGGTTATAGTACATAACCTGTGTTGTACCATAAGCTGGTAAGCCATAACGTTTACCATCTTTATTTTTACCTTGATCAGCGAATACTTGAAGGTAGTTATCTTCTTTGAAGTCTTTATCATCCTTAGCTAATTCATTGATATCAACTAATAATTTTTTCTTATCTAGATTACGAGATGGTGCAGTATCTAATAGGACAAGGTCTGGTGCTTTATTACCAGCAATTGCTGCTTGTAATTTAGTATAAGTTTCACCATAGTCTGCTTGTGTTACTGCTTTAATTTCATATTTATCTTGAGACTTGTTATAGTCTTTAATAATATCTTTCCAAACATTAACGGCTGTTTTCCCACCTGCAAACCAAAATTCAACTTCAATTTTGCCATCTTTTGTTTTAGGAGCTGAGGAGCTTGAACCACCACATGCCGAAAGTACAAGTGTCGATAATAGTCCAACTGAAGCAAGTGCTAACCAATTTTTTTTCATGATAAAATCCTCTTTTTTTAATAAGTGTAAAACAATATATATTAACCTTTGACACCAGTGTCACCACCGATACCATTGATAAACCATTTTTGAGTGAATGCAAAGATGATGAGTAAAGGTAGGACAATAACAGCACTTGCTGCCATTACTTTTGCCCACTCTGTTCCATAAGCTCCACCTTCAATGAAGAAACTACGCAACCCTTGTGACACTAGATACTTAGGCTGATCATTAGTAATTAATGATGGCCACATATAACTGTTATAAGCTGCTATAAAACTCATCAAACCGAAAGTAATAAATGATGACTTGGTCATCGGACAAACAATTTCCCATAAAGCTCGGAAATGTGAAGCACCATCCATCCGCGAGGCTTCAACTAAGGTTTTTGGAACCTGCATGAATGCCTGACGTAACAAGAAGATTCCAAAGATACTAATCGTACTTGAGACAATCAAGCCTGATAAAGTATTTAGTAAGCCACTTTGAGATAAGATAATGTAGCTCGGGATATAAGTTGCCGCCGCTGGTAACATATATGTTCCCATAACGATGGTAAAAATGAGGTTTCTGCTTTTAAATCTCAAAAAAACTAAGGCATAGGCTAACATAGCACCAGTAACAATTTGGATTAAAACAATGACTAATGATGTCCACAAACTATTCCAGATATAAAGCGGAATAGGTGAGTTGAAGAAAATCTCTGAAAAATTTGACCATTGTGGTACGGTTGGCCAAAAATTATCTGGATTCATTACTTCCGCCTTAGTTTTTAGAGAACTAATAATCATCCATAAGAATGGAAATGCTGTAAAGATACTAACGAGAATTAAGATGGTCCACTTAATAAGTGTGGCTAAAATGCTCTTGGCATTCATATTTTGATTTTCCGACATGATTACTCCTTAATAATGAACCCAACGTTTAGAACCAACAAATTGCATATAAGATAGAACCACTGTTATAAGGACCATGACGACGGCAACGGCTGTTGCTTGTCCCATATTGTATTCTTGGAAACCAAGTTGGTAATACATATAAAGTAAGGTTCTGGTGCTTCCGCTTGGTCCACCTTGTGTTAAAATCTGAATTTGGTCATAGGCCTGTAAAGAATTAACCATGGTAATGATCATCAGAAAGAAGGTTGTCGGAGAAATACTTGGTAAAGTCATGTCAATGAATTGACGCAAAGGCTTTGCCCCATCCAGTGAACTTGCTTCGTAGATATCTTTTGGAACTTTTTCAAGAGCTGACAAGTAGAAAATCATTGCGTAGCCGAGGCTTTTCCAAACAGTAACAATAACAACTGCTAACATTGCTGTCTGAGAACTCTTTAACCACTCTAAAGCTGGTAAATGCAAAGCTTGTAAGATTAAGTTTGCAAAACCATTTTTAGGTTCAAAAATCCAAGTCCAAACAATTGATATTGCTACTGTTGGTGTAATCCAAGGTGAGAATAGGATGAATTTGAATAAACCTGATCCTGCCATCTTTTTTTGTAATAACATAGCTAAAGTTAGTCCACCAAGTATCGTTGGAACTAAAGTTCCCAATGTAAAGACTAGGGTATTTTTTAAGGCTTCGTAGAATCTGGAATCAGCAAGTAAACTCTTATAATTGCTAAACTGTACAAACTGATACTCCGGTGTCATGAAGTTCCAGTCTGTAAAACTTAACCAAAAGGTTCGAAGAATTGGATAAACCCAGAAAATAAATAAAGGAATAAAGGCTGGTAGAACAAATAATGCTACCAACAAGGCATTTTTGAAACGACTTTGACTTAAGGTCATTGGTTAGTTTCCTCCTAAATTGACTAAAAGACAGCCAGCTAAAATTAATATAATCCCTAGTACCCCAGTAAGAGATAGACTTTCCTTATAAAAAATAAGAGATACTAGAACTGTTACTAGGATTCCTAGACCACACCATAAGGCATATGCCACTCCCAAATTTAATTCTTGGATAGCTTTGGCAAAAAAATAGTGACAGATCATATATACACAAGAGCACAAGATACTTGGCCAGAATAGTGTAAATCCCTTAGTCAACTTTAAAGTTGATGTTGCAATGACTTCTGCGATGATGGCTAAGAGTAAAAAATAGAGGGCCATGTTTCTCTCCTTAACTAAAGCTTAAGCTAAGTATAGCGAGAGACTTTAAATTTCCCATATGATTTTTGTAAAAGTATTGTAAATTTTTTAAATAATTAATCAAAGATGAACAATTAACACTTTTGTTCTATTTTTGTTAGGAATAAAAAAACACCCTGGAAAATGGGTGCTTTTGTCATTTTTATTCATTACTTTTTAGTTCCCAGATATTATCTGATTAACCTTATTGATTAGACTTATTACTTCTTTTCCATAAGCTATTCTTTCTCAGAAGCTTGAAAGGGTGTTTTGTAATAGGTAATTTGTTCTGGTCTTGCTTTTGATTTTAAGTAAAGTTCTACTTCTAGAGAAGTCATTGCAAAGTAGTCCAGATAATTAGTTTGGGGATTTAATCGCCTTACTAAATCATCGACAGTTGTTTCAATGCCTGAAGTATACAATTTTACAGCCTTGATATCATTTAATGGGATTATTTTCTTCTTTAAGATAAGGACTTGTTGCTTATCATCCCAAGTAATAATTCCTTTTTCATTGCCTTTGGTAAACATTGTTTTTCCTAAATGCTTTGTTTTTGATGAATACTTTCCCAGTCTTTGCAAAAATCGTCAACTGCTTTTTGGATTGATGGCATAGCAAATCCGGCTTCAAAGACATCTGGCCCTGCTGTTATTGCTTGGGCGCCAAGGGCAAATGCTTTATTAACTTGTCCAACATTTTTAAAGCTAGCAGCTAAAATTTTACTGTCAGAACATTCGCGGTCAATTGCTTCCGCTAATTGTCCAATAACAGCTTCCGCATCAATATTGAGATTTTCCATCCGGTTATAGTATGGTGCTAAATAATCTGCTCCTGCTTCAATAGCCAACAGACCTTGGAAAGTTGTATAGATAGCTGTTGCTGTAATATGATAACCATCAGCTTTCAAGGTTTTAATAGCAGTAAGGCCATCGGTAGTTACAGGAACTTTAACAAAAATACTATCTCCTGCCTGACGACGAATTTCAGCAGCATCTTTTAATATCCCTTCATAGTCTTTTGCGACCACTTGAACATGGATTGACGCTTTATCACCAATAATGGAACGAACTTCTTTAATTCGTTCAAAAAAATCAATCTGACCTTCTGCTTTAGCAATTGTCGGATTTGAAGTAACCCCGGCTAGAGGTAAAATTTTTGACCATTTTTTAATTGCCTCAAGATTGAGGGTGTCTAACATATATTCCATTACATTTCCTTTTCTAAACAAAATCCTTAAAAAGTATGCTCAGTGCGTTCAATGATGTCATCTTGTGTTGCTTTTGATAAAACATTGAAGAATGCTGAGTAGCCAGCAACACGAACAATTAAATCACGGTGTTCTTCTGGATGCAGTTGAGCGTCAATTAAGGTTTCACGAGAGACCACGTTATATTGGATATGATAACCATGAAGGCGATTAAAGAATGTTCTTAAAAGAGCCATCAGTTTCAACTTATCTTCTTCTTTGGCTAAAGTCTGTGGGTTGACTTTTTGATTAAGCAAGACACCACCAACAATTTCATCTGTGCGCAATTTAGAAACAGATTTCAGTACTGAAGTTGGCCCTTTTTTATCCATACTATGTTCAGGAGAACAACCCTCAGCTAGTGGCGTACCAGCATGACGTCCATCGGGCGTTGCCAGTGTTCCTTTTCCTTGACCGACATTAGCTGAAATTGATGATGTTCCTGAATAGCGCGTACCTCCAATTGGACCACGACCATAACGCGTATTTGGATATTTGGCAATCTCATCAATGTAAGTATCATAAGCATCGACGACTAACTGATCGACATAATCGTCGTCATTCCCATATTTAGGGGCATCATTAATGAGCATTTGACGAATTTCTTCGCCGCGGTCCCCCGCGAAATCGGATTCCAAAGCATGCCACAATTCTTGAGGAGTCAGTTTGTGCTCCTCAAAGACTAATTTCTTAAGCACTGCTAAGGAATCAGCAAGGTTGGCTATCCCTACTTGAAGGCCAGAGATAAAGTCATAAACTGCTCCGCCTTCTTTCAAAGTCTTACCTCGGCCGATACAGTCATCAGTTAAGGCAGAGCAAAGAATGTCTGGGCATTCGCGTTCCAAACCAAGGTCAATGGCATTTTCGACAACGACACTCATGCGGGTTATTTCGCGTAGAGTTTTATCCCAAGCAACTTTCAACTCCTCATAAGAAGTCATATCTGTAAAGTAACCGTGTCCCTTAGCAAAACGTTTACCAGATGAGGGATCAATGCCGTTATTCATAGTAATTAATAAGATTTTCGGGAAGTTAATATAGCTCATCCCTGTACAACGGTAACCCCACTTACCAGGGACAGCTGTTTCAACACAGCCAATAGCTGAGTAATCATAAGCATCTTCTTCCAAAACACCTTTTTTGATAAAGGACGGAATGATAATTTCATCATTATTCATGGCTGGCATTCCAAAACCAAGTTTCATGACTTCGATACATTCATTCATAAAATCATTATCTAAACCTTTATGGTAACGAACAGTCAAGTTTGGTTGTGGTAATTTAGTTTGAGCTACTGAGCGCAGAACCATATAGGACATTGGATTGACAGCATCTTTTTTATCTCTGGTTTGACCACCAATGGTCACGTTTTGGTACATTGGACTACCTGCTGAAGAGAAGGTATGTGATTGACTGCGTACTTTATTGATGGTTAAAGTTTTTATCCATAAATTGGTTAGGCGTTCAACAATTGATTCCTCTGTTTCACGTCCAGCTTCTAAATCTGCTTTGGCATAGGGATACATGTATTGGTCAAAACGTCCATATGAGAGGGAGTGACCATTTGATTCTATCTGCAAAATACACTGGATAAACCAAACAGATTGGACAGCTTCCGCAAATGTCGCAGCTGGCTCATAAGGTACTTTGTCACAGATTCGAGCAATTTCCAAGAGTTCAGCTTTGCGATCAGCCGAAGCCTTTTCCGCCATTTGGCGTGCTAATTCTGCATAACGGCGAGAGTAAGTCTTGATGGCGTTGATGACGATGAAAATGGAATCGTAGAAATGATACTTATCAATGTTTTCTGGAACAGTTAGGTCCAAGGCATCTTTAGCAGCATGTGCACGGGCTTCAAAGTCTTTCAAGCCAAATTCAAGAACTTTCTGGTAATTGACAGCTAAGTGAGCATCACCTGAATTCATTTTACCTTCCATCCCAAAGAAGCCTGTTTCCATATAGACATCAACTTCTCTTGGTAGAAGCGCACCTGCGCGTGCCCGGAGATTATTGTTTTCCCAGAATGGTGCTATTGAACGCAACTGCTCTTTGGTTTCTTCCTTAATATAGAAGACATCGCCATCGCGCTTTTCAAAGAGATCCAATTCATTAATTACGAATTCAAGTGTATACTCAGGAAAAATGGGGGCATCTTTATTTGAAGAAGCTTGGTTACCAGCAATCAAGCTTTCATCTTCAATATAAATTGACATATGTTCCAAAATATTTTGCAACATATAAGCTCTTTTAAGATTGGCTGGTTTATCTTGATGCTCTTTATAAGTTTCTGTTACCAGAATAGCTCGCTCAGCATCGATATACGGTTTTTTATCAAGCACAGCCTCGCGGTAAGTGCTCATCCGTTCAGTTAATTGGCCAAAACGTGAATTAGTTAGGGTCATAGCTATCACTCCTTGTTTTTTCTTTCGTAATAGTTTTATGTTTCTTTCGTAACTATTTTAACATAAAATATATTCTAAAAGATATGTTCTTTCGTTAAAAGCGTAAGCAAAAAGATATTGCACAATTGTGCAATATCTCGGTGCCTTGACATTGTTTATATTAAATTACTGGAGGAGTTCCTTCAGCATTACCAACTGTTGCGTCAATTTGAACAGAAGCACCTTTTGGTAATTCAGAAACACCTACGAAACGAAGTGCTGGTTTAGTTTCAGCAAAGATTGCTGAGAAGACTTCTTCTACTGCAGTCATTTCATTAAGATCAGTCATGTAAACATTGATTTTCACAACATCAGCCATAACATGATCAACACTTTCGATGATTGCTTGGATATGCTCAAAAGCTAATTGTGCTTGTTCTTTAACAGCCCCAGCTACTAAGTCACCAGTGCTTGCATCAACTGGAAGTTGGCCTGAAATGTGGTTGTAGTGTGAGAAGGCAACTGTTTGGCTAGAATAAGCACATTTAGGAGCTTTGTCAGTGTTTGAGTGTTCAATGATAAGGCCGTGACGGTCTTCGATAGCTTGTGGCGGAGTTCCATCACCGTGTGATACCGTTGCTTCCATTTGAACTAATGCACCCATTTCAAGTGCTGCAACTGGAACAACTGTACGAGCTGGTAGGTAGTTGACAGCACGCGCAATTCCTGAATCTGGTAAGAAAGTTTTGTATACTTCGTTAACGACATCAAGGTCAGCTAAGTTAGTGACGTAAACAGTCATTTTAACAACGTCATCAAGAGGGACATCGATGCTTTCAAGCACTACTTTGATGTTTTTCAAACATTGTTGGGCTTGTTCTTTAACGCCACCAATTGCTAAACGTCCAGTTTTAGGATCGATTGGTAATTGAGCAGTTACATTATTATAGTGTGAAAAAGCTACTGTTTGTGTTGACATTGCGGACACAGGAGCATTATAAGTATTATTCGTTAATTTAACCAAATCACCTGCTTGAGGAGCATTTGGAATTGTCCCCTCACCATTTGAAATAATGGCATCCATTTGCACTTTCGCATCCATTGGTAGAGCAGAAACTGCTACAACTGTGCGTGAAGGTACATAGGTTGGGAAGAAATCTGTTTGAACTAAATTAATAGTATCAACATCTTGAATATCTTTAACGAAAATAGTAAGTCTTACAATGTCAGTTAGGACATGATCAATGCTTTCAACAACTATTTTTAAGTTTTGAAAACATTGTTGGGCTTGTTCTTTAATCCCACCTTCAACCAGTTGACCAGATGAAACATCAATTGGTAACTGTGCTGATAGATTGTTGTAGTGTGAAAAAGCTACAGTGTGAGATCCTAGAATTTTAGGAGCAAGTTCAGTATTTCTTGCTAAGACTTCGTTATTAACGCTCATGCGTAAATTCTCCTTTGGATTTGTGTTTGATGTGAATCATTTATTAGAGTTAGTGCACTTTCTCTAATAAATAAAAGTAACTCTTTTTTCAGAAAGCGGTTACATTTGTCAGTATAACAAGCTCCTATCCTCACTGTCAAGCCGAAAAAGGAGGTCTTAATCAAGACTACTCCATTCCTTGTCTAGACATTTTGTATAGTCTTATATTTATAATTAATTAAACAATTTTTACTTTCAGCAAAAAAATATACCTCTATTTTTTTGAATAATCTGATAAAATCTCATCCTGGGCTATCACCCTTTCCCATGCCTAAATTTATTTTCATTCATTTTTTCATTTCAATATTTAAGTTTTTCTCAAAAAAATGTATAAACATTAGACAAATTAAAAACATACGCTAGCACTTTAGGCTACTTCAAGATTTTCCAGTTTTGCTTGATGCATATTTTTGCTAATGAAAAGAACCTGTCTTTCAAAACAAGTTCTTTGCAATAGCTATGAAAATATCTAATCAGTATTTCAGATACTTACCTCTTACCATTTCATAGTCATAACTGACATTTTTTAAGCTGGAAAATGCTAAGCTATTTCATTCCATGGAAAGCATACTTAAAAATAAAATGTATAGGGAGAGGAATTTTACACAATTGTGCAAAATTATCCTATTTTATCTTGCAGATAGGTATCGCCGTCCTTTGCTAATAAGACTTTGATAGTTTCTTCATCGGTAACTAAATAATTAATACACTTAACTTTTAAAGCAGCTAAGATGGCAGCAGCTTTTTCTTGGCCGCAAGCAATGGCAAAGACATTTGGTACTTGCCTTAATTGTTGCAAGGAAATACCGATCGTGCGTTCTTGTAGGTCTTTATCAACTGACTGACCATTCTTGTCAAAGAAGCGGCAGCAAATCTCACCGACAGCCTCAAGTTGACGCAGTTTCATATAGTCGCTACCCATCAAAAGATCACGCCATTGGCTATTTTTTTGAGCATTAGGCTCGGCTCCAATACCAATAACTGCCCAATCCAGTTTCTCCCAGGAAAGCAAGGTTTTTTCAAAGTATTTGGATTTCTTAATCCCCTGAGCAATCGTAGCATTTTCCTGAATGACAGTGGCATTAATAAATGAGCTTTGACCGTGAAATAACCGAGCTAAGCGGTAAACCAAAGTATTCACATGAAAGTTAGCATGGATAGCACTTGGACCTCCAGAAAGTGGGAAAATCGAAATCCCCTTCAAACTCTTCTGAGTCATATGGTCAATCAAGGCGCTAATGCTAGAACCCCATGAAATGCCAATAACCTCATTGTCTTTAATCATGGAACGGAGAACTTCCGCCCCTTCTTTAGCTATATGATTGAGGTTATCTTGGTCGTCATGCCCTACTTGATAAGGCAAGATAGTCACTTTTTTGAGACCATACTTTTCTTGAACGTAGGATTCCAAGGCAAATAGGGTGGAGTCATAGCCTTGAATCTCTATTTTAACAATGCCCTCATCCTTAGCTTTGGCCAACATGCGACAGACCGTGGTCCGATAAATATCCAACTCCTTGGAAATGGTGGTTTGACTTTTGCCCTCAATATAGTGCATATAGGCGATTTTGGCCAAGAGTCGTTTTTTTTCTTCCTTCATGACACCCTCACTTGCTCTTATACGTAGTCCATGGCAATCCCAGAGGAAGTTAGAAAGCCTTTGCTCTCTTGATCAATCCCCTTGTCAGTAATAATGCGGCTAACCTTGTCAAGGCTCAGCTGATGCACCAAACTTGATTTGAGAAACTTGCTGGAATCAGTAAGAATAATCGTTTTTTCGGCCGCGTCAGCCATGCTTTGGACCGCTTCACAGCGCATCATATCCTTGCACATAAAACCAACTTGTGGGCTAAAGCCATCCGTCCCCGCAAAAACCATATCCACATGGAAGAGGTTAATCATTTGCTTGAGCAGAGGCCCAACAGTCACCTCCGAGTTATGCTGATAATTACCCCCTAAGAGAATGATTTGACAGGAGTCATATTGACGCAAAAAATTGGCTATAAAACAAGAATTGGTAATAATTTTAATATTGCGTTTGGTCTGGCAAAGGACTTCCGCCAAAAGAGCACAGGTTGAGCCTGATTCAATCATGATAGTATCGTTGTCCGCAACCAATTCAGCCGCTTTTTCAGCAATCTTACGCTTGATATTATAATTGTAAGACAGGCGAACATTAAGGTCATCGCCACTGTTCAAAACAGCATAACCATGCTCTCGATGCAGAAGACCTTTTCCTTCTAATTTATCTAAATCTTTCCTTATAGTTACTTTCGAAACAGCTAACTTACGAGAAAGGGTATTAACGTCAATTTTTTGATGTTTTGATACTAATTGGATAATCTTTTCTAATCTATTCATTGGACACCTCACTTGTCATTATATCAGTTTGAGCAAGAAAATTGAAAGAAAAAAATGACTTACGAACGTAATTGATAAAATTACGTTTATGTGTTATCATGTCCATAAAAGAAAGGGTAGCACTATGACAGAATCAGGAATTGTCTTTAACATCCAACACTTTAGTATCCATGACGGCCCAGGTATCCGGACCACTGTTTTTTTAAAGGGATGTCCTCTAAGATGTCCTTGGTGTGCTAACCCAGAGTCTCAACGGAGAGAACCGGAGGAAATGCTCAAGGCAGACGGTCAATCCTATGAAACAGTCGGTCAAGTTAAAACAATCGACCAAATTATGGAAGAAGTCCTCAAAGACCAAGATTTCTATGAAGAATCTGGAGGCGGACTAACCTTATCAGGTGGTGAAATTTTTGCTCAATTTGAATTCGCAAAGGCCATCTTAAAGGCAGCCAAAAAAGCTGGACTGCATACCGCCATTGAGACCACCGCTTATACCAAACACGAGCAATTCCTAGATTTGATTCAATATGTCGATTTTATCTACACCGACCTCAAGCACTATGATCAAATCAAACACCGCAAGGTTACAGGCGTAGCTAACCAGGTCATTATCAAGAATATCCATGCTGCCTTTCAAGCTGGCAAAAAAATCGTTCTCCGCATCCCTGTCATCCCTAACTTCAATGACAGCCTAGAAGATGCCCAATGCTTTGCCCAACTCTTTAACGAGTTGGACATTAATCAGGTGCAATTACTTCCTTTCCATCAATTTGGGGAAAACAAATACAAACTCTTGGAACGCGACTACACAATGAGTGATGTCCCAGCTTACCATCCCGAAGACCTCAAAGACTATCAACAAGTCTTCCTAGACCATCAGATTCATTGTTACTTTTAAGAAAGAAAAAGACAAGCTAAAAGATTGGCTTGTCTTTTCATATGTTTAATCTAATTTTTCAGCTATTCTTTTTTACTTATCATACTTGTCGAAGACTTGTTGAGGACTCTTGCCTTTTGCTAACCAGTCAACGAGTTTATCCAACTGGCGCATTTTTTGTGTCTGATCATCTTCGATGGTTTCAATTTGAACACCACAAATTTTACCAGTGATATTTTGACGCAAAGGATTATAGCTAGGTGCCTGCTCGAGAAATTCTCCATAAGTAGTATCTGATTGATTCAGTTGGGCAACTTGATCGGCCGAATAGCCCATTAACCATTCAATAATGGCATCCACATTCTGAGCCTGGCCACCTTTGCGCTCAACTTTGGCTACTAAAGCCTTATAGATTGATTGAAATGACATTTGAAATACTTTATGTGACATAGCATTAAACTCCAACTCTTTTTTTCTATTTTAACACAGAATGGTCACAGGATAATTCATGATGTTTCATATGTTCCGATAGGATTATTGATTTGATAACCATTCTCTATTTAACTTAGGTTTGCCATTTGCTTCAAGAAGAGGAATAATGTGGTTACCATTTTTGTAGTATTCGACACCTGTTTCATTATCAACAATCACTTGTGTTCCAAAATCAGTATTAATAACTGAAAATCTATCTTTCGAAATTTTAGACATATTTTTCTCCTTTTAATTATTTTTCATAAATATAACATTTATTAACTTTACAAGTCAATTTTTTCTTCACCCTTTATAGAATAATTCCGCTGAATTATTGATAGTCGTTGGACATCCTATGATGCTTTTCCATTTACAAACAAAAAAAGTGAAGACAAGTAGCTTATCTTCACTCTGATAATCTTTCCAAAGAAAGATTGTTATTTACATTTTATTAGATATTTGCCCAAACTGATTCTAGAATGTTTGTTTGTTCACGTCCTGGACCTACTGAGAAAGTAGAGATGCGAACACCAACTAATTCACCAACACGGCGAACATAGTTACGAGCATTTTCTGGAAGGTCTTCAAGGCTACGAACACCTGTGATATCTTCAGACCAACCTGGTAATTCTTCATAGATTGGTGTGCAACGTTTTAATTTTTCTAAACTTGCTGGGTAGTAATCAATGCGTTCTCCGTCAAGGTCATAAGCAACACAAATTTTAACTGTATCGAGTCCTGAAAGAACGTCGATTGAGTTGAGTGAAAGGTTAGTAATCCCTGACACACGACGGCTATGACGCATAACAACTGAGTCAAACCAACCAACACGGCGTGGACGGCCAGTTGTTGTACCATATTCATGACCAATTTCACGGATACGGTTCCCAACTTCATCAAATAATTCAGTTGGGAATGGTCCATCACCAACACGGCTAGTGTAAGCTTTACATACACCAACTACTTTATTGATTTTACTTGGGCCAACACCAGAACCAATTGTTACTCCACCAGCTACTGGATTTGAAGATGTTACAAATGGGTAAGTACCTTGGTCAATATCAAGCATAACACCTTGTGCGCCCTCAAATAAGACACGTTTACCACCATCAAGGGCATCATTCAAAATAACTGATGTATCTGTTACATACTTTTTGATTTCTTGACCATAAGCATAGTATTCTTCAAAAATCTCATCAAAGTCAAGTGCAGTCGAATCGTACATTTTTTCAAACAAACGATTTTTTTCAGCCAAATTAGCCATCAAACGGTCAGCAAAGATTTCTTTGTCTAATAAATCAGCAATGCGGATACCAACACGCGCAGCTTTATCCATATAAGCTGGGCCAATTCCTTTAATAGTTGTTCCGATTTTGTTATCACCTTTTGAATCTTCTTGTAATTGATCCAATTTAATGTGATAAGGCAAGATAACATGGGCACGATCTGAAATACGCAAATTATCTGTTGTAACGCCTTCTTCATGAAGATAAGCTAGTTCTTTAACCAATGATTTAGGGTTAACAACCACTCCATTACCAATAACAGAAAATTTTTCTGGGAAGAAAATACCTGATGGGATCAAATGTAATTTGAATTTTTTTCCATCGATGACAATTGTATGTCCAGCATTATCACCACCTTGATAACGAGCAATCACTTCTGCATCTGCAGATAAAAAGTCAGTGATTTTTCCTTTACCTTCATCACCCCATTGGGTACCAACAACTACTACTGATGTCATATGTATACGATATAGGCTTACTCTAGAATGGTAGAGCAGGGGCCTTCACCTTTCTTGAAAACATGGCAGGAATCTCACCTGCAGTTTATCTTACACCCTATTATAGCAAAAAATGGATATATTTGCCAACTTTTATAATAATATTAAGAAAATACATTTTATTAGAAAAATTATTATTTTCAATTAAGCAAAATCCGAACATTTGTATTTCATCACTTTATTATGCCCTATTTTGCTATTCTATTTGTAATCTAAATAATATCCGCTATTTTTAAAGTATTCTCTTTAAGAAAAGTCCTATTTGAGGTAAAATAACAGTATAATAATGGGTTTAACCCACTAAAGAGTCCTAGAAAGAGAACAATCTATGTTACAAAAATTTGATGGTATTATTCAGCATCTTCCAAAGCTACCAAAGTGGGTTTGGTTTATTATTTATTTTTTGATGATTGCACCATTATCTGATGTCCTACCAGATGGTCTTCTTTTTACGGCTATGATTGGTCTTGGTCTTGGTTTTAATTATGTCGGCAAACGGAAAAAATGGCTAACTGGCCAAAAATTAGCTAAACGCATTCAAAATCTCAAAGACAATGTTCATTTGGCTGACAAGCAAAGTAATCTCTTAAAAGACTATCTAGCTATCAGTGATTACAGTAATTTCAAAGTAACAGCTGAACAATTATTAGCCCGAATTGAATATATCAAAGATGAATCTTACAATTTACAATCTCATATTCCTCGAGATGTTTATAGTCGAATGAACCAAAAAGCAGACGATGTCAAAGTAGATACAGTATTACAATTAGAAAAACTGCAACAAATATCTGGTCCGCAAGCTGAACATACCGATTTACATCTACAGATTGTCCAAGAAGCACCGGAAATAAACGAACTCTATCAAAATATCCAAAAAGATCATCATAACATTCTTGAAAAAATCAAAAAAGCAGATAATGTTGCTGAACTAGAAGCACTTCATGAAAGTGGTATGCAAAAATTCTATGATATTTTAGATGGTTACCTCAAAATAAAAGCTTCACCAAAGGATTACTACAACGCTGAACAACGGCTAGAAAATGCATTAGTCGCTATCAAAGCTTTTGACTTAGATTTGGATGAAACATTGCGACAACTCAATGAAAGTGATCTTAGTGATTTTGATATTAGTCTTCGAATGATGCAAACTAATAAGCGGACACCTGACTCAGATACAACAATTTAGAGGAGATAAACCATGCCAGATTTTAATTTTGACATTGACCAAATAGCTAATAATGCTATTACTAAAAATGATAAAACAACTGAAATCATTAGCCATGAAGCAAGTGATGTTAGTAAGCCAATTTCCTTCTTAGAGAAATTAAGTCCTGAACAACGAACAGCTATTCAAAGCAAAGTACCTGCTGTTGTTGATAGTTTTATGGCAGACCAAAATGCCTTACTTGACTTTGGTCAATCTGCTGTCGAAGGAGTAAATAACACTGTTAATCATATCCTTGCTGAACAAAAGAAAATTGAAATTCCACAAGTTGATGATTTGTTAAAAAATACTAACCGTGAACTCAACGGTTTTATTGCTAAATATAAAGACATCGGTCCTGTTGAATTAGAAAAGAAACCAAACTTGCTTCAAAAATTCTTTAAACAAAGCAAAGATACCCTCCAAGAATTCTATTTTGATGCACAGAATATTGAGCAAAAAATGGACGGGATGGCTGCTGCTGTTGTCAAGCAAGAAGACACCTTGGCTAGAAATATTGTTTCAGCTGAACTCTTAATTGAAGACAATACTAAATCAATTGAAAATTTAGTTGGTGTTATCTCCTTTGTTGAAGCCAGCCAAAATGAAGCTACTAAACGTGCAAGTAGTATTCAGACTGAACTTGCTAAACTAGATGCCCAAACTCCTGAATACCAACAAGCTAGTGATCTCTTAGCGCGCACAACTGAAGTCATTAATACGCTTGAACAACAACATACTGAGTACCTCAGTCGTCTCTATGTTGCCTGGGCAACAACACCACAAATGCGTAACTTAGTAAAAGTTTCTTCTGACATGCGTCAAAAACTTGGCATGCTGCGTCGCAACACTATCCCTACGATGAAGTTGTCAATTGCGCAACTAGGCATTTTGCAACAATCACTCAAATCTGGGATTACTGCGGATGCCATTGTTAATGCTAATAATGCAGCTCTTCAAATGTTAGCTGAAACAAGTAAAGAAGTTATTCCTGCTTTGGAACGTTCGGCACAAAACCCAACCATGTCTATCAAGTCTGTCACTTCCCTTGCTGAAAGTTTAGTTGCTCAAAATAACGGCATTATTGCTGCTATTGATAGTGGCCGTCAAAAACGGGCCCAATTGGAACATACTATTATTAAATCCGCTGAAACTATTAATGACTCGGTCAAACTGCGTGATGAGAAGATTGTCCAAGCATTACTCAATGAAGGGCGAACTACGCAAGATGAAGTTGATCAACCGTCAGCATCTACGACTAATTAAGAATAAACTATCCTTTTAAAAAGTGGCTTGCGAAAGTAAGTCATTTTTTTGTGATAAACGTATCAATTTTTTGAAATTCAGTCTTGAAACATGTAAACTGGAACAAAAGACTACGAAGGAGACCAAGTATTTGGTATTAGATCAGCTATTACAAAATGTCCCAGCGACAACTAATATATTAGAAGCCACTTTTGGTTTGGAACGTGAAGGCTTACGTATCAAGGAATCAGGACAGGTTGCTCAAACCAACCATCCGAAATCATTAGGATCACGAACATCTCACCCCTATATCCAAACCGATTTTAGTGAAGCGCAATTAGAATTAATTACACCAATTTCACAGACAACAAAACAAGCACTTAGACGATTAAATGCTATTACTGATGTTGCTCATGCTTCAATGCCCACCGATGAAATGATTTGGCCACTATCAATGCCACCTTACATTACTGAAGATGACATTCAAATCGCCAAACTAGAAAATCAAGATGAAGTTGACTACCGCGAAAAGTTGGCCCAAAATTATGGCAAAAGACTCCAATCTATTTCGGGGATTCACTATAACTTTGAATTAGGTAAAGACTTAACGAAGCACCTTTTCGAATTAAGTGCAAGTGACAATCTAACTGACTTTAAAAATCAGCTTTACATGAAAATTGCCAGACAGTTCTTACGTTATCAATGGTTTGCAACTTACTTATTTGGTGCTAGTCCGATTGCTGAAAAAGACTTCTACCAAGATGCCCCTCAGCAAACTGTTCGTGCACTGCGGGCCAGCCATCAATTTGGCTATAGCAACGATGATTCTGTTCAAATTTCATTTTCTTCACTTGAAAATTACGTTAAGGATATGGAAACAGCCATTAATTCTGGCGCTCTGTCACTTGAAAAGGAATTCTACTCGTCCGTACGCTTACGCGGCAGCAAGCACTCGCGTGATTATCTGGAAAAGGGCATTACCTATATTGAGTTTCGTAATTTCGACATCAACCCCTTTGACCGTCTAGGAATCTCTCAAGAGACTCTAGATAGCTTCCATCTCTTTATCCTCAGCCTCCTTTGGATGGACGATGTGCTTGATTTTGATGGAGAAATTGCTAGCGCCCGTCAACTTAATGAGGACATTGCCCTTGCATCTCCTCTTGACCCATTGCCAAACCCGGCTGACGCAATAGCTATTCTCCAAGAGATGACAGACATGATTGAACATTTCCAATTAGGGGACTATGCTAAGCAGTTAGTTGAGCACCTGTCTGAGGCTGTAAATCAGCCAGTACGCACAATAGGTGGACAGCTCGCATCACATATTCAAGAGGGTTCTTTAGAAGCATTTGGATTAGACCAAGCTAGACACTTCACAGAAGAGTTAAACCAAGCTCCTTATGCTTTAAAAGGTTATGAAACCATGGAATTGTCAACTCAGATGCTAATGTTTGATGCCATTCAAAAAGGAATCAATTTAGAAATTCTGGATGAAAATGACCAATTTCTGAAGCTTTGGCACAATGATCATTTTGAGTATGTCAAAAATGGTAATATGACCTCCAAAGATAATTATATTGTTCCATTAGCCATGGCTAATAAGACAGTAACCAAGAAAATTTTGGATCAGGCTGGTTATCCAACACCAAAGGGAAGAGAATTTGCCACTAAGGATGAGGCTCTTCGTTATTATCAATTAATTGCTGACAAATCGATTGTGGTCAAACCAAAATCAACTAATTTTGGACTTGGCATTTCCATCTTCCAAAAACCGGCTAGCCTTTCAGATTATGAAAAAGCATTGGACATTGCTTTTTCTGAAGATACCGATGTCTTAGTTGAAGAGTTCATTTCTGGAACAGAATACCGCTTCTTCATCTTAGATGGCAAATGCGAGGCTGTACTGCTTCGCATAGCGGCTAATGTAGTTGGCGATGGTAAGCATACTATAAAAGAATTAATTGAAATCAAGAACCAAAATCCTCTTCGAGGATTAGACCATCGTTCTCCTTTAGAAAAAATTCAACTGGGCAAAATTGAAAAACTAATGCTTGCTCAAGAAGGACTAGATGAAAACAGTGTTCTAGAGAAAGATCGCAAGGTCGAATTAAGACGGAATTCCAACATTTCAACTGGTGGAGATTCTATTGATTTAACAGAGGAAATGGACCCGTCATATAAAGAGTTAGCAGCACAAATGGCTAAAGCTATTGGGGCGTGGGTCTGTGGCGTTGATCTGATTATTCCAGATATCAGTAAACAAGCTAGTCTAGTAGAACCAAACTGTTCTTGTATTGAATTAAATTTCAATCCTTCAATGTACATGCACACATACTGTCATGGTGGACCTGGACAAGCTATTACTCCTAAAATCTTAGCAAAACTATTTCCAGAAGTGCCCATTTTATAGAAGACAAAAAAGAGTTGAACCATCTAGGTTCAACTCTTTTGATTAAGCAAGACTAAATGTATAAGGGGGAATGGACGACTTGCTTAAGCTTCTTTACGTTTACGATTGAGAGCCAAACCACCAGCTCCAATAATAATAGCCATTGCAGAGGCTGTAAAGAAAGGATTTGCCATCACATCACCAGTTGAAGGCAAATGGTTTTTAGCATCTGTAGACGCTTTGTGACTGTCAGTCATCGGTGAAGCAGCCATCGCTTTGCCTAAACCTTGGTTCTGTGGGTGAGCAATGTTCATCTTAGCTAATTGGTCAGCCAATTCTTTTTGAAGGCGTGCAATTTCAGCTTGGAAGTCGGCAATTTCTCTGTCACTATGATTTTTATTAGTATCAAAGTCTTTTTGTAGATCTTCCATTTCTTTAAGTAATTTATCATTTGCTAAGTCTTTATCAGCTAGTAAGGCTTTTAAACGATCCATTTCTGCTTCAAGTTCCGCTTTGTCAGCTTCCAAGTCTATCGCTTTTTTCTCTAAATCAGCTTTTTCTTTTTCTAAATCTTTTACCTTAGTTCCAAGCTCAGCAACTTCTTGTTCTAAATTAGCACGTTGCTCTTTCACCTGGTTTAATTCTGATTGAGTCGCTTCTAAGTCAGATTCCAGTTCTTTAATCTTATCTGCTTGAGCTTTAACTTGTGCGTCTGATTTTTCTTTTTGCCCTTTAAGGTCTTTAAAGGCAACCCCACCATCAGCAACTTCTTGTTCTAATTGAGTAATCTTTTGATTAGCAGCTTCATTAGCTTCTTTTAAACTTGCCAATTGACTTTCTAGGTCTGAAACTTTAGTCAAAGCAGTTTCTAATTGTCCGTCAATAGCATCTTTTTCTGCAAGAGCTGCTTGATAGTCCTGGGCTTTTTTGTCAAATTCTTCTTTAGCTTGTTGTAGGGCATTTGATAATACAGTGACGTTATTATTCAGTTTTTGTGCTTCAGCAGCTTTCAAATCAAATTCTTCTTTAGCTTGATTTAAAGCATTACTTAAAACAATAACACGATTGTTAGCAACTTCACCCTCTTTAGCTTTTTGATCAAACTCTTGCTTAGCTTGTTCTAAGGCATGGGTCATGACCTTAGCTTCGTTTTTGTATTTATCAGCTTCTTTTTGAATTGACTCTCGTTGAATAAATAGATTTGCAGCATCTTTAACTACATGTCGGTATCTGTTCTTTTCCTTAGCAAGTCGTTCATTTAACTTTACTTCTTTATCTTCTAATTCTTTAATTTTTAAATCTCGTTTAACAATTTCTCTGTTTTTATCAGCAATGATATTATTAGTGGTTTTTAACTGCTTTTCTTGATCATAAAATTTTTCAAGAACATTTGCTTTTTCTTTTTCAATTTCCTTAGAGTACTTTCTTGAATTTTCAAAAAGACTTTTATACATATCTTTTTGTTTTCTGAAATCTTTTATCCTTTCGATTGCTACTTCATTCGCTACCCCTTTAAAAATTGGTGCATTTTCTGGAGAAACAATGTTCAAATTACTTTTACCATTCAGCTTTAAATAGTATTCAAGTAGATTATCAGATGCATCATTTACAATTTTTTTTACAATATCTCTTCGAATTCTTTTATCTGGTCCAGTTCTTCGAAAGGTATTATATGCTGATAGGCTATCCAATTTAGATTTTGCTTCTACATCACTTGAAAGTACTCCAAGACTTTGCATGGCGGTACCTGCTAATACTGTAGCAGTGACCGCTTTTCTAAGTGCGTGTTTGCGGGCTTTAATTTTTTTAGCCATTTGTTTCTTTCTCCTTTTTACTTCTTAAGTATCGCTTTATGCTGTAGACAAAATGCATTATCTATCTACCTGTTCACTAAAGCTCTTAATAAATTATATATGAGTTTTTAATTAGAATAAAGTTCATATTTTTTATTTAATTTATAATTTTTGGTTGTGTCAGTTTTCTATAATAAATAGGAAAAAAGATTTAAAACCGCTTATTACTTACATTAATTGGCATGTGTTACTCAAAACTATTCTAATAAAACAATTAATTTTTTATTATAAAATCATTGACAACTATCTCATTTTGAGATATCTTGAACAAGCAAGCTTTTATGGTACCGTTTCAAAGCCTTATCCATAAGGGATTGTAATACATTTAATAAGGAGTAGTTATGCCATTTCATAAGGATATCTTTACCAATCAGCAAGTGCGTGAATTGAAATTGATCACCCTCTTGCAAGAACATAAGTCATTATTAGATTATAGAAAGGTTTGTCACTATTTAGATTGCTCCTTTCTGACCCTGCAGACTGAAATTTCCACCTTGAAAACATTTCCTGAGATAGAAGATATGTCTTACCAGCCCTCCCACCTAGCCATTACCTATAAAGAACAATACGGAACCCAAAAGTTTTACCAGACAATCCTTAAAGATTCTCCCTCTTTAAATCTCTTGAAGCTCATCTTTTTTTCCGAATGCGAAACGATGGAGGAACTAGCAGATAAACTCTTCATTAGTCTGTCTACTCTAAAACGTTTATTAAAAAAGACCAACAGTTATCTGACAACTCGTTATCACTTTAAAGTAGACTTGAAAAAATTAGTCTTTATTGGTGAGGAGAAAGCTATTCGTCTCTTTTTTCTTAAGTATTTTTCAGAAATTAATAGTATTGACGATTGGCCGTTTACTCCCTACATTCCCAAAGATTTAATTGAAGATTTGGTTTCCTTTGTGGCAGAGAAACAAAAGTGGCAAATGGATTTTTCACAGTATCAGCACCTGCTGATTTATGCTACTGTTAACTTGATTCGTTACTTGGATGGTTATCAAAAGGGGAACCTCTCTTGCCTCAACCATAATTTGTCAAAGCAACTAGCTCAATCTCCAAAAAATCACTTTCTGTGCCAGCGATTCCACGAAAACTTCAAAAAACCTTTAGACGATCAGACCTTTACAGACCTTTTTTCCTCTTTCTTGTCAGAGGAATTGCTGTGCAACCCAAAGCAAGTTTCCTTGTCTGAAAATAAGTTTTTACATTTCAAAACTTGGCGTCACCTCTTGCTTTGCTTAGAAGGCGAAATTCATCTTCCTATCACCAACAAAGATGAGATTATCATGCGCTGTCATAATGCACTGGAACTCGGAAATGAGGACTTTTATCTTAATTTCTTGGTTTACGACTATCGTAAAGAATTCTTAGATTACTTTAGTCAAGATTATCCTCATTTTATGCAAGAAGTCCAAAAGCATGCTAATTTGATGATCCGCGAATATCCTAGTGAGATTATTGATTATACTGTTGACCATTTAACTTATCTTTTACTGATGACTTGGGAAAATCTGTTCCTCCATTTAAGTCAGCATATTGAGAAACAGAAGTTGATGGTCGTTGAACGCGGGAAAGGGAGCCTTGGTCATTTTCTTCAAGTCTATTTGGGACAATTTTTTGAAATTTCGATTTTCACAGATTATAACTTAGCCCACTTAAATACCGATGACTGTGATCTAATCATCACCGACACACTTTTAAGTGAAATGGAAGGCGTGACCGTTCTTTACTTTAATAAATTGGTTCCTGCAGAAGTCTTGTGTCGTTTAAATGACTATTTACGAAAACAATTAAAATTGCAATTTCAATCTAAATATGAAAGAAGTCAGTTATCTCATAAGTCATAAAATTGTCTTTATGCTATAATATTAGCTATGGATAAACTAATTAAATCAATAGCCAAATCAGGCTCGTTTAGAGCCTTTGTTCTTGACAGCACTGAGACAGTCAGAACTGCTCAAAAAAAACATGAAACTCTTTCTTCATCTACTGTTGCTTTAGGACGCACTTTAATTGCCAATCAAATCTTAGCAGCTAATCAAAAAGGGGATAGTAAAATTACGGTCAAAGTCATTGGTGACTCTTCATTTGGCCACATTATCTCTGTTGCTGATACCAAAGGCCATGTTAAGGGCTACATCCAAAACAGAGGCGTTGACATTAAAAAGACTGCTACTGGAGAAGTTCTAGTCGGACCTTTTATGGGTAATGGCCATTTTGTATCAATCATTGATTACGGAACAGGTAACCCATATACGTCGACGACCCCTTTAATTTCTGGTGAAATCGGTGAAGACTTCGCCTACTATTTAACTGAATCTGAACAAACACCATCTGCTGTCGGCTTAAACGTTCTTTTAGACGAGAATGATCAGGTCAAAGTTGCTGGTGGCTTCATGCTCCAAGTTTTACCTGGTACATCGGACGAAGAAATTGCCCGTTATGAAAAGCGTCTTCAAGAAATGCCCGCCATTTCTACTCTCTTAGAATCAGATGACCATATTGAAGCTCTCTTATCAGCTATCTATGGAGAAGATGAATACAAATGTTTATCAGAAGAGCCTCTCAGCTTTACCTGTGATTGTTCTAAGAAACGGTTTGAGTCTGCACTAATCTCTTTACCGACCAGTGATTTAAAAGCCATGATCGATGAAGATCATGGTGCCGAAATCGTCTGCCAATTTTGTCAGACTGTCTACACATTTGATGAAACAAATTTGGAAGGAATCATCAATGACAAAGCTTAATTCTTCCTTTATGATTGGGAATGTTGAGATACCTCATCGTACAGTGCTAGCACCGATGGCTGGTGTGACTAACTCAGCATTTCGGACAATCGCCAAAGAATTTGGAGCTGGTTTAGTTGTCATGGAAATGATTTCGGAAAAGGGACTACTTTATAATAACGAAAAGACCCTGCACATGCTTCATATTGACGAGACTGAGCATCCAATGTCGATTCAACTCTTTGGAGGTGATATTGAAGGCTTAAAACGAGCCGCTGATTTTATTCAGACCAATACAAAAGCAGACATCGTTGATATAAATATGGGTTGCCCGGTCAACAAAGTGGTTAAAAATGAGGCTGGCGCCAAATGGCTCCGCGACCCAGAGAAAATCTACCAGATTATAAAAGAAGTCACAGCTGTCCTTGATATACCATTAACCGTCAAAATGCGGACCGGCTGGAACGACAGCTCTCTTGCTGTTGAGAATGCATTAGCTGCTGAATCAGCAGGTGTCGCTGCGCTAGCCATGCATGGCCGGACCCGGAAACAAATGTATACGGGCACCTGTGATCATGAGACACTAGCACGCGTTTCAAAAGCCATCACTACAATTCCATTTATTGGCAACGGTGATGTTCGCAATGTCCAAGATGCCAAATTTATGATTGAAGAAATTGGTGTCGATGCCGTGATGATTGGGCGCGCAGCTATGAGCAACCCTTACCTTTTCACACAAATTAACCATTTCTTTGAAACGGGTCAAGAATTGCCAGATCTTCCATTTACCAAAAAATTAGATATTGCTGAAGATCATTTAACGCGGCTGGTTTCACTGAAAGGTGAAATGATTGCTGTTCGTGAATTTCGTGGTTTAGCACCGCACTACCTTCGCGGTACGGCAGGTGCTGCAAAGGTTCGTGGGGTAGTATCACGCGCCGAAACATTAAGTGAAGTTCAGGACATTTTTGCAACTGTCCGCTAAGATAAAGAAGGAGAATCATGTTGATAGTATTAGCTGGAACAATTGGTGCAGGAAAAAGTTCTCTTGCAGCCGCACTTGGTGAACACCTCGGAACTGAAGTCTTTTATGAGGCTGTGGATAATAATCCAGTTCTTGATTTATATTACGAAGACCCTAAGAAGTATGCTTTTTTACTTCAAATTTTCTTTTTAAACAAACGGTTTAAATCAATCAAGGAAGCTTACAAAGCAGATAACAATATACTAGATCGTTCTATATTTGAAGACGAGTTGTTTTTAACCCTCAACTATAAAAATGGCAATGTAACAGAAGCTGAATTAGAAATCTATAAAGAATTATTGGCAAATATGCTTGAAGAACTTGAAGGCATGCCAAAAAAACGTCCCGATCTCTTAATTTATATTGATGTTTCCTTTGAACGGATGCTAGAACGCATTGAAAAACGTGGCCGTAGCTTTGAGCAAGTGGATGATAATCCAAGTCTTGAACACTACTACCAACAAGTTCACGGTGAATATCCAGAATGGTATGAAAACTACGATGTATCACCAAAAATGAAAATCAATGGCGACGTTCTTGATTTTGTCCAAAACGAAGATGACCTCAAACGCGTCTTAGCAATGGTCGATGAAAAACTTAAAAAATTAGATTTACTATAATAAAAAACCCAGTATAGAAAATAGCTCTATACTGGGTTTTTTATCTTATCATTTTTCCTGTTTTAAACGATATGGTAGGTATTTAGCCTAAAACTAGGGCATCATCATTAAGTTCTTGACCACTTCTTTCTTGGAAAAGATTTAGCAGCTGTGGGACGGTGAGCTTTTGCTTTTCTTCCCCTGAAATATCTACAACAATTTTACCTTGATGGAGCATCACTAGTCTATTGCCATAGGCAATGGCATTCTCCATATTGTGTGTAATCATTAAGGCTGTTAATTGATGTGTCTGGACAATTTTATCAGTCAAGCGCATCACCATATCACTGGTTTTTGGGTCAAGGGCCGCTGTATGCTCATCCAACAACAAGAGTTTGGGCTTTTCTAATGAAGCCATTAATAGAGTTAAGGCTTGTCTTTGTCCACCAGATAGGAATTGTGTGTCCACTTTCATCCTATTCTCTAAAGACAAATCTAGTTCTTTTAAAGCTTCCTTGAAAATCTGCCGTTCGTTTTCTTTAACTCCCCAAGATAAACCACGTTTTTTACCACGGCGGTAAGCAATAGCCATGTTTTCTTCAATACTTAGGCGTGATGCTGTCCCCATCTTAGGGTCTTGGAAAACACGGCTGATGAATTTTGCGCGACGAGAAGCTGGTTGATTTTTGATCGATTGAGTTTCTAATAAAATATCTCCTTGATCAAGACTGAGAGTTCCTGCTAAGCTATTCATTAATGTTGACTTACCGGCTCCATTGCCCCCAATAATAGAAATGAAGTCACCTTGCTCAACTTCCAAAGATAGACCTCGCAAGACATGGTTTTCATTAACAGTGCCTGCTTCAAATACTTTGTGAATCGAATCGATTGTTAATAATGCTGTCATATGAACTCCTAACCTAATTTGGGTTGACGAATACGTAATTTCTTTTGAACTTCTGGAACATAAAGAACGCTGGCTAAAAGAATAGCTGAGAAGAGTTTAACTAAGTCTGCATCCATACCAGGAATAGATAAAATGGCTAGAATAATCAGACGGTAGATAATTGAACCGATAACAATTGAGGTTAGGCGCCAGCCTATGCTCAAATTCCGAATCACTACTTCTGCAATAATAATTGATGCCAGACCGATAACAATGGTTCCTACCCCAGAATTCAAATCTGCGTAGCCATTATTCTGACAAAGAAGTGCCCCACAAAGAGCAATTAAGCCATTGGAAATCATGTATCCTAAAATCTTCATATTGTCCGTTTTAATGCCGTTGGACTCACTCATCGGAATGTTATCTCCGGTCGAACGAAGTGCTAATCCTAGTTGTGTTTTCATGAGTAAGGTTAGGACAGCAATAACCATTAAAACAAAGATGCCACCAAGAATCATGACTGAGGCCGTTTTGGTAAAGCCCAGATCATAGACTTGGCTAACTAAGGTTTTTTGTCCTAATAAGGCGACATTAGCACGACCTAGCACCTTCAGATTAATTGAGTAAAGGCCTGTCAAAGTGATGATCCCCGTCAAAAGAGCTGGAATTTTTAGCTTGGTATGAATTAATCCAGATACAAGTCCGGCTATGAACCCGGCAGCTAAAGCTAAGAGAGTGGAAAGTAAAGGATTGAGACCAGATACAATTCCTGTCGCACAAACCGCTGCACCTAAGGGATATGACCCTTCTGCTGTTAAGTCCGCGATGTCCAATATTCTAAATGTGATGTATACGCCAATTGCCATCACGGACCATAAGAGCCCTTGTGACAAGCTTGATAATATTAATGCCATGTTTCCCCCTTAAGTAGTTACCACTACTTGTTTATTATTTAACTGATAAGTGATTAAGATCTAAGCCTAATTTCTTGGCTTGCTCCTTATTGATATGCAACTCAAGTGTCTTTGGATACTCAACCGGAATCTCAGCTGCCTTTTTACCTTCGATGATTTTAATAGCTTGTTTTGCTACTTGTTTACCTAACTGACGATAGTTTGTACCATAAGTCAGCAAGCCACCCGCATCGACCATATCTGTTGACCCACCAATGATTGGAACCTTGTGCTCTACTGACAATTGACCAATCATTGACATGGTTGAAGCAACCGTGTTATCTGTCGGAACGAAAACAGCATCCACTTGTGACATCAGACTATTAGTCGCATCTTGCACATCATTGGTCGAAGAAATAGCTTTTTTAACCACTTGATAGCCAGCTTTCTTCAAATCTTTCTCAGCTTCTTTAACTTGTACTTCTGAGTTGCGCTCACTATTTGTATAGAGAATTCCGACTTTTTTTGCCTTGGGAAGTGCTTGCCCCAGTAAATCAACTTGCTTATCGATTGGTGCTTGGTCACTTGCTCCGGTCAACAGCCCCCCAGGTTTTTTGATAGAAGAAACTAATTTAGCAGAAACAGGATCTGTTACAGCTGTAAAAACAATCGGTTTATCAGTAGAGGCTGTTGCCATTGCTTGCGCTGCCGGTGTTGCAATAGCTAAGACCAAATCATTTTTTTTGACCAACTGTTCTGAGATAGTCTGTAAATTAGATTGATCCCCTTGCGCATTCTGGTAATCAAAGGTTACATCCTCACCTTCAGTGTAGCCCTGCGCTTTTAACTCGTCTTTAAACCCTTTACGAGCTTGATCTAAAGAGACATGTTCCATATACTGCAGAATTCCAATTTTAATTTCTTTTTTTGAGGTTCTCACATTTTCCGTTGCACTTGTCCGACATGCAACTAAGACAATGCTAGTAAGAGCTAAGAAGAGTAATTTGCTTAATTTTGTGATTCTTTGATAGTTAACTTCCATGTCAGTGTCCTCTATTTGCTTTCTACTAATTGTTTTTCAAGTTCTTTAGGATTTAATCCAAGTGATTTAGCCATGTCTTTATTAATAGCTAGTTCAGGTTTTTCTGGTTTGGCAACGGCGATGGTTGAAGCTTTTTTGCCATTGAGTATTGCTACAGCTTCTTCCCCGGCTTGCCTACCAATCGCTTCATAATCAACGCCTGATGTGAAGAGTACTGCGTCAAGGTAAGCTTTGTCACTGCCAATTGCCGGGGTTTTATTTTCTTTTAAAATTTGACCAATTGTCATCGCTGTTGATGCAACTGTATTATCAGTCGGTAAGTACACAGCATCAACTTGACCAACTAAACTTGTCATCACTTGTTGCACATCATTACTTGTTGTAACTGTCTTTTCAACAGCTATAATTCCTTTTTTCTTCAGAGCTTTTTTTGCTTCTTTAGCTTGCATCTGTGAATTTACTTCACTGGAATTATAAAAGATGCCCACTTTTTTAGAAGTCGGAACAGCTTTTAGCAACAAGGCGACTTGTTGTGGAACATTTCCAGCATCAATTGAACCGGTCATGTTTTTACCAGGTTTTTCCATTGAATCAACTAAACCTGCTCCAACGGGATCAGTAACGGCAGTAAAAACGGCGGGTGTATCTGGATCACTAGTCAAGAGTGCCTGTGCTGCCGGTGTTGCAATGGCAAAATTCAAATCATTCTTACCAGTTAATTGGTCAACCATGGTTTGGAGATTAGCTTGTTCACCTTGAGCATTTTTACTGGTAATTTGTAAGTTCTTGCCTTCTTTATAACCACCATCTCTAAGTGCCTCGATAAAGCCTTTTCGTGAAGCATCTAAAGCAGGATGCTTGGCATATTGAATAATCCCTACTTTAACTTGTCCTTTGTTTTCTGTCGCTTCTCTACGACAAGCTGATAAGATAACCAATAAGCTTAATACACCGACTGTAAAAAATAATTGTTTAAATTTCATTCGACTCCTCTTTCATTTGTGTACAAAAATAAGACCATTTAGATATATCTAAATGGTCTTACACAAATACAAGAGTGCTAAAAATACACTGCTCTATGGTGGTGTCCACTTAGATATGATTTATCTATGTGGACATACAACTCAAATAGCCCTAGCCTCATAGATACAAACTTACGTTTCACGTGTTTGTATCCATGTTTACCATGACTACAAACACTATCTAAAGAAGCTAAAGTAATAACGCTTATTGATGTTATGAGTTGTGCAAATGTTTACCATAGGGCACCTCCTGTTTTCCTTCGTTTAATTTTTTTAAATTATAATCCATTTTTTTAGGCCTGTCAACACCTAAAAATACAAATCATCTCTTTTAGTTGAAATATTCTGACAAATGATTCACTGCTAAAGCCTATTATGACAGGGCTAAGCAGACATATAAGACAAAATCAAAAGTTTAATAAAAAAATTTTAGAAGGGTAGGTCATCTTCCTCATCAAGAACTAAGTCAGAGAGATCATTCGTCATGTTATTTTCACGCATTGCTCGCTGCGCACGACTTTCTAATAATTGAAAAGTATGACACAAAACCTCGGTCACATAACAGTTCTTCCCATCTTTTTCATAGCGACGTGTTCGCAACTCGCCTTCCAAAGAAATTAGGCTGCCTTTACTACCATAGGAAACTAGTGATTCAGCAAGTTTCCCCCATAAGACTAAATTGACAAAGTCCACTTGCCTTTCACCTTGAGCATTTTTATAACGACGATTAACAGCAACTGAAACACGACAAACCGACTTATCTTTCGGTGTCTTGATTAATTGTGGGTCGGCAACTAAGCGTCCTATCATGATTACTCTATTGTACATTTTTGTACCTCCTTAACTAATTATTCGTAAACGAAATGTTTAGTTAAGGTATTTGTCTATATTTAAACAAAAAAAGGGGAACAACTAAATCAGTCATTTCTACGAAATGACTGATTTTTGTCCCGCTTTCAAATTTATTAAACTTGCCAATGTTTTTCTGGATTGAATGATTCGCCAACAACTGCACTATCATCAAGTTCGATGATGCCACGTTTTTGCGGGGCATTTGGAAGTGCCAATTCACGTGGAGAGCACATCATCCCATAGCTGTCTTGTCCTCGTAGTTTGCCAGGGAAAATAAGGCTGCCGCTTGGCATCATTGCGCCTGGTAAGGCGACAATCGTCTTCAAACCAAGAGCTGCATTTGGTGCTCCTGCTACGATTTGGACTGTTTTATCTTCTCCGATGGCCACTTGGCAAATATTGAGGTGATCACTGTCAGGATGAGCTACCATTTCTGTAATTTGTCCAATAACAAACACAGGAGACACTGTCTCAGTTAATCTTTCTTCAAATCCTTCTTTTGCTAATTCTTGATTTAAACGATCAAGTTCTTCTCGACTTGGGAAAACTTGGCCGTTTCCTTCAACCTTAATCAAGCTAGAGACATCAAAGATATTCCAAGCAAGCGTCTTGCCAGTTTCATCAGCAGTAATTCGGGCAACTTGTCCCTTACGTTCAACAGAACGTTTGATATCTTTAGTGTCTTCTAAGATGACCATCAAGACATCACCGACTTGTTCTTTATTATAAGCAAATATCATTTTTCTTCCTATTCCTTACTTGTTACTTGAAATGAACTGATTAATTTCAGCTTTAGTTTTTCTTAATTTATTAACCAGTCTCGCCTTCTCTTGTCCATTTTCAATGATTAAAAAGCTTGGAATGCCAAAAATATTCCACTTTTGTGCAAGATCCATAAAATCATCGCGATCTAAACGGACAAAGGTTAACTCTTGATTTTCTGATTCAATTTCTGGCATGACTGGATATATAAATTGGCAATCTGGGCACCAATCGGCAGTAAAGAAAAGCAATAGTTTTTCTTTCTTTTCAAGCAATTCAGCGATTTCTTCATAGTTTTTTGGAATAATCATTATTTTTCCTCCTGAAAGACAATATCGCCCCGACTATAGGTAAATTGGTAAGCTCTGCTATCAGCCATGACGACTCCTCCATTAATAACCCTAAAACTTGAGGAATAGTCATTGATATAAAGAACATCAATTTCTCCTAAATCAGAAAAATACTGACGAATCTCATTTGTGATTTTTAGTCTTCTGTTTTCTTGGTATTTTTCCTTGAGTACTAGGGCTGTCACTGCAACTGCTGATAGCCCTACTAACCCAGAAATACCTTTTTGTTTTCTATTAGTCATATCCTATATTTTATCATAAAATGGAGTATTTGGGATAGGTCTGAGTCTAGAATGATAAATGAAAAATTTCTTTATATTAGTTTTTGGTTAAAATATTGACATTTAATTGTAATTTAGGTAAGTTAGTCATAAAAAGGAGGCCCAATGTCCCAATTATGTAGTCAACTTATTGCTTGTACAAACGAAACACAAATTTCCATATTTTGTGCCACCATCTTTCTTCTTTTTTCATTAGTAATTCTCCTCTATTTTCTTTTCACCTTACACTACTAATCTATATTTATAGGGCTTTTCTGCTATAAAAATGGTAAAATATATAATGATAATAGGGAAATCCCTTAATAGATAAAGGAAGTGTAATAATGACAGAATTATTTTCTAAAATTAAAGAATTAACCGAACTTGATGGCATTGCTGGCTATGAGCATAATGTCCGTGATTTTTTGCGTCAAAAAATGACCCCCTTGGTTGATCGTGTCGAAACAGACGGTCTTGGAGGAATTTTCGGTATTAAAGAAAGCAAAGCAAGTGATGCCCCACGTATTTTAGTCGCTGCTCACATGGATGAAGTCGGCTTTATGGTTAGTCAAATCAATGCTAACGGGACTTTCAATGTTGTTGGGATCGGTGGATGGAATCCATTAGTTGTGAGTTCCCAACGCTTCACCCTCTATACTCGCCGAGGACAAGCCATTCCAGTTATTTCTGGTTCTGTTCCCCCTCACTTTTTACGCGGAGGAAATGGCTCTGCAGGTCTCCCAGCTATCAGTGATATCACATTCGACGGTGGCTTTGCTAACAAGGAAGAGGCTGAAAGCTTCGGAATTACACCAGGTGATATCATCGTGCCACAGTCTGAAACCATTTTAACAGCAAATAAAAAGAATATCATTTCAAAAGCGTGGGATAACCGATATGGTG
Source organism: Streptococcus parauberis NCFD 2020 (assembly GCF_000187935.1). Classification (NCBI taxonomy): domain Bacteria; kingdom Bacillati; phylum Bacillota; class Bacilli; order Lactobacillales; family Streptococcaceae; genus Streptococcus; species Streptococcus parauberis. The sequence goes on from NZ_AEUT02000001.1 coordinate 1,808,307, forward strand.
TCTTAATGGTCTCTGAGTTACTGGAAAGTCTTAAGGGAGAAGAATTAGGAAATACCCTAATTGCGGGTGCTAATGTTCAAGAAGAAGTTGGTCTACGTGGAGCTCATGTTTCCACTACTAAATTTGATCCTGAACTTTTCTTTGCCGTTGACTGCTCACCTGCAGGTGATATCTCAGGTAATCAAGGAGCTATTGGAGAAGGCACATTAGTACGTTTCTATGACCCTGGCCATATCATGCTCAAAAATATGCGTGATTTCCTTTTAACAACAGCTGAAGAAGCTGGTGTCAAATACCAATACTACTGTGCAAAAGGTGGTACTGATGCTGGTGCTGCACACCTTAAAAATGGCGGCGTTCCATCAACTACAATTGGTGTTTGTGCCCGTTACATCCACTCACATCAAACGCTTTATGCTATGGATGATTTCCTTGAAGCACAAGCTTATTTACAAGCCATTATTAAAAAACTTGACCGCTCAACTGTTGATTTAATTAAGAAATACTAGAAGGTAGACCTATGAAAATTGGATTTATCGGAGTCGGAAAAATGGCTAGCGCTATTATCCAAGGTTTGAAAAAGACCGAGCATGAGATCCTCATCTCTGGTTCTTCCTTGGATCGCTCAAAAGAATTAGCGAGACAGCTCAATCTAAACTATGCCGACTCACATCAAGATTTAATTGATCAAGTGGATTTAATTGTCTTAGGCATAAAACCCCAGATGTTTGAATCAGTGCTCAGCCCCTTACATTTCAAGCAAACTGTTTTATCAATGGCTGCTGGTTTAAGTTTAGAGCGGATCAGTCAACTTGTTGGTTCTGATCTACCTGTGATTCGAATTATGCCCAACATGAATGCTCAGATTTTGCAATCTACAACTGCTTTAACAGCCAACGATTGGGTGTCAGATAATCTGTTAGAAACTGCTAAAGAGATTACTGATAGTTTTGGTTCGACTTTTATTATCGATGAGAAGGACTTTGATACTTTTACTGCATTAGCCGGCTCTAGCCCTGCTTACATCTACCTCTTCATCGAAGCCATGGCAAAGGCCGGGGTTAAACATGGATTGCCAAAGGACAAAGCTTTAGCAATCGTAGCTGAAACTGTTCAGGCCAGTGCCCAACAGTTATTAGTTGGCAATGATAGCCCTAACGACTTAATTGATAAGATTTGTAGCCCCGGCGGAACTACAATTGCTGGTCTAATGGAACTTGAAGAAAAAGGTCTGACTTCAACTGTCAGCTCTGCAATTGACAAAACAATCGAAAAAGCAAAAACCTTGTAAAATTTACAAGGTTTTTTTATGTTATATGAGGGAGCAAGAGCATGAGAACAACAGCTAAGCCATTGTTGATAAAATGGATAATCATGCAATAGCTTAAATTTCTAGTTTTATGATAAACGAAGCCTAAAACCAGTCCCATACCAGCATAAATAATCCAACTGCCGATGTCTGATGGCATGTGTAGACCACCAAACAGCAAACTGCTGACAACTAAGCCAAGATAGGATTCACTACCAAAGAGTTTCCCAAAGATAATGCCACGAAAGACTGTCTCTTCAACGACCGGTGCAACTATTGCTGCTAGAATGAAGAGCAAGATCGGATGCAGACCAGCCTGTACTAAAGCCGCCTGGTTAGCTGTGTTAGCATTAGCTCCGTGTTCTAAAAATAGAACCATACCACCTATGAATTTGGTGATCGTTAATGCTGCAAAACCCAGCCCTATCCAAAGGATGGCAGAATCACCATCTGAAATGAGTTTATTTTCTAGCAGTTCCGATTTTTTCGCAAAATAATAAGTTAGCCCAGTGATAATTAATAATATACTTGAAATGGCTAAAACTTGCCATAGTGGTTGGCCTTTTTTTACCAATAGAATTGGTAATTGCTCGACAACAACAATCCCCAGAGCAATAAAAAACCACTTAATTTTTGATAGAGCTGTATCCATGAAACCTCCTATATGACTTTATCTAAAATTATTTTAGTTCCTATGAAACTGATCAATAAGACATACAAATCAATGATCAGAAAACCAATGATTGACCATTCAATTGACCAGAAAGCAAATAGGATTAATCCTATACTAACGATTATTGCTTGCAAACTCAAGGCAAAAGCACTGGCTACTAAAAAAATTTGCTGATTTCTTTCATCATAGGCACTTAAGTAAGCTTCTTTTAATTTCTTTTCATTACCTAATAAATAGTAATTTCTACCAATTAAAACGAACAAGGCTAATGCTACACCAATTAAAACCCCTTTACCAAACGAAGTAAGATGCAGTTTTCCATTTATAATTAATGTAAGTGATGCAATAAAAAATAAAAGAATAGACCAAAATTGAATTGATTTTTTATAATCTTCAAGTGTTTTCTTACCTGTTAACACATTAACTAATCCTTTAATCATTTTCTAATCCCTCTTCTTCATAGATAAAAATATCTTCAATACCCACATGAAAATACTTTGATAATTTAAAGGCTAATTCTAAAGATGCATTGTAGCGACCTTTTTCTAGTGAGATAATCGTCTGCCTTGTAACTCCAACTTGTTCAGCTAAATCTGATTGACTTATTTTACCTTCTTTGCGGAGTTCTTGAAGATTATTTTTCATATTTCCCCTTTTATGTCAACTTAACTTTACATTTATAGTATAGTTGACTTTACATTTTTTGTCAAGAGAAAAATAAAAAACACATTAAGAATAATGTGTTTTCTTGTTTCTTATTTTTGGCGTAGACGTTCAACGTCACGGGCAATACATAACTCTTCATCAGTTGAAATAACAAGTACTTTAACTTTTGAATCCGGAGTAGAGATTTCACCACGGTAACCAAATACATTTTTCTCAGTATCTAGTTCCATACCAAACCACGACATACCAGCAATAACGTCTTGACGCATTAATGGTGCATTTTCACCCATACCTGCTGTAAAGACAAGCACATCAGCTCCATTTAAAACTGCAAAATATTGACCAATATATTTTTTAATACGATCGATAAACATATTGTAAGCCAACACAGCCTCTGGATTATGTTCTTGTAGTCCAGCTTCAATATCACGCATGTCACTTGAAATACCAGATACGCCACCTAAACCAGACTTTTTATTAAGCATATTTACGGCATCAGCTGCATCTTTTAATTCTGGATCACGTTCAATGATATAAGGAATAATTGCAGGGTCAATATCACCTGAACGAGTTCCCATCATTGGACCTGCTAGTGGAGTGAATCCCATTGATGTATCAACAGACTCTCCATGGTAATTAGCAGTTATTGAAACACCGTTACCAATATGAGCAGTAATGATCTTTAATTCTTCAACAGGACGGTTTAACATTTTTGCTGCTTCATTGGCAACATACTTATGACTAGTTCCGTGTGCACCGTATTTACGAACTTTATGTTCAGTATAATATTTTTGTGGGATTGGATATAAGTAAGTATGTTTTTGCATTGTCATATGATAAGCATTATCAAAGACACATACACTTGTGATATCCGGTAAGATTTCGCGGAAAGCACGAATACCTGCTGCTGCACCTGGGTTATGTAATGGTGCCAAAGCTGCTAATTCTTCAACTCGTTCGACAACTTTTTCATCAACTAATACTGAATCCGTGAAATATTCACCACCAGCCACAATACGGTGACCAACGCCTGTAATTTCATCATAAGATGCAATAATCCCTAAATGAATTAAATCATTCAATAAAATTTTAACTGCTGTTGAATGATCTGGAATATCAGTAATATCTTCTTCTTTTTGACCATTAAACTTAACAGTTGAAATTGAATTTTCTAATCCAATACGTTCAATAATTCCTTGTGCAAGAACTGTTTCTTCAGGCATTTGATATAGTTGCCATTTAAGACTTGAACTACCAGCATTAATTGCAATTGTTTTTGACATGTTTTACCTCGCTTGTAATCGTTTTCTGTAATGCTCTACTATTATATCAAAAATTCTATGAAATGACATTAGCAAGTTTCCAATTTTTAAACTTGTTCATGAAATCTTGAATAAGCTCTGTGGATTGAATGTTAGTAATTGGAAAGACAAATGTTTCAACCGCTTGATTTTTCGTTTTTCCTAAGACAAAAATCGACTTGGCATTATTTGGATTGCCAAACATCGTTTCAGGTAAAGTAACAACTGCCATAACCTGGGCATAGTTTTTTAACCATTGCTTCAACAGATCGCTTTGTGGACTAGTTAAAATATTAGTTGGAGCTAAAAATATAGCATAACCACCTTCTTTTAGATACTTCAATGACTGTTCCATTAATAAATGGTGAGCATAAGTATGCTCTTCCTTACTAGCTACTTTATAACGACTTGCTATATCGTCATTTGGGTAATAACCAACTGGTAAGTCACTAATGATAACATCACTTACTTTAAGAATTTGTGGTCTCACAGCATCTTCCTGTAAAAATTTTGCAGAAGAATCCATTATTTCAGAAATACTTGCTGATAAATCGATAAGCAAGTCATCCAGCTCAATACCAAGATAGTCAATAGACTTACTCGTATTGTTTAAGATAGTTTGAGCCAAATTACCAGTTCCACTACCAATTTCTAATAAATCAAATGAATGATTAGATACTAAAGTCTCCATCATATAGAGCAAGATAAAACCAAGACTGTCTGGAGTAAATTGATGATTGGCTTGCAATCTCTCGGTCTGTGAGGCCTTAATAAATACAAATTGAAAGGCACGTCGCCATTCTTCTTTTGTTAAGTGTAATTCTTTTAATGCTTGAATATTTCCTTCAACTTGTTTGTTTGCCCCTTTTGCACCCAATAAGTAGGAATTTTGTTCAATAATTGCATCATAAATATGTGTATGTAAGTCCGTTTCAATAAGCTGACTATTCTCTAAAATAAGCTCAAAGGCTTTTTCTATTTTTTCAAAATTCATAATTCTATCATAACAAAATAAGCCTTAATTGAAAAGGAAGTTTCTTTCAGTTAGTAATCTTGCTTTATAATTTCAATAAATTTCATTATTCTTTTCATATTACCAATTATTCAACAACTGATAATATCTTATCCTCATCATCTTTTTCAAATTATACTGTATGATCTTTGACTTTACCTTGCCTCTCCTCTTGGTTTGTTGATGGTTTTTCTTTTCGAACTTTTCTCTTTTTACTTGGTATATTTGGATTTTGGTTATCTTCAATTAATGAGTTTTTTTCTAGATTTTCTTGTTTTTGATTGCCATAACTAAAGTGATAATCAAAACCTCCTTCCACATTAATTTGCATATGAAGTTGATCATTTTTATTAGAATATTTTACAGTACCTGTATTAAATGAGATTTGTCCATTCTGTTTGTCAGAACGAGAAGACTTTGTCATTTCAGCCATTGCATAAGCCTTAGCAATTGCAAGATGAGCTTGATGTTCAACTTGTAGTCGGTTGCTCTGAATAATGTAAACCTGAACAATTAATATGAAAATTGAAGCCATCAAAAGTGAATATAAGAGAACTCCTGCTTTAACTTGGCTTCTCAAATGCATAGATAAAATCCCTTTCCAGGCCACTTTGCCAGATCAAATGAAGAGTTAGTTGGTGATTTACTGTCGTCATTTGAATATCCTGTAAGTTTAACAACATTGGATTTAAGCCTTTCCCACTAGCCGCCGATTTTCTAAAGTCATTTTTTTCAGTTAATCTAAAAGAAACTACCTTTTCATCTTTTTTAACAAGCATTTTTTTTCCTTTAATTTCAATAAATTGTGAACCTTCCAATTCAGCTCTAAACTGATTTGCAAATAAGAGCCAACTATCTTGATCACTTTGACTTAGATAGTTCATATTGGCAAACGTTGACTTAGTTAAACCTTGATAAACCAGTAGAGATCCAGAGATAACTAAAAGTGCAATTAAGGCTTCAAATAAGGTAAAACCCTTAGTCACTAATTTTTGTAACATGAAACAACTCTTTACTTTTGTCATTGACTCTCATTTCCTTTGCTGTTGAATGAACAATAATTTCTACATTATTAATAGCCAGACTGTCCTTTTGAGTCTGAATAGCTGATATTGCAGCATTTAGAGCCTCTTCTTCCTGTATGTACCGATTATGAAGTTGTTGATATTGCTCAATTGCGCCTAAAATAACTAATACAATATAAACAAGAATACCTAAAGCAAGAAGACTTTCAAAAAGGATATAACCTTTAATTTTTTGTTTTTTTATAAGTACCACTTCCTAAATTTAGAGTATAAGTAACAGTTTCATCCGAACTAATAAAATTTATTTTAGCAAGAGAATGATTTCCACCAAACTGGTTTATCTTTACCTTGTTAACAAATCCAAGTCTGATTGTATCTGGTAAGGTAATTGTTTCATTGTGATATGAAATTGATTTTTCCTTAAATACCATTGTTCCTGCAACCCGTTTTAGTATGGAAATTTTTTGACTATGCCGATAAAAATTTTCAAATTCAATATAGAATAGATTATTTGTAACTTTTTCAAATACTGTACCCACACTTGTTGTCAATATAATAACTGAAAAACAAGTAATTACTAGACATAGTAAAGATTCAAAATAGGTAAACGCTGATACTTCCTTATTTAACATTTGGGATTTTATCACTGTGTTTTTTATAATAATCATTATAAGCGGTTATTTGCTTTTCTGTTAAATTTACATTGCTCTTTAAATCATTTAATGATGGCACTTTGCCAGCATTATTCAATGCATAGAGTTCAGCTTGATTTTCAACTATTTTAACTAGAGCCTCTCCTCCGGTATTCAAGACTTTTTCTTTTTGTTTGTTTAAATTTGGAATAAATAAGAGCATCAGTATAGAAATAATAAGAATAACCATTAGCATCTCTAAAAGAGTGAATGCTTGTACTGATTTGTTTTTAAAATTAATAATAAATTTTTTCATAAATTTCCTCCCATATTTTGATAAATTGGCAATAGCATTGCTGCATAAATCATGACAATAATTAGAGCAACTGCTAAAAATACAATTGGTTGAATCAGCTGAGTAAGTTGTATGAGGAACCTGAAGTAAGACTCCCATGTATTTTGAGAATATATTTCTAACTCCTTCCCTAATTTTGATTTAACTTGTCCATATGAAATAATTAAACTCAATTCATTTTTAAAAAATGGATAATCTAGTACCTTTTGCTCAAACGGAATCCCCTCTACAAAAGCACTATTCATTTCTATACCTATTTCCCGTACCAAAAGTGATTTTTCCTTACTCATAACAGACAAAATCGTACTTAATTCAAGCCCCTGATCTAATAAATTTCCCCATTCTCGAGCATAGAAGGCTGTCATATATAACTGGATGACGTATCCTATTAAAGGCAATCGACTAATTTGGCTAATTAGCTTGAGTGGTGAACTGCGTCGCCATTTATAAATAACTACTATAGAGACAAAGAGGATTATCACAATTAGGATTATTAAAAGGTGAGGAAAATAGGTTAGTAGGAACATAAGTGGACCTTCCTCATTAAGCGAAGGCAATAAATATTGTCTCAAACCAAGTAGTATAGTTGTTAGAAAAAATAGTAATACAAGTGGATACATTACCACTTCGAAAGTTTTCTTTTTAATATGATTCACTTGCAAAAGGTATGTTTCTATATTTTCAAGACTCCCCAAAATATTCCCATGTAATTCTGCTAAACTCAATTGAGTTATAATACTATCTGGGTAACCTAAATCAAGCATGATTTTTGATAAACTACTACCATTGAGCATGTGAAATTCCATAATTTTAACCTGCTCTTCAGATATTAATTTACTTTTCTTCAGAAAAGATACCATTTCAACTAAATTAAATCCGCTTGCTTGGAGATTATGTAACAATTGGATAAGTTGATATTGTTTTTTACTTGATAATCTTTTCTTTTTCCCCTTTTTCTTCAGGGAAATGTCCTTTTGCAACCAACTGATCAATAGCTTGATTCCATTTTTCATGCGAATGACTAATATAGTTTTTGTTAGTAAAATCAATTAAACCTTTCCCTCCCATTAATCTTTGATAAACTATTAATCTTAAGGCGTTTTCTAATTCATTTTGATTAATTCCTAATTCTAAAAGGCGATAATATACCCCTGGAATACTTTTTGCATGTACTGTTGAAAAGACCATAATTCCTGTTAAACTTGCTCTAATCACAGCCTGTGCAGTCTCCCTATCTCGAATTTCACCAATTACTAAAATATCCGGTCGATGACGCAGAGATAACTTTATGAGATTATCATAAGTCATTCCAATACTATCATTAACTTGTAATTGTAAGAATTTGGGATTCTTTATTTCAACTGGATCCTCAATCGTAATCACTTGCCTGTCATGGAAATTTTTCTCAATAAGTCTATACATTAGACTTGTTTTACCTGATCCAACTGGTCCAGCAAAAAGATAGAGTCCACGTCCGATTATAAATTGATTAATTTTTTCATCCATATCCTCCCAATAGGTTTGATTCTCTTGATAAGGATAAAGAATACGAATAACCATACTTTCACGCCCACGATAATCACCAACTGTAGAAAGTCTTAATGAGATTGATATAGAATCATCTATATCATAATTACAAGAACCTAACTGACACCTTCTTTTTTCGCCAACATTCATACCAGCCAAAAACTTAAAATGACTCATTAATTGTTGTAATTGACTTGTTTGAAAATTTTCTAATTTTTGCCTTTCATCATGAATTCGGAAAAACAATTGATACCCATTCTCTTCAGGTAAAATATAGATATCTTGAACTTGCAACTCCATCGCTTCACTTATTATTTGCTTACCCAAACCTTGGATCATTATTTACCTCCTTATCAATTTATTCGAAAAAAAGTTAACTTATTAATAATAAGTTAACTTTTTTTTAGTCTTAATTTACAAATAAATGGTACTGGTGGGATATCATTACGCTGTTCGAAGGAAGCAATATTTTTTTCAAGTGGGATAATGTCATTATTTTTTAAAAGTAAAATAGAATGGTATTGTTGTAAATCATCAGCACAATCTTCACACCATTTCTTTTCACTTTCTTGCCAAAAAGTAGCTAGTAAATTTTTCTGACTATGAATACTTGGGTAAGTTTCCTTTAAGTGATTCCACTGATTTTGAAAATCAGCTAAAGCATCTTCCCATTTTTCATATTCTTTTTGATAGATAATATCATCTCTCCAACCGTCAATGAACCACCAAGGTTCCCAGTCACCATACATTTTTATTACTTCATACATATACATTTTTCCTTCTCTTTAGTATATTATAGCTAAATAGTAGGCTTTTTAAAAAGTTTCTGCTCACGAAGAAAATAAAAAAGAGTCAATAGACTCTTTTTCATTAGTTTTCAGTAACCACAATTTCTTCTGAAACAGGTTCTTCAATAATTTCAACTTCATTCATTGCTTGTGGTTCAATGTTACGATAACGAGCCATACCAGTACCAGCTGGAATGATTTTACCAATAATAACATTTTCTTTAAGACCAAGTAGATGGTCTTTCTTACCACGAATTGCAGCATCTGTAAGAACACGTGTTGTCTCTTGGAATGAAGCAGCAGATAAGAATGAGTTAGTTTCAAGTGAGGCTTTAGTAATACCCATAAGAACTGGACGAGAAGTTGCAGGGATTCCACCAGCGATAACAATATCTTTGTTAGCAGTAGTGAAGTCAGCAATATCCAGTAGTGTTCCTGGTAACAATTCAGTATCACCTGGATCCATAACACGAACTTTACGAAGCATTTGGCGAACCATTACTTCAACGTGTTTATCTCCGATTTCAACCCCTTGGCTACGATATACTTTTTGTACTTCAGCCAATAGATATGTTTCAACTGACAGTGTATCACGAACTTCTAACAAACGTTTAGGTTGAATAGAACCTTCAGTTAGTGAAGCTCCACGATTAATCTCATCACCAATTTCAACTTTCATACGAGCTGTAAATGGTACAACATATTCACCTTTACCCGTTTTGCCTTCAACAAATACTTTCTTAGTACGTGTAGAAGCATCTTCTTCAATATCAACCACTTTACCTTTAACTTCTGTGATAACAGCTTCCCCTTTAGGGTTACGTGCTTCAAAGATTTCTTGGATACGAGGAAGACCTTGAGTAATATCGGTATTTGACGCAACACCACCCGTATGGAAGGTACGCATTGTAAGCTGTGTACCAGGTTCACCGATTGATTGGGCAGCAATTGTACCAACTGCTTCACCAACTTCAACCGCATCACCAGTTGCAAGGTTAATACCATAACAGTGACGACATACACCATGACGTGTTGCACATGTAAATACTGAACGGATTGTAACTTCTTCAACACCAGCTTCAACAATTTTGCGTGCGATGTCTTCAGAAATTAATTGATCAGCTCCGATAAGTACTTCGCCAGTTTCAGGATGTTTTACTGATTTACGAGTATAACGACCTTGTAAACGTTCTTCAAGAGTTTCTGTAACTTCTTTACCATCTGTAATAGCTTTGATAAGTAGACCACGGTCTGTTCCACAATCATCTTCACGGATAATAACATCCTGAGCCACGTCCACCAAACGACGAGTAAGGTAACCCGAATCGGCTGTTTTAAGGGCTGTATCGGTCATCCCCTTACGAGCACCGTGAGTTGAGAAGAACATTTCCAAAACGGTCAAACCTTCACGGAAGTTTGAGAGGATAGGAAGTTCCATAATGCGACCATTCGGAGCAGCCATCAAACCACGCATACCAGCAAGCTGTGAGAAGTTTGAGATATTACCACGGGCTCCTGAGTCCATCATCATAACGATAGGGTTCTTAGGATCTTGAGTTTCAATTAAGCGTTTTTCAAGAGCCTCTTTTGCTTCACGCCATGTTGTTGTAACGGCAACATAACGATCTTCATCAGTCATCAAACCACGACGGAAACCTTTGTTGATTTCTTCAACGCGATGGTGAGCAGCTTCAAGAATCTCAACTTTATTATCAATTACAGGGATATCGGCAATACCCACTGTCAAACCAGCGAGTGTTGAATGATAGTAACCTAAATCTTTAAGACGGTCAAGGAATGCTGAAGTTTCTGTTGTACGGAAACGTTTAAAGGTTTCAGCGATAATGTTTCCTAGGTTTTTCTTCTTGAATGGTACATTGATTTCTAATGAATCAATTAATTCTTGAATTTCTTTACCAGGTTCAAGGAAGTATTTGTCTGGAGTACCTTCAGTTAAATTCACATTGTTTGGTTCATTTAAATAAGGAAGGTCTTCAGGCATGATAGCATTGAACAAGATTTTACCAACTGTTGTTACTAAAATTTTATTTCTTTGACTATCTTTCCAAGGTTTGTTAGGCATACTTTCAACTGCAATACCTACACGACTATGTAAATGGGCAAAGCCATTTTGATAAGCCATAACAGCTTCATCTAAGTCCTTGAAGATCATTCCTTCGCCTTCGCGACCTGGATCTTCCATAGTAAGGTAATAATTACCTAAAACCATATCCTGTGAAGGTGTAACAACTGGTTTACCATCTTTAGGGTTAAGAATATGCTCCGCTGCAAGCATCAATAGACGAGCCTCAGCTTGCGCTTCTTCTGAAAGTGGTACGTGGATGGCCATTTGGTCACCATCGAAATCGGCATTGTAGGCTTCACACACAAGTGGGTGAAGACGAAGTGCCTTACCATCAATCAGAACTGGTTCAAATGCTTGAATACCAAGTCTGTGAAGAGTCGGTGCGCGGTTAAGTAGAACTGGGTGTTCTTTAATAACATCTTCAAGAATATCCCAAATGCGTTCATCTCCACGTTCAACCATACGTTTAGCAGCTTTTACGTTACCTGCGAATTCGCGAACAACAATTTCACGCATAACAAATGGTTTGAAGAGTTCGATTGCCATTTCACGTGGTACACCACATTGGTACATTTTAAGAGTTGGACCAACTGCGATAACTGAACGTCCTGAGAAGTCAACACGTTTACCAAGCAAGTTTTGACGGAAACGACCTTGTTTACCTTTAAGCATATGACTTAAAGATTTCAATGGACGACTTCCTGGTCCTGTAATTGGACGACCACGACGACCATTATCAATCAAAGCATCAACTGCTTCTTGTAACATACGTTTTTCATTTTGAACGATAATACCTGGGGCATTTAGTTCTAATAAACGAGCAAGACGGTTGTTACGGTTGATAACACGACGATACAAGTCATTCAAGTCAGACGCAGCAAAACGGCCACCATCTAATTGAACCATCGGACGCAAATCTGGTGGGATAACTGGTAAGATGTTAAGAACCATCCACTCAGGTTTATTACCAGATTTGTTAAAGGCATCAAGAACATCTAAACGACGAACAGCTTTAATCCGTTTTTGACCAGATGCTGATTTAAGTTCTTCTTTTAACTCAGCAATTTCTGCTGGTAAATCAACACGTTTCAAGAGATCTTGAATAGCTTCGGCACCCATTTTTGCGATGAATGATCCATAACCATATTCTTGAACTTTTTCACGATATTCACGTTCTGTTAAAAGTGATTTAGGTTCAAGAGGTGTGTCCATTGGATCAATAACAACATATGCTGCGAAGTAAATAATTTCTTCCAAGGCACGAGGACTCATATCCAATGTTAGTCCCATACGTGATGGAATTCCTTTGAAATACCAAATATGAGATACAGGTGCTTTCAACTCAATATGTCCCATACGTTCACGACGAACTTTGGCACGAGTTACTTCTACACCACAACGGTCACAAACGATTCCTTTATAACGGATACGTTTGTATTTACCACACGCACATTCCCAGTCTTTTGTTGGGCCAAAGATGACTTCGTCAAATAGACCTTCACGTTCTGGTTTTAACGTACGGTAGTTGATTGTTTCAGGTTTCTTAACTTCCCCGTAAGACCATGAACGGACTTTACTTGGTGAAGCTAATGTGATTTGCATACTTTTAAAACGATTTACGTCAACCACTAGTTTTACCTTTCTTCGTTTTATCATTTTACTAGTTACTAGAGCTCCTGCTCTAGTCTAGTAAATTCACTTCAATGTTATTATTCTTAGTCTTCAGTTGTTTCAGCTACTTCAGTTGTTTCTGGAACTGGAGTTTCTTGAACTTGTTTTTCACGTGCTTTTTCAAGATCATCAACGTGCATCACGTCATCATCTTCACCTTCGTCAAGATCACGAAGTTCAACTTCGTTATCATCTTCATCAAGGACACGCATATCAAGACCTAGAGATTGTAATTCTTTTACAAGCACGCGGAATGATTCTGGAACACCTGGTTTTGGAATTGGTTTACCTTTTGTAATAGCTTCATAAGCTTTCAAACGTCCAGTTACATCATCTGACTTGTAAGTCAAGATTTCTTGAAGAACATTTGAAGCTCCATAGGCTTCAAGGGCCCAAACTTCCATCTCACCAAAACGTTGTCCACCAAATTGTGCTTTACCACCAAGAGGCTGTTGTGTAACGAGTGAGTATGGCCCAACAGAACGCGCATGAAGTTTATCATCAACCATGTGGTGAAGTTTAATCATATACATGACACCAACAGAAACGCGGTTATCAAATGGTTCACCTGTACGGCCATCATAAAGAACTGTTTTAGCATCTGAATCCATGCCAGCTTCTATAACTGTTTCCCAAAGGTCATCGGCAGTAGCACCGTCAAAGACTGGTGTTGCAATGTGAATTCCTAAATTACGAGCAGCCATACCAAGGTGGAGTTCCATAACTTGTCCAATGTTCATACGTGAAGGTACCCCAAGAGGGTTCAACATGATATCAACTGGTGTTCCGTCTGGTAAATAAGGCATGTCTTCCACAGGAACGATACGAGAAACAACCCCTTTGTTTCCGTGACGACCAGCCATTTTATCTCCAACTTTGATTTTACGTTTTTGGGCAATGTAAACACGAACTAACATGTTTACGCCTGATTGTAATTCATCTCCGTTAGCACGTGTAAAGATTTTAACATCACGAACGATACCATCTCCACCGTGAGGAACACGAAGTGATGTATCACGAACTTCACGAGATTTATCACCAAAGATTGCATGCAATAGACGTTCTTCAGCAGACAAGTCTTTTTCACCTTTAGGTGTAACTTTACCTACAAGAATATCGCCTTCTTTAACTTCAGCACCAATACGGATAATCCCCATTTCGTCAAGATCTCTAAGAGCTTCTTCACCAACGTTTGGTACTTCACGTGTAATTTCTTCAGGGCCGAGCTTTGTATCTCTAGTTTCTGATTCAAATTCTTCTAAGTGAACTGATGTATAAACATCTTCTTTGACAAGACGTTCACTCATGATGACAGCATCCTCGAAGTTATAACCTTCCCAAGTCATATAGGCTACGACTGGGTTTTGTCCAAGTGCCATTTCTCCATTTTCCATTGAAGGTCCATCAGCAATGAAGTCACCTTTTTCAATGATATCGCCAGCTTTAACAAGTGTGCGTTGGTTATAGGCTGTACCAGAGTTTGAACGACGGAATTTTGTAATATGGTAAACATCTAGAGAGCCATCTTCACGACGAACTTCTACTTTCTCAGCATCTGAGAAAACAACTTTACCACTGTATTGAGCAATAACGGCAGCTCCTGAGTCATGAGCTGCTTGATATTCCATACCAGTACCAACAAATGGTGATTTTGGATTAATCAATGGAACAGCCTGACGTTGCATGTTGGCACCCATAAGGGCACGGTTTGAGTCATCGTTTTCCAAGAAAGGAATACATGCTGTCGCAACAGCAACTACCTGTTTAGGAGAAACGTCAACAAAGTCAACAATACTTGCAGAGAACTCTTGGTTATTACCTTGGTGACGACCCATTACAATTTCTTCCGCAAATGTGCCATCTTCATTTAGTTTTGAATTTGCCTGTGCAACTGTGAACTCATCTTCCTCATCAGCTGTTAACCAGACGATTTCGCTAGTAACGATACCAGTAGAACGATCAACCTTACGATAAGGCGTTTGAATAAAGCCATACTTGTTCAAGTGACCAAATGATGACAAGTTATTAATCAAACCGATATTTGGTCCTTCAGGAGTTTCAATTGGACACATACGACCATAGTGAGTGTAATGTACGTCACGTACTTCATACCCTGCACGGTCACGAGTCAATCCACCAGGGCCTAAGGCTGATAAACGACGTTTATGAGAAAGCTCAGACAATGGATTATGTTGGTCCATAAACTGTGACAACTGAGAAGAACCAAAGAATTCTTTAACCGCAGCAGTTACAGGACGAATATTAATAATTTGTTGTGGTGTTAAAACATCGTTATCTTGAACAGACATACGTTCGCGAACGTTACGTTCCATACGTGCAAGACCAATACGGAATTGGTTAGCAAGTAATTCACCAACGGCACGAATACGACGGTTACCAAGGTGGTCGATGTCATCTACTTTACCAATACCTTCAGAAAGGTTTAAGAAATAAGACATTTCTGCAAGAATATCAGCAGGTGTCAATGCACGAACTTTATCATCAGGAGCGGCATTACCAATCAAGGTAACAACACGATCCGGATCAATTGGTGAAACCACTTTGAATTTTTGAAGAATTACGGGTTCAGTGACAACTGCATAATCATTTGGTGTATATGCAAATTTGTTCAAATCTCCATCAATATGTTCTTCAATTGATTCAATCACTTCACGAGTCATTACTGTACCAGACTCAACAAGAATTTCACCTGTTTCAGCATCAATCAAGTTTTCAGCAATTGTCTGATTCAACAAACGTGTTTTGATGTTCAATTTTTTATTGACTTTGTAACGTCCAACAGCTGCTAAATCATAACGACGAGCATCGAAGAAACGAGCAATCAATAAACTACGTGAACTATCAGCAGTTTTAGGTTCACCCGGTCTTAAGCGCTCATAAATTTCTTTAAGGGCTTCGTCAGTACGTGAATCACTTGGGTTTTTGTGAATATCCTTTTCAATTGTATTACGAACTAAATCACTTTCACCAAAGATATCAACAATTTCATCGTCACCTGAGAATCCTAAAGCACGAACAAGTGTTGTAAATGGAATTTTACGAGTACGGTCGATACGCGTATAAGCAATATCCTTAGCATCAGTTTCCAATTCTAACCATGCACCACGGTTAGGGATTACAGTTGAACCATAACCAATTTTGCCATTTTTGTCCACTTTATCATTAAAGTAAACACCAGGCGAACGAACTAATTGAGATACGATAATACGTTCACCACCATTGATGATGAATGTTCCCATTTCAGTCATGATTGGGAAATCGCCAAAGAAAACTTCCTGAGTTTTAATTTCACCAGTTTCTTTGTTAACTAAACGGAAAGTAACAAAGATTGGTGCAGAATAACTTGCATCATGGATACGAGCTTCTTCTAAAGTATACTTTGGTTCTTTAAATTCATAACCTACAAATTCAAGTTCCATTGTGTCAGTAAAGTTTGAAATTGGTAATACATCTTCAAAAACTTCTTTTAATCCTGCATCAAGAAACTCTTGGAATGAGTCAGTTTGAATTTCAATTAAGTTTGGTAAATCAAGAACTTCTTTGATTCTTGAAAAGCTACGACGTGTACGGTGTTTTCCGTATCGAACTTCATGTCCTGCCAAGTTTTTAGCTCCTTTTTCTTTTTAACATTTGCATGATAGCAAATAGGTCTAATTTTATAATTTATCCCAATTGTGAATTTTTAGAATCTTTAAATATAGATGACAAATGACTATATTTAGCAAAAATAGGCACAAAAAGAGCAGCTAAATCTGACTGAATCAGTTTGATTTAACTGCTGTACTTCCTAGTTGGACAATATTTCAACTAGATTGGACGACAAATAGTTATTAGTATTATACACTATTTGTCACTAAAATTCAAGCTATTTTTTTCTAATATTGAAACTTGCCCAAGCTTTTTGATAGTCTGCATCCGTACCACCAATACCATATTTATAAGTCATCGGACCAGCTCCATTTTTCGCCCATAAACTAGTCACTGTTTGGCCTCCAAGTGTGATGCGGCGACCATTGACTGTTACAGTTCCTGGTTGTAGCCCTGTTGTTTTCAAGACATTAGATTTTATTACACCTTTGTCTAATCCAAATCTTCCTGATTTAAATAAACTTGGATCTGCTTGGTTAATGGCATTTACTAAATTTGCCATATAATTTGAATTATTATTATAGCCTGCCATCGGTGTTAAGGAATTATTATTATCATGTCCAGCCCAACCACCTAAGGTTACTTTTGGAGTAGCAAGCATTAGCCAAACATCAGAATAATTCTCAGTAGTACCCGTTTTACCTATCCAATCAACTGAACCCAAAGATGGATTAAGTCCATTCAAACGTGATTTGAAAGTTGTAGTTGCACCAGAATCAATTGGACCACGTAATAATTGCTGTAATATTGTCGCTGTTGGCGCTGAAAAAACACGTTGTCCTTTTTTCTCATGTTGGTAAACGACAGTTTCGTCACTAGCAGTAATCTTTTCAACCATATATTGCTCATGAAACTCACCATTATTAGCAATCATCTGATAAGCATTTGTCTGTGTTCCAACAGATACATCGATACCTCCGCCAAGTGGAAGACTTTCAATTGAATAATCATTGATTCGATATCCCATCTTAGACATATAGGCTTCAACATCAACACCTTGATCACGAAGCAATTTCTCAGTCCAATATGCCGGAATATTCCAAGAAGTGTTTAAAGCTTCCTGAAGATTCATCATTGCCGTACCTTCACTGTCAACGTGCATAATTTTTTGTCCACTAGAATAGGTTGTCGGGTAATTAGAAAGCATACTTTCACTCCCCATCAAACCTTGGTCAATAGCAGGGCCATATGCAATAATTGGCTTAATACTTGATCCTGGAGAACGCATGGTATTGAAAGCATGATTATTTTGGTTCATGGTATAATCACGTCCGCCAATAAAACCAATAATTGCTCCATTAGAATTATTGGTTAAGACATTCCCGACCTGAACCATACCAGAGCCATCATCAAGCAAGCCGCCAAATCGGTTAACAGCATCTTGCATAGCATTGTATACATTCTTGTTGATTGTTGTTTTTACAGTGTAACCACCTTGTTGTAGCTCTTTCATAGCCATCTCTTCATAAGAGGCTTTTATCTCATCATTTTTCAAATCTCGTGGCGAAATTTTATCTCGTTTAATAAGATAAGTGAACATGGCTTTTTTAGCATCTTCTAAAACAGCATAATAAAGATAGTCATGCTTATTAATTTTGATAGATTCTGGTTTTTTAAAATCTTTACTAATCTGATAGTTTTTATAAGATTCATAATCTTTCTTAGAAAGGAATCCTGTCCGATACATATTATAGAGAACATTATGTTGTCGTGTAATACCGAAAGACATTTCTTTTTCAGATTTTAACTGACCAGTTGCTAAATAAGGTGAATAAACAATTGGACTTTGTGGCAAACCAGCTAAAAAAGCTGCTTGCGGTACTGTTAAATCTTTTGCTGAAACACCGAATATCCCTTGAGCAGCTTCTTCGATACCAGCAATATTTTGTCCTTTATTATTACGACCAAAAGGAGAGACATTCAAATAAGTAGATAAAATATCATCCTTATTAATATATCTTTCTAAAGCTAAAGCATAAATAATTTCTTTGGATTTACGTTTAAAGGTTGGATCATCCCCAAGCACTTGCTGTTTAATTAACTGCTGAGTTAAGGTTGACCCCCCACTAGATTCTCCTAAACCTAGGATAGATCCTAGAGTTGCCCTAAAGACTGCCTTGGGAACAACACCTTTATGTTCTTTAAAGTTTTCATCTTCAGTTGAAATAATGGCATTCTTCATATTTGGTGAAATAGCATCATTAGCTACAGGCGTTCTCAATAAATCAGTATCAATCGGAGAAATCATACTATCATCTGAATACTTAAGTTGTGAAATCATCGTGATAGTCTTAACTTCTTTGACTAAACTATCCTTACTAGGAACTTTAACCGAGTCAATCTGACTAGCTAAATAGCCAAAAGCCATCCCAGCACCAAGCATACCAAATAGGAAGATTGTAATATATATAAAATTGGTTAGTAATTTTGCAGTTCTTAAGGCAACAAAGCTAATATCTTTAGCATCCAGATTTTGCTTTCTACCTGTTTTTTTCTTCTTTAATTGGTTCACTATAAAATACCTCAACTTCTATTATACCAAACTTTGATAAAGCTTGCATAGCAGTTGCTTTTTTTGATATAATGATTTCCGTAACTAAAAAGAAAATGGAGAAAGCCTATGAATATTTTTGAAGAACTCAAAGCTCGTGGCTTGGTCTTTCAAACGACCGACGAAGAAGCCCTTGTCAAAGCACTAACAGAAGGGCAAGTATCCTATTATACAGGTTATGATCCAACAGCTGATAGCTTACACCTAGGTCACTTAGTGGCGATTTTGACTTCACGTCGCTTACAGCTTGCAGGGCACAAACCATATGCTCTTGTCGGAGGAGCAACAGGTTTAATTGGTGATCCTTCATTTAAAGATGCTGAACGTAGCCTTCAAACCAAAGAAACTGTTTTGGAATGGAGTGACAAAATTAAGGGACAACTATCTAATTTCCTTGATTTTGAAAATGGTGACAACAAAGCTGAACTTGTAAACAACTATGATTGGTTCTCTCAAATTAGCTTCATCGACTTCCTCCGAGATGTTGGTAAGTACTTTACCGTTAACTACATGATGAGTAAAGATTCTGTTAAAAAAAGAATTGAAACAGGAATTTCATACACTGAATTTGCCTACCAAATCATGCAAGGATATGACTTCTACGAATTGAACGCAAAACACAATGTCACTCTCCAAATTGGTGGTTCTGACCAATGGGGAAACATGACTGCCGGAACAGAGCTGCTTCGCAGAAAATCAGACAAGACCGGTCATGTTATGACCGTTCCGTTAATCACAGATGCAACTGGTAAAAAGTTCGGTAAGTCTGAAGGTAATGCAATATGGCTAGACGCAGATAAAACATCTCCTTATGAAATGTACCAATTCTGGTTAAACGTAATGGACGATGATGCTGTTCGCTTCTTGAAAATATTTACTTTCTTAAGCTTAGACGAAATTAATGCCATCGAAAAAACTTTTGATGCTGCGCGACATGAACGTCTAGCTCAAAAAACATTAGCTTGTGAAGTTGTTACTCTAGTCCATGGTAAGGCTGCTTACGATCAAGCTGTCAAAATCACTGAACAACTTTTTGCCGGAAATATCAAAGAATTATCAGCAAGTGAATTAAAACAAGGTCTTAGCAATGTGCCAAACTATCATGTATCTTCCGAAGCTAATATGAATATTGTTGAGATGTTAGTTACAGCTGGTATCTCCCCATCAAAACGTCAAGCACGCGAAGATGTAAGTAATGGTGCAATCTATGTCAATGGCGAACGCCTTCAAGATTTAGACTATCAATTACAAGATGAAGATAAAATCGATGGACAATTAACTGTTATCCGTCGTGGCAAGAAAAAGTACGCTGTATTAACTTATTAATCACAAGAAAAAATGTCCTACCTCAAGGTAGGACATTTTTATTTAACTAATTTTTTGAGTATCCCGATAATATTCACAATCAAGAAAATTGTGATAAAAATCATTGTGATAGTGGCACTTGCTGGTGTTTCCCAGAAATAGGACAGGAAGATTCCGGCAGTCATACCGACAAACCCAATGCCAATACCTAAGAAAATCACGGAAGTGAAATTTTTACCTATTCGCATAGCAATACTTGCTGGCAAGACCATGATTGTCGAAACTAGTAAGGCTCCTGCCGCGGGGATTGTTAACGCGATAGCTATACCGGTTACAACATTAAACAGAACTGACATCAATCTAACAGGTAAGCCATCGACATAAGCGGTATCCTCATCAAAGGTCAAAATATACATGGGTCTAATAAAGAGCATAGTCAAGACAAGGATTAGAATAGCTATAACGAAGAGGGCAATAACCTGCTCCATGCTAATTGTAATGATTGATCCAAAGAGATACTGCTCTAGGCTAACATTGGAGTTGCTTGAAGATTTGCTCATAATAATGAGCGAGATTGCTAACCCCATTGACATGAGAATGGCTGTTGAAATTTCCATGTAGTGCTTGTAAACTACACGAAGATACTCAAGAACCACCGCTGCAATCGCTACGACAATAATCGTTGTCCAAGTTGGATTAACACCCAGGACCACGCCAAGTGCCACCCCTGCTAAGGAAACGTGACTCAGTGTATCACTCATTAGACTTTGGCGACGCAGAATTAAAAAGATACCAAGTATAGGAGCAAAAATACTAATAGCGATAACAGCCATTACAGCTCTCTGCATAAAATCATAAGATAATATCTCTAACATACTTAAACCTCCTTGCTTTCTTGGTCATGGACATTAAAACAACGCCATGGGAGGTTTTCATTACGAACCAAATGAATATTACGATCAGCATAATCTTTGACCTCTTCAGGGTCATGGGTAATCATTAAAACAGCTTTACCATGTTTATGTGCACTATGATTCATTAACTGATAAAATGTTTCAGTCGTTCCACTATCCATACCAGTAGTCGGTTCATCGAGGACAAAAACATCAGGGTCAGAAGCAAACATTCGTGCAATCACAACCCTTTGCTTTTGTCCACCAGATAAACTACCAATCCGTTTGTTACGACTTTCCCACATGCCAACTGATTCCAAGCTAGCTTTGATATGTTCTTCATCATGCTTTGTAAGACGTCTGAACCAACCATTACGAGGGTACCGTCCTGATTTCACAAACTCATAGACAGTTGATGGAAACCCAGCATTAAAACTGGCAACTTGCTGCGGTAGGTAGGCGATTCGAAGTTTTTTTCCTTCTTTATTCGTTTTCGAAAAAGTTACTGTACCAACCTTTGGTGTCAATATACCTAGAGTCGCTTTAATTAAGGTTGATTTCGCGGCACCATTTTCTCCGGTTAAGGTAACAAACTCTCCGCTGTCTAAATGATAAGTGACCCCCTCTAGGACGGGATCACTTTCATAATAGAAGGAGAGATTTTCAACTGTTAAATATCTCAAAATTTACCTTTCTAATTCCTTGGCAAATACAGTCAAGAATTTTTCAACGACTGCTTCCTCTTCCTCTGAGAAGTTTTCAAGCAGTCTCTTATAGACATCTAGTGTTTGATCATGATGATGTGTATGTTCTTGGGCAATTGGCATAGCCAGTTCAGTTAATTCAAAATAGGTAACACGCGCATCTACTGCATCCTTAGATGAAGCCAGCATGCCTTGCTTAATTAAACTTTTAATTGCTTTTGTAACAGCAGCCTGACTGATATTTAATTTTTTTGCTAATTCAGTATTTGTCAGTTTATCCTGTGACAGGAGCATCAAAATATGTTCCTGAGTATTTGTCAATTTAACATCACTTTGGCATGAGCCAAATAATAGTTCGTGCTGATTTTCAGCCTTCATCAAAATTCGATTAACCAAGCTATCAATTTTCTTTTCTAAAGTCCCCATAACACACCTCATTTTCTTAACCAGTTAATTATAACAAAAAGAAATCAAAGAAGCAAGATGAATTGCCTCTATAATGTTCTTACTTTATAAACTTCCTTACAAAATCCTTTTAGACTATTGACGACCCGATTGGCCTGTTTTTCTGTCCGACATAGAGCAAACACTGTTGGTCCACTCCCAGTCATCAAGGCAACATCTGCTCCCGAAAAAATCATTTTATCTTTTATTTTCTGAATAAATGGCTTTCTTGTAATACTAATATTTTCCAAAGAATTTCCCATGCTAGTAATCAAAGCCTGATAGTTATTAGTTTCTAAAGCATTTATTATGGCAGAAATATCAACACGAGAAATTTCTTGACAATCAACCTCAGAAAAAATCGTTCGCGTTGAAATCCCAAATTCAGGCTTAACCAGAACAACCCAAGATGACAATTTCCCATCTATACAATCTACCTGCTCTCCCATGCCGCCAACCTGAGCACAGCCACCTGAAATACAATAGGGAACATCACTGCCAATACGTTTGCCAATTGCAATCATTTCCTCTTTAGTTAGATTTAATTGCCAAAGCTTATTGAGTCCTCTAATTGTCGCCGCTGCATCGCTTGAGCCACCACCCATACCTGCACAAATTGGAATTTTCTTGTCCAAATTGATGCTTACTCCTTTTTTTATACCATAATCAGCTTTTATCAGTTGAGCTGCTTTAAAGACATCATTTTTATCATTTACTGGCATTTTAGGAGAATTAGAAGTTATCACAATCTTATTGTCTTCTCTGTCTGACAATGTAATATAGTCACATAAATCAACACTTACCATGACCATTGATAAATCATGATAGCCATCATCCCGCTTACCAAGCACATCCAAGCCTAAATTAATTTTTGCAGGAGCTCTTTCAATTATTGAAACCATAAGACCCCTCACTTAATCTTTGATATATCTTAAAATATACACAATATTAATAAAAAACTCAACTATCTGTTATTCCAATTTTATGTCAACTGACTCTGTCAATTCCTCAAAAGCCAAGTCTATCAATAGCTTATGCCTGCTAATAATACTTTTCTCCGAATATTATTCTAGCAATCACCTTCTATTTAAGGTAGAATAGAGAGGTAAAAGTATGCAAGGAGAACCATAGATGTCACGTTATTGGAACAAGTTTCCAGAAATCCAAAAAGAAATTGATGCCGTTGTAGAATTAATCGGTCAACGTGCCAATGTTCGAAATTCGGATATAAAAGCTGCAATTGTAGATTTAAGTACAGCCGGGGGAAAATACCTGAGACCAGCCTTTTTCTTTTTCTTTTCTCAATTCGGAGACCAAGAACAAAAAAATCGTGACCAACTCCGTCAAATTGCTGCCTCTCTAGAGATTCTCCACATGGCCACCTTAATTCATGATGACGTCATTGATGATTCTCCGCTTAGACGAGGTCAAAAAACAATTCAAACCCAATTCGGAAAAGATGTGGCCGTATATACAGGTGATTTTCTTTTCACCATTTTCTTCGAATTAATCCTCGAAAGCATGCAAGATTCTCCTTACATGACCATCAATGCCAAAGCCATGAAACAGATTCTAATTGGCGAATTGGAACAAATGGAGCTCTACTTCAATCAAGAACAAGATGTGGAAAGTTACCTAACTGCTATTTCGGGGAAAACGGCAGAGCTTTTCCAATTAGCTAGTCAAGAAGGGGCTTATTTTGCCGGAGCAAGTCAAGATGTAGTAAGCCTTGCTGGTAGAATTGGCCATCACATCGGAATGACATTCCAGATTTTAGATGACATCTTAGATTACACAGCAGACCCTAAAACTTTCAACAAACCTGTATTAGAAGACTTATGCAATGGTGTCTATAGTCTGCCTCTTTTACTAGCAATGAAAAAAAATCCTGCTGCCTTTAAACCCCTACTCGATAAGCAGCGAGACATGACCTCCGCAGATCGGTTACAAGTCAAAGAATTAGTTTTAACTTATGGTGGTGTTGAGGAAGCTAAAGCATTGGCTAATAAGTACACCGAAAAAGCACTGGCCGATATTGAACAACTACCAAAAATAAAAGCCCAAAAACAACTCTTAAAAGTAACCAAGGAATTGTTAAAACGAAATATATAAAAAGAGCAAAGGATTTCTTCCCTTGCTCTTTTATTTACCATCATCGATAGCTTTTAATTGACGGTAACGGTCATTCGTTTCTTGTAAAACAGAAGGTTCACCTGAAATTTCAATTTGACCATCCTCAATAAAGATGACCTTATCAACTTTTTCAATTCCCTTCAGATGGTGTGTAATCCAAATAAGAGTTTTACCTTGTAAGGCTTCCAAAACTGTCTCTAATAATGCTTTTTCAGTAATTGGATCCAAACCAACAGTTGGTTCATCTAAAAGTACAATCGGTGTGTCTTGCAAGAGTATCCGAGCAAGGGCAATCCGATGTCTTTCACCACCTGAAAAACGCAAACCTGCTTCATCAACCATGGTATGGATACCGTGGGGTAGTGCTGAAACCATTCCTTTTAAACCAACTTGTGCTAGGACATCCCAGACATCGGATTCACTCGCTTGATTATTGCCAAGGCGAATATTGTTCAAGAGACTTGTGTTAAAGAGGTAGGGTGCTTGTTGAATCACACCGATATAATCTGAAATGTGTTCTCCTAACTCACCAACAGGTATTCCAGAAAGAGAAATAGATCCCGCTGATACTAGTAAATCTCCACGTATTAAACTGGCTAAGGTACTTTTACCTGAACCACTTTTACCAAGAATAGCTAGTTTTTGGCCAGCTGTTATTTCCAAATTCAAGTCAGACAGGACTAACTTATCCGAATCAGCATAATGGAAATCTAAATTTCTGATACTCAAATTAAATGGTGCAGCAGGAAGCTGTCTAGTGACCTGTTGTTCTTTGATCTGTGGCAAATCGTTTAAACGATTTAAAGATTCTGCGTAACTTGATGATTCTTGACTTGCAGCAGCTAAGCCTGAAAAGGCATCAATCAGTGGAAAGACTGATAAAACAAAGGCAGCAATCCAGTTAGCCGCACCTCCATGGTCACCTGGGAACTGATTTGAAGCCCAAGCTAGGGTGACAACTGCTAGGATGGCAAAGGCTAATTGAAAAATGAAATTACGTTTATTATTAAAATGCTTCATTTTGGCTTGAACACTTGCCAACTTCGCTTCAGATTCTGCATGTAAGGCAACATATTCTTGACCACGTTGACTAAAAATCCAATCTGAAATTCCTAACACATTATCTGTTAAATCTGTATATAATTTACTTTTTAACTGTTTTTCCTGCTCTTGTCTGGCACCATTAATAATAACTGACCAAAGTGGAAAAAGAAAAACAAGAACTCCCAAATACAGAAGTACAAATAGGGCAAACCAGATATTAAAGTAACCCAGTCCAACAATAATAAAGACATATAAGACCCAGGCAATAATGGTAGGGAAGACAGTTCTCAAATATAGATTTTGAATATGATTGATGTCTTCAGCTAACAGACCCATGATATCGCCTAGTCGATAATTCTTCCTGAGAAAAATTGCGTCTTCCTCTAATGTTTCATAAAGTTTTAGGCGCAGCTTAGAAGTCATTTTTAATACCCAATTGTGACTTGTTAGTCGTTCGACATATCGAAAAACAGGGCGACCAATTCCAAAGGCGCGAGTTAAAACAATTGGTATGTAAACTAAGAGGATATTGCTTGGTAGTGATGCCGACTTACTGATGAGAAAACCTGAGTTAAACATGAGTGAGCTGGCAGCAAAGAAAGTTAAAAATCCTAAAAACAAGGCCAATATTAATGATTTCTTATAGCGTTTGAAAAAAGGTTTGACCCATTGATCTTTTGCTAGGGCTTGAATTATTGGTATTTTAATCATCAAAACCTCCCATCGCATGTTGCAGATTATAAAGATGTTCTTTTTTAGCCAACAACTCTTGATAAGAA
This sequence comes from Streptococcus parauberis NCFD 2020, assembly GCF_000187935.1. Classification (NCBI taxonomy): domain Bacteria; kingdom Bacillati; phylum Bacillota; class Bacilli; order Lactobacillales; family Streptococcaceae; genus Streptococcus; species Streptococcus parauberis. The sequence goes on from NZ_AEUT02000001.1 coordinate 1,834,874, forward strand.
CCCATTTCCACAACCTTTCCTTGATCCATAACCAAAATCTGATCCATCTCTTTTAACCAGTGAAGACGATGAGTGGCAAAAAAGACAAGACGATTAGCCATAAGTGGAACCATTTTCTCTTTTAATTCCAGCTCTGTTTCAATATCTAGGTGAGCACTGGGTTCGTCCAAAAGCATAATACGGCGTTCCTTATCCAGAAAAGCACGAGCTAAAGCTATCCGTTGTGCCTGACCTCCACTCAAAGGTCTCGCCCCATTACCAATTTTTGTATCTAACCCTTGCGGTAATTCCGCAACTAATTCTTGGAGACCAACGACCGCAATTGCTTGATCAATCTCCTCTTGGTTTGCATTTGGTGTATAGAAGGTCAAATTGTCTCTTAATGTCATTTCAAAAACATAAGGATTTTGTGGAATATAAAGCATCTGCTTCTTCCAATCATCTTGATCCATATTTTCTAGTTTCTGACCATCAAGTACAAATTGTCCTTTGCTTGGCGCTAAAAATCCACTAAGGAGATTTATCAGACTTGATTTCCCAGAACCACTCATGCCGATGATACCAATCTTTTGAAAACCAGAAATACTAATGCCTGGAATTGACATAAAATGATTACCATCATATGCTAGTTCAATGTTTTCTAAATCTAACCGACTATTTTGAGACCAACTTTTTAGAGTAACTTGGTCTTTTTTAAAACTATTTTTACTTAAAATGGACTGAATAGCTTGGAATGCATTTTTTCCGTCAAGAGTTGCATGATAATCACTTGAAAAATCACGAACTGGTGTGAAATAGTCTGGAGAAAGAATCAAGACTGTTAAGGCAGGGAAAAGTAAGATTTCTTCATTAATTAATCTTAACCCAAGAAAGACAGCTACAATAGCTATTGATAAGGTAGTAAAAAAATCTAAGGCAAAGGTCGACAAAATTCCAATTCGTAATGCCGACATGGTCGACTTGCGAAAGTTTTCACTGGTACTATAAATACTTTTAGCATAACGTTTACTTAAACCAAAAAATTTTAAAGTGTCAATACCTCTTAGTGAATCTAAGAAATGGTTCGATAAGACTTGATAAGAAGCATATTGTCGGTCAGCCTTTGCTTTAGCAGCCAAACCTAGTATTATCATAAATAGAATAATTAAAGGAAAAACCAAAGTTAAAATGATCCCTGAATCAATATCCAAATAGTAAATGAAAGCAAGTATGATTACTGGTATTACTGTCATATTCATCATCTTATTGAGAACAAGATGTAAGTAATTTTCTACGAGTGAGACACCATCTAAAGCCATAGTAATCATATTCCCTGAGCCTTGTTCCTGCACTACACTTGGTCCTAATTCAAAAACTTTTTTCAAAAGTTGCGTTCGAATTTCTTTTGCGTGCCTAGCAGAGAATTTATCTAAACTTTCATCCTTAATATAGTTAATCAGATGTCGGCAAAAATAAGCTCCAACAAAAAACATTATAGATAGCAACTGAGCATTTAGGCTCTGGCCTTGCCAAAGTCCTGTAATGGCACTACTTAAGAAATAAGCTTGTCCTATAATAAAGATTGCTTGAAGGAAATCTAATCCTGCAAGCAATCCTAATATTTTATGAATACCGAACAAGCGCATAACTGCTTTATCTAGCATTATTTTTCCCCCGTTACAATAACTGGTAGAGTAATCCGTTTTCTAAAGATATAATATGCCCAAGCTGTGTAAGCAAGTACAAAAGGTATTAAACCGATAGCTACAAAGGACATCACTTTTAAAGTATATGGTGATGACGATGCATGTTGAATTAGCAAATCATATTTTGAGCCGATAGAGCTAATCATTACACGTGGGAATAATCCTTGGAAAATCAAGACAACAACTGCCACTAATGTCAATCCACTAGCAATAAAAGCTTGCATCTCAGCTTTTTTAAAGCTTGAGATATGAGCAAAAACTGTTAGCCCAACAATTAATAAAACTAAGAGAGTTGTTACTATTGGATGATTACTGAAGAAGTCTGTTTGGAAGAATAAAAGAATAGCAAATGCTACTAATCCAAGATAGAGAACAAAGTAAAGAAATTGTGCGAAGTTGTTTGCACGTTCTCTAACAGGTCCTTCTGTTTTTAAAGCAATATAATTTAGACCGTGAAGATAAGATAACAAGACCATGGCAACACCACCAACGATAGAGAAGATATTGAAATAATCTCCAAAATGAGCAGTCATATTTGCTTTAGCATCTAAAGGCATCCCTTGAATTAAACTAATGAACATAACCCCAAAGAAAAAGGGAACAATGGCAGAGCCAATTGATAAAGTCCAATTCCAAATTTGTTTTTGAGATTTAGGAACATTATGTCTAAATTCAAAGGAGACACCACGAATAATTAATCCAAATAAGATTGTTAATAAAATTAAGTAATAACCACTAAATAGAGATGCATACCAGTATGGGAATGATGCAAACATTGCACCGCCACCAGTAAGCAACCAAACTTCATTACCATCCCAAACTGGACCAATGGTAGAAACAATTTGATCTTTCTCTTCTTCATTATGGGCGAGTGTTTGAACCGCCATACCAACACCAAAGTCAAAACCTTCCAAGAAGAAGAAACCTGAGAAAAGCACTCCGATAAGGATGAACCAAAAAATTTGTAAACCGCTCATTAGTAGGCTCCTTTCTCAAATGGATCAACAACTGCATTTTTCATAAGTAACAATTGTTCTTCTTCAAATTCCGGACCTTTTTTCAACTCACGAATAGTCAGATAGACCATCATAGCACCCAGTCCACTAAATAGTAAAAAGTAAACAGTATTAGAAACAAAAAGCGAGGTTACTGAAACGTTTGGTGAGACACTATCTTTGATTTTGAACAATCCATAGACTGTCCATGGGTAACGTCCTTGTTCTGTAATAATCCACCCAAATGTATTTGATAGGAAAGGTGCAACTGTTGTTAGGGCAACAATCCAAAGCATCCATTTTTGTCTAAATAGAATTGGATTTTTCTTACGTGTTAAGAATAGTCCAATTGTTGATACACCAAGCATCAATGTCCCAAATGCAGCCATCGTACGGAAGCCGTAGAATAATAGATTGACCATTGGGTAATAATTGTCTTCGCCATATTTAGCAACTAATTCTTTGTTTGCCGTTTCCATCCCCTTAACAGCTCCAGAAGGTTTACCATAGGATAGGATACTCAACATGTAAGGAACTTTAATACCAAAGACTTGTTCTTTTTTTGCTTCATTTGCCCAAGCAACCACTGTCCATGCTGCAGGGTCACCAGAATCTTCATAGTCACCTTCCATAGCAGCAAATTTCATTGGTTGGTCATTAAGCAAAGCTTTCATTTGCAAGTCTCCTGCACCCATAACTGAAATAGATCCAATTAAGGTAACAAGTAGCCCCAATCGTAATGACTTTTGATAAATTTTTTGAGTAGATTCAGATAAACTATCTTTTTTCAATAATCTAAAGGCAGCCATACCTGCAATAACTGTTCCACCCATTGTAATGGCACCAGTAATAACATGAGAAAATTCATAGAGAAATTGGTGGTTTTTAATAAGCGCGAAGAAATCCGTCATCTGAGCACGTCCATTGATTACTTCATAGCCCACTGGATGTTGCATAAAGGCATTGGCAATAAGAATCCACATTGCTGACATCAATGAACCGAAAACAACTAACCAGATAAAGCTAGCATGCATCTTTTTACTAATTTTTTTATTGTCCCAAGTAAATATCCATAAACCTAAGAAAGTTGATTCCATAAAGAATGCAAGTAAGGCTTCAATAGCTAAAGGCGCCCCAAAGATGTCCCCTACGAAACGAGAATAGTCAGACCAGTTCATTCCAAATTGAAATTCCTGGATTATACCTGTAACAACACCAACAGCAAAACTGAGGAGCATGATATTGCCCCAGAATTTTGTCATCTTTTTATATTCTTCATTTTTAGTGACAACATAACAGGTTTCCATGATTGCAACAACAAAACATGTCCCGATTGTAAAAGGCACAAAAAAGAAGTGAAAAATCGTTGTCATGGCAAATTGAAAACGTGCAAGTGTTTCAATAGTCATTAATAAATCCTCCGATTTGTATAGTGTCTTCCTAACCCATCACAGCTAAGAAAAACCGATAATTAAATAGTAGCCTTTATCTTAATGATATAAATCGAAACGACCTTTGGCTAAGAGTTCTTTCAACCCCCCCATATCAACTAATGATTTATTCATAATTGCTTTTTTAATGAACGATGCTGGATAACCTTTAACTTTAGTTGATTTACCAACAATACCTAAGCCATGAGTATTACCAACAGAGGCAACTGTTCCTTTCGATTCATAAGTAAAGTTCTCAGTAGCTTCATTGTTCAATTGATGCGAAATATTTTTTGCAGCATGCGCACCCATTTGTGTTGCAATTTGAGCAGTTGTTGGGTAAGGACGATCATTTGAAGGATCGATTAGCGCTGATACATCACCGATGATATAGACATTGTCATATTTAGGGTCACGTAAATCAGCGTTGATTATAACACGACCACGGCGTTCTGCAAATCCAGACTCTCCCATAACCTTACTTCCACTTACACCTGTTGTCCAGATGATTGTTTCTGCAGCGATTGATTGACGTTCAGCATTTTCATCAGGACTAGTTGCATATACGACTTCACCTGGTTTGATTTCTTTAATCATAGAACCAAGCATTAAATTAATACCAAGTTTTTTAATCAATTCAAGTCCATGATTAGCTAACTCATCATCAAACATTGGAAGGATACGTGTTGCAGCTTCGATACATATGATTTCAATTTGATCTGCAGTAACACCAGCAATTTCAGCATAACGTTTCTTTTCGTCAGTAAGAGCACCAGCTAACTCAATTCCAGTAAAACCTGCACCACATACTAAGATACGTAAATAATTTTTATCCTTAGTTTCACGGTATTTTTCCATCATTTTAATGATATGACGGTGGATATTTTCTGCAGTGTTGATATCAACCATTTGCAAGGCATTTTCTTCCGCACCTACAATACCAAAGGTTTCAGAGCAGAAACCTAAAGCAACTACAACGTAGTCAAAATGGAGTGTCCCAGATTTTGCTAATTCAGCAGTTTTTTCTTCAGGATTAACTTTAACAACACTGTCTTGAATGAAAGTTACTTTTTTTTCATCAATTACTTCTTTGATTGAGAAAGTAATTTTTTCTTTTGGCTGTGAACCAGATGCTACTTCATGTAATTCAGTTGCTTCATAATGATAATCGTTCCGATCAACAAGCGTAATATGGAAATCACCAGCTTGTTTTTGTAAACTACGAACCGTTTTCAAGCCAGCGTAACCAGCTCCTAATACTAAAATTTCTTGCATAATATTCTCCTTGTAATATTAACGTCAATTTATTATTTTAAAAATATACCAATAAAATAGGTTACAACCTGTGTAAATGATCCTAAAGCTAAAATGCGGACAGCGCAGATAAAGGTTTCTCTTTTGACTTGCTTTTGCCATAGTAAGCGACTTTGCTTATATATAAATGGTACCAAAAATAAGCACAATAATACAGTCACTGGAGCTAAACCAAGTAAGTATTGTCCTACAATTGCTAAAATTGCTATGATATTTCCTAATGCAAATAGCATAAGTCCACCTTTTAGGCCCGTGTAATGGACCAAAGTATAACGGTGATTACTTTCATCTTCTTCTTTATCACATAAATTATTTGCTAACATGAGATTTGCTATCCAAAGGGTGTTGGGTAGAGAAATCAAGAAAACAGCTGCTAAGTTAGGTAAATCCCACTTGAAATCTTGATAAGTATTGAGATAAACACAAATCAGTGAGATGACAAAGCCCATCGTAAAGCCAGAGAAAAACTCACCCAAAGGTAAACTAGACAAGGGTCTCGGACCATAGGAATAAAGGATGCCGACACCAAAGCAAAAGAGTCCCATCACAAATAAGGGCCAACCCACTATTGCGGTTAACAGGATACCAATACTAGCTGAAATGAAGAGAAAGCCAGCCATCAGTTTTTCAATCAAACTGACCGATAAGCTTTCGCGGCCAATAATATTGGTCTTTGCTTGGTAATCCAAGTTAATAGCATTTTTATAATCGTTATAATTATCCCACATATCGACAAACATGTTGAAAAAGAACATGGCGATAAAGAACAAAAGAACTAAGAAGGGATGAAGACTATCATAGTAATAATAGCTAAGGCATAAACCAATCAGAAAAGGTAAAACACTCGCTGTTTTAGCTTTCATTTCCACAAGCTCCAAAAATACAGGAATTGTCATAAAAAGCCTTTCTTTTAGATATCCTTTAACCCTTATATTATACTCCAATTTGTTTCAAGAATAAAACAAATGATTTTGAAATTTTTCATTTTGAAGTCATTTTTGTCATTTTTTTACAGAAAGACATGAGAAAAGACATCTCCTTGAAAAAGAAATGTCTTTTCTCAGAATTTTAAAGAATTATGCCCATTTAGCCTAGGTCAATTTAGCCTTATTCAGCAATGACTAACATAGATTTTATGGTCTTACGATCCTGCATATCTTGATAAGCTTGGTTGACATCTTCAAGCGCATAGGTCTGTGTGAAAACACGTCCTGGATTAATATCACCATCCAAGACCGCTTTTAAAAGAACTTTCTTATCATAAGTCGTCACTGAGGCAGAACCACCAGCCACTGAAATGTTTTGAGCAAAGGTTGACCCTAATGGACGGTTATTGTAGTGAGGAACACCAACAAAACCGACACGACCACCATTATGAAGAACACCTAAGGCTTGGTCCATCGCTGCTTCTGTCCCAACACATTCTAAAGCAGCATCCGCACCACCACCAAGGATTTCTCTAACTTTGGCAATACCTTCTTCGCCCCGTTCAGCAACAACCGCTGTGGCACCAGATGCTAAAGCCATTTCTTGACGATCCTGATGACGGCTCATTAAGACAATTTGAGATGCCCCCATCATTTTAGCAGCAATAACAGCACATTGACCAACAGCACCATCACCTATGACAACTACCTTATCACCAGCCGAAACTTGTGCACAACGAGCAGCGTGATAGCCAGTTGGCATAACATCTGCAAGTGTCAATAATGATTTTATCATTCCTTCAGAGAAGTCTGAAGGTTGACCAGGAACTTTTACTAAGGCCCAATTGCCATAATGGAAACGAATGTATTCTGATTGGAAACCATTAGACCAATTACTGTAGCCAGGATGATTATCACATGTTCCATCAAAACCAGCTCGACAGGCATCGCAATGCCCACATCCGTGGGTGAAAGGAACGATAACAAAATCTCCAGGTTGAACAGTCGTGATATCTGCTCCAACTTCCTCAACAATTCCTAGAGCCTCATGGCCGTCATTAATGGAATGAGCTGCTTTGTTGTCACCGTGAGCATATGCCCACAAGTCCGAGCCACAAACACATGCTCTGACAACTTTAATAATAACATCGTCAGCCTCTTGAATACTAGGCTTTGAGACTTCTTCAACTTCAACTAAGCCTGCTTTATGAAAAATAGTTGCTTTCATCTGACTTCTCCTTATTCTTTACCAGTTATGATTTTTAATAATTCTGATAACTTATGTTAAGTATACACCTTGAAGTGGACTTTAAGTCAAGAAAAAATTTGTATATAAAAAAAGACCCGGCTGATTCTTATCAACTGAGCCATTTATGAAATACACTTTTTACTTTTTATCCAATGGCAACTACAACTTGATGCTTGGTCAGGCCATATTCTTGCATCAAGAATTCTCTTAAGCTTTTGTCATTCATTTTAGACTGGACATTGTAAGAATTACCGTCACTGGTTTTAGAAACAATCCTGACTTTTCCCACCATCTTCTTGTTTTCTTTCAAGTCAATATGTCTATCAACATCATGAAAACTTACGACGTATAGAGCACCGACTGCCTTAGCAGCATCAATATTCCCCTTAAAAGGGAAGTAAACGAGAGCCACTAAAAATGCAAAGCCAATAAGAGCAAAAAAGGGTTCCAATATAGTTTCCATTCTCATATACCTTCTCATAAATTAATATGAGATGAAGTATACTCTTAAACATAAGGGAAAGCAAGTGGTTTAGATATCATATTTAACTATAATAAGAGGGTATTTCCACTTAGTTTTTAGCTAATATAGGCTTTCGAAAAAAGAACTAATTTTTTAACCAAATATGTTGTAAAAAGCTAATATCTTTATAGGGTTTCAAGTCACAGACAGCTAATTCTAGCTGGGTCATTTCTGCAAACCAATTATCGCCTGTTTTGAAGGCATTAGGTTGGAGGCTGTAGAAGCAGCGCAATCCCTGATATTTGACCAAGGTCATCTGCGAAGCGTCTAGCAATTCCTCCAAAGAATAAGTAGTGCCTTGCGTGAAAGACACAGACTCAAAGTCTTCACCGTTAAGTAGACCTAAAGCTTTATCGATTCGATTTTCAAAAACTGCTGCCTGCATGACCTTACCGGCCTGATTGTGCTTAATAATAGATAGTTGACCATCTGGCTTCAAGACACGCTTTAGTGCCTGCAAATAGGTCGTCCGTTCCTGCGGAGCTACATATTCCAAAACATTGTGGCAAATAATCAGATCGAAAGACTGAGCTTCTAACTCCTCTACTTTTTCGATGCTTCCTAAAATTTTCTGAAAAGCTTGCGGCGTCTGGGGATCAAGCACCGCCTCATTTGGCTCGATAGCGATGACCTCATTTTCTTTGGCTAAGAATTGACTGGTCAAGCCAAAGCCAGCCCCGAAATCTAGGACCCTCTGATTTTTGATATGGGCAAGCTGGACAAAGGTTAATTCATATTGAATTTTACCCCAGGGTTGAGCAAGCATTTCTTTATATGATTCAAGATTAACTGACATAGAGTGCCTTTCTTTTGCGAGTTTATTCAGAGAAATAATAAATATCAAGTTGTGGCCAAGACTTTTGCCAATTCTTTTTGAGCATCCTCTGGTTATATACTTTATGACGTTGGGTATCTTCTTGGTAGAAAGGAGTTGGACTTACCTTAAATTCCAAAATATCACTTTCCCCATAAGGTAAAAAGACTTCTAAACAATTCTCTGGGTCGAGTCTTGCTGCAATGGCTGTGCATTTTTCCGGAAACTTAGCAATGGCATCACAGGCATTTAGATAGGGTTGCGCATTTGGAGTATGGACGTGCATATAGACTTCATTTTTTATTTCCCAATCATACTGCGGGAACTTCTCTTTGATTTCTTGTTCTAAATTTAGAGTATCTTGATAGCTTATGTTTGGATCATAAAATACTAAATCCACATCAGTTGTTTGCTCGTTTGCATTATTGGATAGTTGATTCCAAACAAAGTTTCGTAAGGTTCCTGCACAAAGCCATGAATCTTCTAACCCAACACTTTTAATCATGGCTAATATATCCATAATTTCTGGACAAGAAGCAATCATATTTTTAATTTTATTCACTTTTTGAACCTGCTTTCATTTCAAGAAATCAAATGATTAAAAAATTTTTTCCTACTATTCTTATCATTATACTTCTTTTAACAGTGATCTTATCGATTTACTGAGTTTTTTGACAAAAACACTACTAATATCTCAGTTTCAGATGACAAGTTCTAGCACCAAAAATTAACTAGCTAAAAAACCTATGACCTTAATACAGCCATAGGTTTTGAGATGTTCCACTAAAATTTTTTACCTTTAATTGGATTTTTTAGGAATATTGCCAGAGACATAACTACACTAAACAGTGCACCAAGCTTAGAACAATCATCTCGGCTTCCAGTTTCTGGTAAGGTATGTCCTCTGTTACCCTGCACTTTTTGTTGATGTTTTTGAGTTTCCTTTATTTTAAGTGGTATAGGATTAATAATATTTAAACCGTCTTGCACCTGTATTACTTCCTGACTATTTAAGTCATCTACCTGTTTTTGGCTCTCATCTTCAGTTAGTGGCAAATCTTTAATTTCCTTCTTTTGAATATTATCAGATTGTGGATCTGTAATAGTGAATGTAAGGATTTGGAATTGTCGTGTATTGCCTTTAAATAATTCAATACTCAGTTTTTTAATCCCTTCTTGCTGTGTTGATAATGGTTCTTTAATACTATAAGAAGTGCCTTCTCCAACTTCTATTAAGTCATTGATTGAGTACTCTTTTCCTCTTTCAAGAATACCTTGTTTAACTTTAACAGGCAGAGTACTTGTTTGATTCCAATAACTTTTTGCCGTTACAAGTGTACTTGCTTGAATCACATCCTTTTTATCTTGGTAAGTCGGATCAATAACAACTACATAATGGTCTTCAACGCTATTTCCATACCTATCTTCTAATCTGACACAGATTTTTTGCTTATCTTTAACTGGCATTGTATAGGACACAAATTTTTGATTTTTTTGATAATAGCCATCTAAACTAAAGGAATCAATCATATCATTATTGACGTATAGTTTCCAAAAATCAAGATTGTCTTTTACACTAAATTTCATAGTAAGTTGGTTGGTATTTGTTTTGATAATACCTTTATAATATCCTAGTTGTGAGGTATCACTTTCGTTGGCATCTTCAAAATCATCCAAATCGTCAGAATCGTTAGAAGTATCTAATACAGGAGTTAAATCTTCATCGTCTTTAAAGACCTCTTTGTTGAGTAACTCTAAAGTCGGAGTTTCTAAGTCTACAAAAATGAAATAATTTTTGTGAAAGACTGTGGAACCTTTCTCATCAAGAATATCAACATAAACGAGATTATTCCCATTTGCCAATTTGAGCTTATCCGGAACTTTTTTAGTATTATACTCCTGACTTTCCTTATTATAAGAGTCGTTTTCATATTTGAGTGTTGTATCATACATAGCTTTGTATGGATCCGAAAGATTGTTTTGAAGGCTGTTGTATTGAGTATTGATATTTCTAACACGAGCTTGATAGCCTTTCTTAAGATAAATAGCATAGTCTAAAGTTGCTATTTTTGAGTTATCATCATAAGTAATATGATTTTCTTGAAGACTAGCTAGTGTATGCAAAGTAATTTCTTTTCCATGCGTCAATACTATATTATGAGCATCTATATCCGAGTCTTCATCATCCTCTTCGTCATCGCTCCAGTCATCGTCATCATCATCTGAGTCTGCTCTATCTTCTAGTTCGTGTCTAGCTAGACTATGGAGGTCATTTTCAGCCTCATCATAATTATCATCTGATTTTTTAGGCTGATAGTTATAGTTTGAAAGCGTCTCTTCTTTAACCGTCAGTTTCCCATTTTGGTCAAGGACTACTGTTTTTTCACAGGCGTTCCCTGCAATATCAGTCGCTACAATCCTTAAAGTGACTTGTCCTCCTTCTTTTTTCGGAATTTCGACAACATATGAGTCGTTTTGGTCTTTGCTTACATTTAAAGCTTCATATCTATAGCCTTTTTCTAATGATACCTTAACGGATTCAACTTTATGGTTATCTGTCGCACTAATTTGAAGTGTTTGCTTTTTATACTTCAAGTCAAAGTCTGGTTTTTCATTATCAATTAAAATTGGTAAATAAATAGTTTCGAATTCATCCGATTTCCCAGCTTTAGCACGAATTCTAAAATAATATTGGCCCGGATCAGCTTTCTTCAATTCTCCAAAGCTATTTTCATCATGGATTTTACCATCCCATAAGATATCGCTGTCAATATTTTCTAACTTAGCTTTAAGGTCTGCACTCTCACGGTAAGAACTTTCCATATACTTGAACGGGTAATGTCCAACTTTTAAAACACGGACAAGCTGATCTTTCTGTTCTCCTTTAACAATGGCTACATCGTAGTCACTAGCATCTCTTAAAAAGATAAGTCGCGGTCCAACTTTACGATTTAGATTCGTTGTCATTGCATAATCTTTCGGATTTACTGCTTCGTCAGACTCATGTTTAATTAGAGGTTCATAATCATTTTTATCATGTTCCAGATATTTTTCCTTAACAAGTTCAACAAGATGTGTGTTAGCGTCTTTATCCCACGCCGGCTTGTCTAAAACTGCCTCACTATTCCAATCCCCCATAAATCCCATAAATGGAACACTTAAATGTGGATGTTTTCCATCATGTGACTTGAAGTAAAGATAGCCTTCAATGAAATCATTAATTAATTCCGAACTTTGCAAATTAAAGGTGATTTCCATACTACCCTTGGCTGCTAAAGTAAGCTGTTTTGGACCAGACAACTTGACATCACTTAGGATATTCGGAATGACAGCTTTTATTTTAACTGGACCATACTCATCATCTCGAGTGACTTCTTTAACACTTGTTGTAAAAATATCTCCCATTTCAATGTCAAAAGTTTGGCTTTGGTTACTCATATTATGTAAAGTCAAAGTAAAGGAGTGGTCCTTACCTATCTCACCTAATGATGCTCCACCACTTCGCTTACTTCTAATTAATACCTCAGAGTTAAAAGCTTTATTCACATTGATAAAACCAGCCCCTTGTTGTCGAGGAGAATGCTCAATCTCTTTTCCTAGATCAGAAGCTTGATGATTAATTAATGGAGTTGCCGTGTTCATCAATAAAATTTTCATGATGTCACTGTTAGTTAATTGAAAGCGGCTTTTTAATTCTGGGTTCTGATTAATCCATTCTTTAACTTTAGGCAATAGCAAAGCTGCTGAAGCGGCAACGTGTGGCGATGCCATTGATGTCCCGGAACTAATGAAATAGTCATCATCATTCCTAGTAGAATAAATATATTCTCCTTGTCCAAGAAGATCAGGTTTCATTTCTAAACCAAAATTTGGCCCCCAACTACTAAAGCCAGAAACACCGTTTTGATCAGCAATAATATATGGCTTAAGCTCCGTTTTAAATTGGAGATTTACTTTTTTGTTTCCAAGCTTTTGGACCTTGTCAATTAACTCTTTACCGTCATCATGTGATAATGAAATAACCCAATTTTGTTTTAAATCCAAGTCATCATATCCCATAACAGGTGCCCTATGATAATTTCCACGTGTAGAAGAAACAATCTCATTCACTAAAATAACACCTTTTGAGTTTTTCAAAAATCGCTCAACTTTTGTTTTTAAAGATTCATCTCCACGTTGAATAAGAACGACTTTATCCTTATAACTGTCATTATTTGGATTATACTTGGCAATATCCTCCGGTGTCCCTTTTCCTAAATAGATAATGCCGAAGTCTTCTTTGTTTTTTGGTAAGCGCTTAATAGAATGTGCACCAACTTCTGTGAATGGGTACTCTTTCCCATCAATCAAAACTCTTGGTAGTGGAACAACCATATTGTTGATCGACCCAACTCCGATTGCTGATTCTGTTGCCGCAACTCCTACCGCTGTCGAGGTGTCTTTTAATCTATATTCATTATCAACATAAGTATCGTAAGAATTGGTGGAAGCTGAACCTGCGTAATTCCCCATAGCCGCAACTACAATTATACCTTCATCCGTAGCTTTCTTAACTGCGGCGTAAAAGTCATCATCAGATAAACCACTTGCTCGTTCACCGATACTCAAGCTAATGATGTCAGCTTTTCGTCTAATAGCGTCATCAATAGCATGGAATTTTGAATCTGGACCGACATAAGATGGATTATCTTCATCTTTAGGTTCCGTTGAAAAAACACGATAGGATAAAATTTGTGCATTTGGTGCAATACCTTTAAAGCCTCCAGGGATTTTTGAGTTCCCAGCCAAAATACCAGCAATATGCATCCCGTGCGGACGATTACTTCGGTCTTTTATATCGTATGTTCCAGTCAAATAATTAAAACCAAAAGGGATTTTTTCTGTAAAACCCAAGTCCTTATTAGCTGCTAATTTTAAATGCTTTTTAACATTTGGATCTTGATCAATTGTCATATCCTGACTATTAACGTCTGCACCAGAGTCGACAGAAGCAATGACAATTCCCCGTCCATCAAACTTTCGATCATTTGTCGATTTAATATAGGAATCAATTAATTTAGTGAGAGCTTCTTTTTCTGACTTTTCTAAATTTGTATTAGCAATTTCCTTGATATTCTTGACACCAACCAGTTTATTTAAATAATAAGAAAATTGTTCTGGGACTTGAATATTAACCTTGGAATCATTGAGGCTCTGTTTCCCTTTTTCCTCTTTTTTTGCTAACATTGCAATTAGCTCGTCATTAACATACTTGGTTTTCTGATCAAATTCTATTTCATATTCTTTTATTCCATGACTAGAAGCCTCATCAGCATTTTCTGACCTTATTGGCTGTTCTAAATTAACATGATTTGTAGGTAGAGGCTCACTCTTATTAGTGCTTTCATTTTCTGAATTAGTTTGCTCAACAAAAGCAGAAGACTGATTTGTTGCTTTCTCTTCATAAATTGACATAGGACTCGAGGAATTACTAGCATTTTCCACCTCTAGAGAACGAGACTCATCAGCTTTTACCTTGGAGAGATAATTACTTGTGTTTTCATTTTGTGATTCAGCTGCTGCTGCCTGACTAGTTAAAAGTAAGGTTAGCGGACAAACTAAACTTAAAATAGCAATTTTACAGATTTTTTTCTCTTTCATATTTATCCTTCTAATCGGCAAATGTTTTTAACGCCGTTTATTTTATTTATTAAGCTTACTTAATTTATTACATTATACACTATCGAAATCGATTTCTGCAATGCTTATTTCATAAAATTATAAAAGACTTAATATTTTTTAATATTAAAATAAACGTCACTCAATGAAGGGAGGGGTTCAAGCCTAGAAGCACATACTTGTAAAACAAAAATACAATAGAAGTCTTCTGAGATGTTAATCATGAAAAAAGAAACAGCCTCTACTGTTTCTTTAAATTAATATTATTTTATCGGTTTATTAATCTCTTTACCAATTCCAAATCCACATCCTCAGTCAAATGTTCTTAATCCATGGGATGAAACCCTCAATGTCTCGTAAAGGCAATAGCTTAGACAATGGCATGATGGAATCTTTCTTTGGAACACTGAAAACAGAAATGTTTTATGGGTTTGAGAAAGAATTTACTTCCCTTGAAGCACTGAAAAAAGCTATTTCAGTATATATCAACTACTACAATACTAAACGAATCAAACTAACATTAAAAGGACTGAGTCCTGTGCAATACAGAACTCAATCCTTAGTTTAAATATTTAGTCTAACTTTTGGGGGTCACTTCAGTTCTTGTCCAGCCTATAATGTTTTGTATGCCTTATGTTATTGATTTAATGTATGGTTCTTTGGTAGTGCCAATTGAGTAAACATACTTATGACCTTGCGTCATACTGTGATAGAAACCTTCACCGTCATAGATTTGGAATGCTTGCATAGTATTACTTTCTTCGTCAGTATAGATAAAGTTATAGTAGGGATTATTGGCAAAAATGGTTCGCAATTCTTCATTATTAATAGGGCGAGCCATTCCTTCAATTCGAATAACCTGTGTCAGATAACCATCTTCGACCATGGCTGTCAAAGCAATGCGTTCATCACCCATAAGCTGTTGGTAAAAATGCGTTTTAGGACTGGTCATAAAGAAAACACCTTCTTCATTTGCAGCAACAATGTGTGCATGCCGTGCATGTGGTTTTCCATCTTTATCAACTGTAGCAAAGACTCCGACTTTCATGTCTTCAATGATAGTCATAATTTCTTTAATTTCCATAACTTTTCTCCTGTAACCGCTTTTACTATAGTATATCAAATTTTAGGATAAGATGTTGTGAATAAAGGTAAATCAAATATTGAACTTTGAAAAATCAAAAAAGACAAAGTATAGAAACCTTGTCTTTTCAATTATACCGGCGGTCGGGGTCGAACCGACACGTCCGTGAGGCACTGGATTTTGAGTGCTACCAAGCACTTTTTAAAGATACCAAACCTTGATTTAACAAGGTTTGAGTTTTGGAAATCAACTTAAAAAGCAAGTGATTTTGAAATTTTAGTAACTTTTTGGTTACCTATTTACATATACCAATAATAGAAAAACTATCCCAACTTTAATGGCTTCTTTAAATACTAATGTTAACAAAAATAAAGCAGTTATAATTTAACAGGTAACGAAGCACTACTTTGTTCTTATACGGTTACTTGTATTATCAGTCAAAGCAATATTATTAGTGAACGACTTGATTTTTGGAGGAAAATGTAGGAATACAATAAATTAGCATATTAAACATTTATATATAATACTTAGTGAACGTTTTTACAATTTTTCAACATAATTTATAGCTATATCAACCGTCTTAAAAAGACCATATCACTTTACAAATAAGTGGTCACTTGGTATAATATATTTAAATTAAATATAGAAAAGGTGATTATATGAAAAAAACATTTACATCTACCCTAGTATTGTTATCAGCTCTAATGTTAACAGCTTGCTCTGAGAGCAATACAGGTAAAAGTATTTCTGAAGATAAAGCTACTGATATCGTTTTAAAAGATGCTAAGCTAACTAAAAAAGAAGTATCTAATTTCCAAATTAAGTCTGATAAAGAAGATGGTAAAGCTACTTATGAAATTGATTTTGATACAGACAAAAAAGAGTATGATTATACTGTAAATGCTGAAACTGGTAAAATTTTAGAAAAATCGACTGATAGCAAAGGATTATCCGGAGCTAAAGATTTAACTAAGGACGCTATCTCTCAAGATAAAGCTAAGAGTATTGTTTTAAAAGATGCTAATGTTAAAGAAGAAGATACATCTATGATGTCTATTGAAAAAGATATGGATGGAACAACTAGCACTTATGAAGTAACTTTTACAGCTAACAATAAAGAGTATGAATACACTGTAAATGCCAAATCTGGTGAAATTATGGAAAAATCATCTGAAAACTAAGATAAGTTATAAAAAAACAACTCTAAAAATAAGGCAATTAAAAATACTCTGAGGAAATTTGACCTGCACCCCAAAAGTTAAACTCAAGAAAAACACTCCTGATGAATTCTAGTAAAATAGAATCAGGAGTGTTTTTTTATGTTCAAAAAAGCTTGTGCGTTAGAAACAAAATTAGCATGTATTGAAATAAAAAAAACAGGTAAAAGTGACAAAGTCATTATGGATACACTTGGAATAAAAATTAAAAGTCAGGTCTATACTTGGTGAAGCTGCTATCAAAAAGGAGAGACTCATCGCTTCTTATAACCAGTAGGCAAACAATATACCTATGGAAAGGTATGGAGCAGTTATCCGAGGTTGAAGAATTGAGGCTTCAACTTGAGTTTTTAAAAAAACTATCGAAGCTTGATGAGAAAATCGACAAGGTAAGTCTTATCAAGCTCGTTGAACATTATAAAAATCAATATCCTATAAAATTCATACTTGACTGTTTTAAAGTGTCACGATCTACTTACTATCGTTGGAAATCTGATATGAGCCAACCTACTCATCACGATAGCATCGTTGAGAAAATTGAGAATTTATCTGTAAAATATGAATTTATCTATGGGTATAGAACTACCAGAATTTTACTGATTGATGAGTATGGGATTGTTGTGAATGTTAAAAAAGTCTATCGCCATTATGAAGAAAAATGGCTGGTTATATCGCACAAGACCAAAGAAGGATCCTCATTTAGGAAAACTTATTATGTCACTGATAATAAGTTAGACTGTCAATTTAACGTCGACAAACCACTTCAAAAACTTGTTACAGATATTACCTATCTCCATTTCGGAGGACGTAAACTTTATTTATCATCTATCATGGACCTTTATCATCATGAGATTATGTACTGACCCCCAAAAGTTGGACATTATATTTTTAGTTAAGCGAAAACTGTCAATAAAAAGTAGATATGAAATTAAGGGAATTAGGAGCTGTTTTCTGAGACTAAAAATTATATTTCGCCATAAGAAACCGACCTCAATTTATTAGATTATTTGTCTAACTTTTGAAAATTGGTAAACTTTATTTTTTATGATTAAACTAACTGTCAATCATCTTTTTCTTGAAACCACTTAAGAGGGTAATAGCCCGGTTTTATCTTTTTATTTGTCATTTTATATACATTTGCTTTAAATGTATAGTGATTATTTAAAAGAAAAATACCATCATAATTCTTAATAGTCTTTTCAAACTTTTCCTCAGATGTCATAAAATCAAATTTAACATCAACCTTGGAATTCCACAATTGATATCTCGAATAATAACTTAAAAAATAGTTATCAACTAATTCTTTGTTATCAGAAACTATCAAAAATTTCCCTTTCCCATAGTCTTTTTCTTTGGATAGTTTCTTTAGGATTATTTGATCTTTTGACTGTAGCATATTTTGTTTGATTATACCATTTGTATCAGATATCACAAAACCTAGAAAGACAACGATTGCAAGAAGTGTCGCATTCTCGTAAATATTTTTATTTTTAAAATTTTTGAATGATCTATTATCTCTTTTGGAATAATTTTTCTCATAAAAAAGGTCATCTAATTGTCTAACTCCCTGTATGATAAACATAAAGAAATTAATAACAATGATTGTCAAAATATACCTTTCAAAACCAGCAATTCTTTTTGCTTCCTCAACTGGCATTGCAGTAAGATACATTATTAAATTTCCAAAATAATAAAGAAATGTAATTAGTACGTTGGCCCAAAAAACCATTATATTAGTTTTCCAAGTCTTAAACTTTATTCCAATAACAAGACTAAATAATAGAAAAGAAGAAAAAATAACGATAATTTGAAGAGATGTGAGTGTGTGAATTGAGAATACCGTTTTTAGATAATTATTTAGTATAAGCTGCTGATTGATAGATAGCCTTCCCTCGAACACACTTGTGATTGGGCCAGCTGCAAAATCATGTTTTTTGCTAGCCATACCAGCAAAAACACTTTTCACATGAACTGACCATAATTGATTAAAAATAATTGGCAGTAGTAAAAGTAAGCTACTTAAATAGAGCTTAATATTTTTTTCATGTCTATTCTTTCTAATAAAAACACCTAGGTAAGCAATAATAATACATATTACAAAAAATAAAGCACTAGCTTTGACAAGAACTAAAAATGATAAAATAATAGAAATGAAAAACGATATTTGCAGAAAATTATTTTTCTGCAAATATAAGACCGAAATTGCTGAAATTGCCAAAATAGCAATTAATAAATCTACTAATAAATTATTAAATCTAATAGAAAAGTTTAAGTAAGTCATTACTCCCAAACTCGCAAAAATGATCGCATTCGGTAACAGCCTTCGATGATCTTTTACGACTCCAAAAATTGAGAACTGTGCGGCTGCGATTATTAAAAACTGACCAACCAGCATAATTCCTTCACTGAAGCCTACATATTTCGTTATATAATATAAATACAATGAGCTCCCAACTGGATAAGTATTATATGATATAATACGATCTGCAACAGCCGGTAGTCTATCTTCTAGAAACAAGAATTTTACAATCGTAGCCCAATGAGTAAAATTATCATAATGCAAAAGTGATTGATTCCATAATGCTGCTATATAAACACCAACATAAAACAACATCCCAAAGGTAACAAAGTTTAAACGGTTTAAAAGATTTCCAATTGTTAATCCTTTTGCTTTCACAATACTAAAAATAAACAACAAAATACCTAGAAAATAAATCATTAAAGAAGCAGGAAATAAGAAATTTACTAATGAAGATAAATAAAGGATTACAACTTGACAACTAATGACAACTATATATATATGATATTTCGAAATACTGGTCATTAATCTAATGAAACTTGTATATCCAACTAAAGAAACTATAAAAAATATAAACTTAATGATTTCCATTTACACTCCCCATATATAATTCGTTATAAAATCTTTGCATTCCTCCATTTGCTTTCTCTTCAAAACTTACAACATTATAACATACCAATTGATTAGAAGGGCTGATCATTTTTTTCTGAAGATTAAGTCTGATATCTGAATTATCGAAAGTAATATAATCTTTTGGTGTTAACTGAGAATCATAACTCAATTCAATTTCACTAACATTAAATTTAGTTATTCGCATTGGTTCACTATTAAGAGATACTGGAAAATTTGTTGAAATTTCTGGAAACATGGTATTCCCTCTGGAACTTACTAAATTGTAATTCGTCATTAAATGTAATCGTTGAATTAAATTATTATACAGATCATCCCAAATAGTAACCCAATTATCACGTACCTCAGTTAAATATTTATTGGAACGGTCATAGATATAGTAGAAATAAGCCTTTTTATTCTTATTGTCTAAATCAACTATTTTAATTCCGTATAGCCATTTTCCCTTTTTACTCACAACTCTTGTAAGTTGACCTTTTATATCAAATTCATATTCACCATCATATAATGATATTTGCATACTATCCCTTATGTAAAGCGGTTTTGAACTAACAAACGATAAACCATGTTCAGAAACATCCACAATTTGAATATTTTCTTGCAGTCCACCAACTGTTAAATTTGCATTTTCTTTAACCAAAAATCTCTCTTCTTTTCTAAAAATAGGTCTTCCTAAAGTCGAAAAAAGAGCAAAAGTTAAATTTATTAAATGATGCAACAACCAAAAGCTAATCACTGAACCATAAAATAGTTCCGATCCATATTTTCCAATATTAAAACTAATTAATCCATATAAAGATAAAATCCATAAAATTAAATATGGTAAGGCGAAAAGATAGTCAAAATTACGATTACTTACTGATTTAGAGGTTACTTTAAATTTTTTTTCACTAATCCCGATTGACTCTAAAAAAATAGGGATAACAAGATATGGGGCAAAGACTGTTTCTACTATTTCCCCCCAAGTTTGCGTACGGTAACTATCTGTCACATCTCTCATGGCTAACTTCGTTAAAATATAGGATGGCAACCAAAAAATTAATAGTAGCCAGACATTAGCTTTTACAATTCTAATATGGAATACAGTGTAAAGTATCGGAGCAATAATATAGACTAATCTTCTAAAAAAAGAACTCCAATAAAAATAGCCATTTATATAGATCATTCTTTGTCCCAAAGTTAACTTTGGATTAAAAAAGATATTTACATTATAACTACTTTTAATAACTCCTCTTCCCCACCTTATCCTTTGTTTAATGACACTTCTTAGGTCTGTTGGTGTTAAACCGCTTGCCATAGGTTTTGTGGTTGAATAATTGAGATAACCAGCAATATTCATTCTTACTCCGAGTTCAAAATCTTCTGTTATGGTTTGAGTAGGAAATCCACCAGCATCTTCAATTGCTTTTCTTCTCAATAATGTATTTGATCCAGTATAAACAGATGCTCCACGTGTATTATTAAGTACATTTACACTTTTTGAAAAAAAGTCCTGCTCATTTGGAAGTTTATCCTCGGAATAAAAATGAAATTGGAAAATATCTGGATTATAAAAACTCTGCGGTGTTTGAATTAATCCAATCGGCTTAGAGTCTCCTCGGTCTTTTAAAAAATAAGGGACAGTCTCTAATAAAAAATCTTTGTAGGGAATCATATCTGCATCAAATGTTGCAATATAAGGTGAGTTGGTCAGACTAAGTGCATTATTTAGATTTCCTGATTTTGCGTGCTTATTATTTTCTAATCCAAAATAACCAACAGAAAACTCTTCAGCAAGTTTTTTAATTTCTGGACGATTTGTATCATCTGCAATATAAATATGTACTTTAGACTTATCAGGATAATTCATTCTTACACAAGCATTCACTGTTTTGTACAAAATCTCGTAATCTTCGTTATGAGTTGCAATAAACACATCAATATCAGGTAAGTTTTCCTGTGTCATAACACCTTTTTCTAAATTAACTTCCTTACTTTTATTAACAATTAAAACAAAAGCTGTAAAAAAGGACGTCAGTTCACTAAACCATAGAATCAAACCTGAAATATATGAAAAATGTGAATCTTCCCAAGGTATTGTAAAAAATAATCTCCAAAATAAATAAAGAACACTAGTAAGAAAGGCAAAAAAATATAGGATTTTATTAATTTTTGAATTTTTTAACAATTTGATTCTCCGATTTTTTTGTAAAAATATATTTTTTTTGAATTTGATAACTGAAAATAAATAAAAATACATCAACCAATATTTTCACAAGTGTTAAATTAAATTGAGGGAGTACCTTGTTAATAATGGTTACAAAAGATGCTGACATTGTAATTTGAATTATCACCAGTAAAAAATACTTAATTAAGCTTGTTTTATCTCCTTTTTTAAATACAAATGCTTTATTCATGAAGAAATTAAAGAGAGAAGAAATAAATCGAGATAAAAATGAAGCCAAAAATATAGTATTGATGCTGAAGTTTCTTAGAAGAAATATAAGAAATGCAAAAACTGAGATATCGACAATAAATGAACTAGAAGAGGATATGATAAATTTTAAAAAGGTTGAATAGATTTTAAGTGAATCCTTAATAGGATTAAAATGTGATGAGTTATTTTCATCAATATAAATCGTATCAATTGGTACTTCTACAATTCTGATATTGTTCTCTTTTAAAAATAAAAGCATTTGCATCTCATATTCATAACGCTCACCATTTAGTTCCAATAATTTGTTTAAGTATTGCACTGGAATAACACGTAAGCCTGTTTGAGTGTCTGAAATATTAAGTCCCATTGAAAAACTTAAAATATCTCTTGTCATAAGATTTCCAAACTTACTTCTTAATGGCACATTATCTTCAAAATTACGGGAACCTAATACGACTGGTTTTAATTTATTATTTGTTTCATAAGATTTCAAACACCTTACTGTATCTCTTATGGTATGCTGACCATCACCATCAATTGTAACTACTGCATCTATAAAATCTAGTTTCTTCAAAATATATGTAAAACCAGTCTTTAGAGCATACCCTTTTCCTCTATTTTCTTGATATGTGATAAAGTGTACATTCTTCTCTATCTCTGAGAAAATTTTCTTATAACCACTACCACTTCCATCATCAATGACAATAATTGGACATTTTTTTAAATAATCATCCACTATTAATGTATTTATTAATTCTATTAATTTAAAATCCGGTTGATAACTTGGTATTAATATAGCGAAATTCATCTAATAACTTCTCCAGTTTATTTATTAACTGAGTACATACATACTTTATAAAAAGAAATAATCATAACTCAAGTAAATATTGTAATATTTAATGTAAAAACTATCTGCTAAAATTTCGTAGTCTATTATTGATATACATCGATAGATTTTTTTAATTTCAAATATCCTTCGACTATAAACTTTCTTGTATTAAGTAAGAATAACTGAAATATCTATTTAGTTTTCCTTGAGGTGTGGTTTTCCAATGTAATAACCTTGGCGGTTAGACATATCTAATTGATCTGCTAAAGACATATCTTCTGTAGACTCAATCTCAGTTAAATCAATACTTATTTGATTTAACTGACTTAGTCTCACCCAGTCACCTATGTTCTTAAAATACCATTCTTCATCATTTTTCTTTTGAAATTTGGACAATGGTATTTTAAGCCCAGACACCAGTTTCAGATATTTTTTAACCTTTTGATAATAGTTTTTGTCTGGACTTATTTGTTCCAAGATGACTTCTACGCCTAAGTCTTTACTTACTTTTAAATTCTTTTTCAGGCGCCAGCTGGTCCAAGGGCTAATAAATTGAGTTGAAGCAATATGAAATTCTATACGGACTTTCATTGGGTAAATGGCCCCTTTTAACCATTTGATAAAGTAGACATAACGAGGATCAACCAGTTGTTTTAAGCTAATATTGATAGCTAGAAAACCATTAGGGTATTCCTTTTTTAGTAGACTTTTATGAAGTAGGTAGATAACTTCACGTAGTGTAAAATGATCAATGTCTTCTGGTAAAGACCAGTTCTTATTTTCTTCATTATATTTCCTAAGTAGGGCTTCAAAGCCACTTACCCGACCATCTCTATCTATAATTTTCTGAAAATGAAATGAGTAATTTTTGATATTTTTCATAGTTTTTGGGTAGATAGCATTTTGTCTTTTGGCCCCAATATAACTAATCAAAATTGTAACAATACTAACTATAGTAAAAATAATTGCAATGAGTAACAAGATTTCAATAAGCATCTTTTTATTCCTTCTTTAAGCTTTTTCGTGTAGGACTAACCCAAGCTCCATAATCTGTCTCTTTTCCTAGAAAGGCTCTTACTGCTGGTAGGAAAGTTGTTACGATAGTTAAAGGATTAATCATCCAGAAAAAAATCATATATAATGGTGAAAAAATAAAATACTTTAACTTTTCACCCTTACTGTCTAAAATAAGTGCAGCTAATAATTGAAGACAACCTGCCACCAATTCAAATGTAACAAAAATAAATGACATTATTACAGCATGCCAAACTCTTTCAAAATTGCTAGTTGCCAAAAAGTAAGTGAGAGTTACTATGAAAACAAATGAAGAGATAAAAAAGAAGAAAGACCAGATAATTGAAAATGTCGTATCAACAAACATCGAAAAAACATAACGGTATTTGATTGGATGTTTGATAAACATACTAAAGTTGGTCAGCCATACTTCTGTACCTCCTTGTGCCCACCGTTGTCTCTGTTTATAAAGTTGTGACAAGGTCTCTGGCACATTCATATGGAAAATAATATCAGGGGCAAATCGAGGCACAATTCCAAACATCAAGTGATCCCAAGCAATACTAATATCTTCTGTACTTCTGTCCTGACGAAACCCAGCAACATTAATTAAAAATTCTTTTTTATACATGGTATTAGCGCCACTATAAGCATACATAGAATCATTGACCGCCGTCTGACTACGTTTAATAACGCCAACAATACTAGAAAACTCAACTGTTTGTGATTTCCCTAAAAGTGTACTCCTATTTTGCACATCCATATTGGCCGTAACAGCTGCCGTATTGACATCTTTATCACTCATAAAATAGTTCATATATTTCATTAAAGCATCCGGTTCGGGAATGGTATCTGCATCGTTACTCAAAATATACTCCCCCTTTGCAAAGAAAAGACCTAAATTAAAGCCATGTGCCTTACCCTGGTTTTTTTGAATATTGAGAACCCGTAACTTGTCATATTTTTCTTGTAATTTTTTTAAAATGTCCAGTGTAGCATCTTTACTGCCATCATTGATGACCAATATTTCGTAGTTAGTATAGTTTATTTGCGTGGCTAAATAATCGATTGTCTCTTCAATCATAACTTCTTCATTATGAGCAGGAATCATGATTGTAATCATTGGTTGGTCTTGAGGACTTAAGAACTGGAAATCATTTTCTTTTTTATCTTTTTTTAGAAATTTATAGCTTAAGGCTCCAAAAAACCAGAATAAGGCACCAATTACAGGATATAGACACAAAATTAAGAATAAAATCAAAATAATATTATAAAGAAAATTTTCGGTTAAGGATAAATTATTAAAAATGGTATCGTTAATCATTGTTTACTCCTTATTGTTGATAACATTAGCCAACTCATTATTCGCTAAGTTTTTCTCTGGCATAACATCATAATATCGAACATTAATCCGATAATCTTCCTTACCAAATCTATCTTCCATAAATTGGGAAGCTTTCTTTTGCCTTTCAATGCTTGAAACTGAATCATAGGTTGGCCATTTTTCAACAAAAGATTCTCTACGGTTATTTTGAACGATTGTCATTGTGACAGTATAGATCATTGTCATAAAAGCAGCAAAAATGAACAAAACAATTAAAAAGCTAACTAATTTGATCCCTTCTTGATAACTCCAAATTCCCCAACCAAGTTGATGCTGTGACACAAAGAATATGTAACTACTGACAGTGATAAATGTTGGTAGGATAAAAAAAAACCATCCAAAGAGGGCGTAGAATGTTTGTTTTATCTTTAACAGATAATGCCCCTCTTCAAAAAATGAATCTGTATAAGCATAGGTTACTTCTTTTTTTTTCATTTTTTCCATCGTATTTCCTTTTCTAAAATTGCATTTTTGATAATTATTGATTTAATCTTAAGACTTTAGGAGATTTATTACCCTTGCCCCAATAAAATCCTTGCTGTAATGAGATCCCAATTTTTTGCAACATTTTCGATTTTTTGCGACTGTCTACTCTTTCCACAACAATTGCAATCTCTCTTTCAGATACAAGTTTTAACCATTTTGTATAGCACACCAGTAGAAGAATATAAAACAGTGAAAAAGTCCCCGTTAGGCTGATTTTGATGCGATCATAATAGTCTTTATATTTAATATAAAGCAAACAAGTATTAATTTCTTCCGTAAAATCATCTATGGCAATCGTAAAATGATAAGCTTTTAAGGTTCTTAAAATGTCAGTAAGACTGTCCATCAGCTCAGGTTTATGGCGAGGGCGATGTTCTGTAATTTCAATAATTAAGCGATCAGAAAATGAACTTACTCGATCAAAGAAAAAAGTAGTTGCTGAAAATTGAAATTGATCAATATCAAAATTTAGTGAAAAGATAGTCTTAGGATTTTCCTCTAACACCTTAAGAATCTCAATTTGAAACCACTGAAAAAAGTTCTGGTATTTTACCTCGTTTGAGAGAATCTCACAGAATAACTGGGTCGGAAATTGGTCCTTCTCAGTCGATCTGAGCAGCACTTCATATTCCTCTACGATTATTGAATTTCTTTTTTCGACTTTAACAATCGGTTGGAAGATCAAATATAATTGGTCTAATGACATTCTTTTCCTTTATCTTTCTTTTAGTATGAAGCAATGAATCATTTCCTCATTGATATTCGTTTAACTGAATGTATTAGGATAAAGACAGATGAACTCTCTTTTGTGAATTCTTGTGGTTGTACATCTCTTTATCTGCTTGATCCAAAAAGTATATTAAGTCATTACTTGCAGTATTTTCTGCAAAAACTTTACCAAACGACACAGAGACACCATATTTTTCAAAGTCATCCATGCGCATTTTAATATTGGATTGAATTCCGACAACATCTTGATAAGTTACATCTGGAATCAGGACACTAAACTCATCTCCACCTATCCGAGAGATGATAGCCTCAGATGGAAATTCCATCTTTAAAATATTTGCAAAATCAATTAATAATTGATCTCCTATTTTATGACCAAACTGATCATTAGATTGTTTGAAATTATCTAAATCAAAGACAAAAATCCAGGTTGATTGATTATTTTTTTGGATTTGGTCTTTGTAATAATCTACCATTTTCCGACGATTAAAGACATTTGTTAACGGGTCCTGATAAATGAGTTCCCTATACTTTTCTTTCTCTTTGACTTGATCGGAGACATTCATAGTAATACAACAGATGGCATAAGTCTGTCCTCTTCTATTTTTCACTGGTGAATAAGAGGTATAAAGATAAATAGTTTCACCATTGTAGTTGAAAGAATCTTGGGAGGTTTGAAAACCTGAAAACAAGGCCTGTTTACAATTTTCTTTCAATAACTGCATATGATTTTCAGATAAATACTTGGATACACTGTCTCCTTTTTTTGGACTTACCTGATAATA
This sequence comes from Streptococcus parauberis NCFD 2020, assembly GCF_000187935.1. Taxonomy (NCBI): domain Bacteria; kingdom Bacillati; phylum Bacillota; class Bacilli; order Lactobacillales; family Streptococcaceae; genus Streptococcus; species Streptococcus parauberis. The sequence goes on from NZ_AEUT02000001.1 coordinate 1,862,341, forward strand.
CTTTTCCATAAAGTTGATGTTGGATTGATTTAGGTATAAAAATTGATAGTTTAAATCAATAATGTAAAGATTGACATTATCGAGGACTTCAAAACTATCTTGAAACAAGGTCTTTTCATTTTCATAAGCTTCAAAGTAGGAGAGAATCCGTTTAACTTCAAAGAAGATAAAATAAAGCACAAAACCTGCAACCAGAAGATAGATCAGAGTTGATTGATCCCAATCTTTTGTTTCTAGATAGAGAAGTGTGCAAAAAATTATGAACAATAGCAAAAATTGCCCATAAATGGTTGTTAATATTTTTCTTCGATAATTCTTAGGGACTATATTTTTTTTAAACATACTTTTTTCCAATAAATGGTCTTATTTTTTCAATTTTTAATAATAGATACAATTCTTAGTATAACCCATTTTTATAAAAAAGCTAGCTATATTTTGACCACTTTGTTAAAATTTCAAAATTTTATGTTTTATGATAATAAATTAAGCTAAAATACTGATTTACTAACATTCTGCTAGGGCTATTTTTTTTATTTTGTCACATAATAAAAAGGAAATACCAATCCAGGTGTTTCCTTTTCTATTTATAAATGACTATTTCTTAGATTATCCTAGCAATCGTTTAAAATTCTGCTCATAGGCTACTGTATAGTGTTTATAATTTTCTTGATTAGGATAGTATTCTTGATCCTGTCTTTGACTTATGTAGCTTTGACCTAAAGCTTCTTTTGTTAGTATATAGGCTGCTCGACATCCCACTTCTTTTTCGTCCGATTGAACAATGATTTTACCACTAATATCGGCTAAAAGTTCAATAAAGAGTTGAGTTTGGAAAAGGCCTCCGCTGACATAAAGGGTGTCGACAGGGTAGTGTTTCTCAATACTTTCTAAAATCATTCTGAGGTTATAGAAGAGACCCTCTATACAAGCACGAGCAAAGTGAGATTTCTGGTGAGTGAAGGACAGATTATGGAAAGCCCCTCTGGTTTCAGAGTCCCATAGAGGTGCCCTTTCACCGCCAAGATAAGGTAGGAAACAAAGATTATTTGCTCCAATTGGTGTCGCTTCTATATCTTGGAAGATAGATTCTAAAGCTTGCCCTTGGTAAAAGGTTTTGTGTAGCCATTCCAGGATATTACCACCTGAATTGCTTGGGCCACCAATGACCCAAAGGCCTTTTTTGACGGCATAGGTAAAGAGACTGCCACTTTCTTCTACTTGCAAATCTTGCGATAAGAGGCGAACAGCTGATGAGGTGCCAATTGTAATAACAGCAGCATTTTCAGCCATTTGGCCAATACCTAAATTTGCCATCGGTCCATCCCCTGCTCCATATATAAAGCGGGTCTCCGAAGTCATGCCATTTAAGCCTTGAAAAACAGCTGGCAGACATTGAACAAAGTCTAGAGAATCCTTAATTTCTGGCAAAAGAGCAGGCGAAATCTCAAGATAATTAAGAATCTTCTGATCCCAGGTCCCTTGCTGCAGATTTACTAAACCAGTCCCCGTCGCTGAGGAAATATCAATAGCATTAACAGCAAAAAGCCGATAGAAGAGATAGTCCTTGATTCCCATCAGATGAGCAGTTTGGACCATTAAGTCTGGCTTTTCACTTTGAAAATACTTGATTTTTGCCAACCAACTCATAGGGTGAATCGGCGTCCCAGAAGTGGTCATAAATACCCGTCCCACTTCTGAGTCCTTAATCGCTTCCGCAGCAGCTTTGGCTCGGGTATCAGCCCAGGTTATAGAAGGCGTTAGCAGAGAATAAGCTTGGTCTAAAAGAATTAAGGAGTGCATCTGGCAAGAAAAAGCCACCGCATCAATTTTATCTTCAGCTTTCAAACTAGTGCAGACTTCCTGAATCAGTTGAACCAATCCCTGATAAATAGCTTCAGGATCTTGCTCGGCTTGCCCTTGGTCACCTCGTAGCAAGTAGTTTGCTCGACTGTGGGCAGAAATAGCCTGGCCATCGTTTTGGTAGAGAATCCCTTTTGTTGCTGTTGTCCCAATATCAATGCCCAAAATATAATTCATAGCGCTGCTCTTTCTAATCTAGTTTTCTGTCTGCAATTAATTTTTGATACCAGCAATAGGAATCCTTTTTATATCTGGCTAAAGAGCCTTGGCCCTGGTCGTCCTTGTCTACGTAGATGACCCCGTAGCGTTTGGACATTTCACCCGTCGAAGCCGAAACCAAGTCTAAAATCCCCCAAGAAATATATCCAATCAAAGGAATGTTATCCTCAAGGGATTTAGCCACTTCGTTCAGGTGTTCTTCCATATAGGCAATCCGGTAAGGGTCATGGACGGTCTTGTCACCTTCCAGTTTATCCTGTGCACCTAAGCCATTTTCAACAATAAACAAGGGTTTTCTGTATTTTTCATAAAGGCTGTTAATGGTGATTCGCAAGCCTTTAGGGTCAATAGCCCAGCCCCAATCACTGACTTTGAGGTAAGGGTTTTTGGCTGATTTGACCACATTGCCGCTATTGATTTCCACGCGACTCATATCAGCAATAGACGTTCGTGATGAATAATAACTGAAAGCTACAAAATCAACGCTTGATTTGAGGGTTTGTCGGTCCTCATCAGTGATTTCTAGACTGACATTTTTGTCTTTGAGAATTTTGTCCATATAAAAAGGGTATTCGCCATGTACTTGAACATCAACAAAGAAGGTATTGAGGCGGTCGTCCATCATGGCTTTCCAGACGTCATCTGGGTTACAAGAGTAAGGGTAAAAACTGCCTCCTGCAATCATGCAGCCAATTTGTCCCTGAGGGCATAGATTCTTGAAGCTCTTAACTGCCTTGGAACTAGCCAATAACATATGATGCGCAGCTTGGAAGAGTACTTGGTCTCTGTTTTCATTTTCCGAAATAGCCAAGCCAGCACCTGAGAAAGGACTATGCAAGACGATGTTGATCTCGTTAAAGGTAATCCAGTAATCCACAAGCTGGCCAAAGGCTTTAAAACAAGTTTCGGCAAAGTTTAGATAGAAATCGATAACCTGACGGTTGCGCCAAGAACCATAATCGCGGACCAAGCCCATTGGAATATCAAAGTGGGCCAAGGTCACCAAAATTTTCATCTTTCTCTGACGACAAGCTTCAAAGAGATTTTGGTAAAATGCCAAACCTTCTGGGTTAGCTTGACTTTCGTCACCATTTGGAAAAAGACGACTCCATGAGATGGAGGTTCTAAAAATTTCTAAGCCCATGTCGGCCAACATGTCCAAGTCTTCTTGGTAATGATGGTAGAAGTCAATACCGGAATGGCTAGGATAATAGTGTTGAGCATCAAGTTGAGGATCGCTGACATAGCCTAATTTGACAGGCATCCGATCGGGTCCATGAGGAATCATGTCGATATTTGACAGTCCTCGTCCCCCTTCTTGCCAAGCACCCTCGGCCTGGTTTGCTGCAATAGCACCACCAAAAAGAAATGATTTAGGAAATTGACTTGTTTCTGTCATAGCTCTGTCCTATTTTCTAGTCACATCATGACCGCCAAAGCCATTTCGTAAGGCTGCCAAAACTTTTCCGGTTACTGTGTCATCTTGCAATGAGCGGTTACGCATCATCAATGAAAGGGCGATAACTGGTGCAGGAACCTCTAAATCAAGACTTTCCTCAACAGTCCATTTGCCTTCGCCAGATGCTTGAACCCGGCCGATGATATTTTCTAAATGTGGATCTTTAGCAAATTCTTGTTCAGCTAATTCCATTAGCCATCCGCGAATAACTGAACCGTGATTCCAAAGTTTAGCCACTTTTTCAAAGTCATAGTCAAAAGGACTAGCATCTAATATTTCAAAGCCTTCAGCAATAGCCTGCATCATGCCATATTCAATCCCATTGTGGATCATTTTTAAATAATGACCACTACCAACGCGTCCAGTATAGAGGTAGCCATCTTCTTGAGCCAAAGCAGCAATAATTGGTTCTACAATAGGCCAAGCCTCTTGGTCGCCACCAATCATAAAGTTAGCACCATTGCGGGCACCAGACATGCCACCTGAAGTTCCCGCATCGAAGTAATAAAGACCTGCTTGATGTGCTACTTCAGCTTGTTTTAAATTATCTTTATAATTAGAATTGCCACCATCGATAATAATATCTTTGGCATCTAAATGTTCAATTAAATAATCAATGGTTTCATTTGTAATTTGTCCAGAAGGTAGCATGACCCAAACAATACGTGGAGTCGGCAAAGTAGCAATCATGTCATCAATACTTGCTACAGGTAAAATTTTTTCTGAATAGTCAGCTGCTGTTTTAACAGCTTCTTGGTTAATATCATACACTGCTAGTTCTTGACCATGGTCAACGGCGTTAAATGATAAATTCAAGCCCATTTTCCCTAATCCAATAATTCCAAACATATAATCCTCTTTCCTTTTAAAAAAACAAATTGCGCCCAACAGGATGTGCGCAATTTGATTACTATTTGACTGGTCAGCTTTTTCATCTGACTGGCTAACAGTCAATCAAAATCCTTCACATTTTGTTCTCTAACTCAAATGACTGATTTTCAATTACTGATTTAAACCAGTAAGCTGATTTTTTTAAACTTCTTTTCTTATCATTTTCAAGATCAATCGAAACCAAACCATATCGATTTTTAAAAGCATTCATCGGTGAGACACAGTCAGTAAAGGCCCAGAGCATATAGCCCTCACATTTAGAACCTTCTTCAACCCCTCGAAGAAGATGGTAAAGATGTTGACTAATGTAGTCAATGCGGTACTGGTCATCAATCATACCTGATTGATTTTTGAATCGATCTTCATCTTCCTGTCCCATTCCGTTTTCCGCAATAAACCAAGGAATATCAGGATAGTTACGATTCATATAAAGTGATAAGTCATACATAATTTGAGGATAAATTTCCCAACCGCGTGATTGATTCATCTGGCGACCAGGTAACTGAAAATCCTCATAGTATTTTTCTGGATGGAAGTGTTCACCTTCTCTCCAAGCAAATCGTTGTGATTTCACACGCTTTGGATAATATTGATTTAAACCAACAAAATCAAGCCTGTTTGTGGAGATTAGCGCAAGCTCTTCTTCCGTTGGATCAAAATAAATATCATTTTCTTTGCAGAGCTCAATCAATTCCTCAGGATAAGACCCTTTAATCATTGGGTCTAAGAAGACCCGATTGTAAAATAAGTCATAGCGTCTAGCCGCATCAAGGTCTTCTTGAGAACTTGATCTAGGATAAACCATTTCCGGATTAATGATACAGCCAATCCGTCCTGAATAGCCGCCTTCATGGAAAATCTTAACAACTTTAGCAGTGGCTAAAACCTTATGGTAGTTCCAAAGCATCCATTTTTTAGAATTTCTTTCATGTGGCCATCTAATAGCATCCAGATAGCAGCGGGTTTGACTAACAATTGGCTCATTAAAGGTAATCCAATCCTGAACCCGATCACCATAGCGTTGAAAAAGGACTTGCGCGTATTGAACAAATAAGTCAACAACTTTTTTGCTAGACCAAGCATCATATTTTTCCATTAACTGATAGGGAACTTCATAATGTTCCAAACAGATAATTGGTTTGACCCCAATGGCTACCAACCCATTAATGACAGCGTCAATATGACTAGCATAATCCTCATCGACAATCAGATTTTCATAATCGATAAAGAAACGAGACCAATTGATGGAGGTGCGATAATGACTAATCCCAATTTCTGACATTAAGTCTAAATCATCTTGATACATTTCCATAAAATTGGTAGCTACTTGTGGGCCCTGCCCTTGATGCCAAACAAAGGGTTCTTCTTGAAACCATTTATCTAAGAAGGAATCTTGACCTGGTTTTTTACCAATCCAACCCTCTGTTTGCCATGCTGAAGTGGCAGCACCCAGAATAAAATTTTCTGGGATCTTTATTTTCATAAGTTGTCCTTAGTTTTGTGCAAGTTGTTCTTTATTTGCAATTTTAACAAATGGTAGGTAAATCAGAATTGAGACAACAATACAGATGGCTTGAGTTGCTACAGCACCCCAGTCACCAGCAGTTGCAAGGTATCCATTGATTAATGGTGGTGTTGGCCATGGAACCATTACAGCAGCTTTAGCAGCAAAACCCACTGCTGTTGCAAAGTATCCGATAGTACCAGTTACTAATGGAGTTATAATAAATGGAATTGCTAAGATTGGGTTAAGCATGATTGGCATACCAAAGATAACTGGTTCGTTGATATTGAAGATACTTGGACCAATTGATAATTTAGTGATTTCTTTCATATCATCACGTTTACCAACCAAGAAGATTGATACTAATAGACCAATAGTTACACCTGAACCACCCATACTCATATACATATCCCAGAAAGGCATAGTGATAATATTTGGAAGTTCTTTCCCAGCTTGGAAAGCTTCAGTATTGACAGCAATTGCAGCAAGTAACAACGGTTCGCGGATTGGTTTAACCATTTGGTTACCGTGGATACCGATTACCCAGAAGACTTGAGCAACAAAGACAAGTAATAAGATACCAGGTAAACCTTGAACAACACCTTCTAAAGGTTTTTGAACAATGTTATAGATAATATCGTAAGCATAAAGACCAGTAATGGCTTTGATAATGAAACCGCCAGTAGCAATTGTTGCTACAGTAATAACTGTAGGAAATAACGCTGAGAAACTTTTAGCAACACTTGGTGGAACAGTGTCCGGCATTTTAATTTGTAATTTATCTTGGCGGTTTAACCAACAGAATAATTCGATGGCTAAAACAGCAACAATCATTCCCAAGAAAAGACCTTTTGTATCAGTATATTGTTTTGCTAAAGCATTTGAAACCATAACTGATTTTTGATCTTCAGTGATAAATTCGAAGATGGTTGGGTTTACTGATAGGTAACTCATAACGGCTACAATACCTGCAAATACATTGTTTTGGTTATTAAGTTTTGATAATTCAATACCCATTAAGAAAACAACGTAAATGGTTAAGAAACTTAAGGTTACATACGAAATAGCAGAAGAAATTGGTTGTAAATCTGCTAAGAAACGTAAAGCTTCAAATCTGGCTAAACCAGTTTCAGCATTGAAAACCATTGCTGAGAACAAGGTCCCAAAGGCACCCGTGATGATAACTGGAATCAAGGCTGCAAAAGCATTCTTAATTACAATGATGTATCTGAGAGAGTTTACCCAGTTGGCAAAGCCTCCCAAGACTGTCGTCATTTTGTCTAAAAATGAATTTCCCATTTTTTTCTCCTAAAACTTTTTATAAATATCAATAACTTCTCTTGCTAAATCAAGGAAGGTAATTGCAGTCATTAAGTGATCTTGACTATGAACTAAAAGCAATGAAAAAGTTGTCATCTCACCGTTTGCTTCTTTGGTGAGCAGTGCTGTTTGTGCCTTATGAGCTTCAGCAATCTCCTGATCAGCTTCCTTCATTTTCAAGGCTGCTTCTTCATGTCTACCTTCTTTAACTATGGCAATGGCTTCCATGGCTGAAGATTTAGCATTCCCAGCATGGATTATGAGACTCATTGAGCTTTCTAAATCTTTCTGTTCCATATTGCCTCCACTTATTTTGCCATCAAGTCTTGCGCTTGTTTGACAACATTTGCCCCATTCATCGTTCCGTAGTTTTGAGGTGAAATCAAATCAATTGGAATATTGTGTTCAGCAAGTGCTTTCTTGAATTGACCTTCCATAAAGCGTACTTGAGGGCCGAGGAGAATAACATTAACCTTATTTTCAACAGCGTAATCTAAAGCCTCGGAAGAAGCGACAGCATTAACATCATAATCTAAACCAGATGCATTAATGTAGTCCTTCATTTTTGTCACTAATAAACTTGTGCTCATTCCAGCAGAGCAAACTAATAGGATTTTTTCTTGACTCATGGTAAAAGTCCTTTCACTTTTTTATAGTTTAATGATAGCGCTATCTTTTAGAGACTACCATAACTCTTTTTACCGTAGACTAACGGTAAAAGGGCAAAAGAAAAAACCAAATCCTGAGAAATGGCTTTATTTCAGTATTTGAACCAGAGTTTCAAAGGTAGGTACCTTTATCAATTGCTTAACTTTGGTCTGATCAAACATGATATTACTAGTGCTTTTATAGAAATTTTCCAGTTGTTTATCCTTTTCTTTGCCTATGGACATTAAGAAAATAACTTGAATTTGGTTGTTTTCCCATAAAATCGGCTCTTCTAAAATAGCAACACAAACAAAACTCTTGGAAGTCATTACCTTGTAGGGGTGAGGAAGGGCAATATAGCCAAAATCCGTTTGCCCGAGAGCTTCCCTTTTCATAACAGCCTCAAAGAAATCTGCTGGGGCTAAACCGTAATGACTGATGTGTTGGCACATTTGCTGCAAAGCTTCTTCTTTCGAAGAAGCCTTAAGTTTTGGCATAAAGAGATTGGTTGAATAATAATCTAAAAGATAGTTTTTCTCCCCCTCTTCAAAGAATTGCTTATACGTCAAAATGTCATTGGTATCAATGAACAAATTGATTTCATAAATCGGTACCGGATATTTTTTATTGAGACTAACTGTCGTAAAAATATAATCAATCTGATACCCTTCAAAATCGAAAAAGTCTAAATCTGATATAGAAGATTCGTAAACATGATCAATGTATTCTCCAAAAGCTTGTAAATACTTGTATTTGAAAAGTTGGGAACTGCTGGTCCCCGAAATACAAACCAAAAGGATATTTTTGCGTGCCAAATCGCGATCACGTTTTTCAGTTGCCAAGGCAAATATCAAGGCAATATAGGCAACTTCAGCCAATGGAATTTCTCTTTGATAATACTCACTTAAAACAGTCACAGCTGTATTAGCAATTGTATAAGGAAAAGGGTATTCCTTGAGAATTTGTTCCGTTAAAGGATTATCCAGTAACATATTGTAGCGTAGGCGAATATCCATGGGGACTAAATGTTGGCTGAGAGACATGCGCAAATCTAGATTATTACGAAAATCTAGATTCAAAGCCTTATTAACCTGTTCTAGCATGGAAAAGGCCAGCTGATCAATATGGCTACTAATAATAAAGTTAGGACCAAACTTGCTTAATGAATTTGAAGATAACTTAGAAGTAAATTGTAAGGCAATATAGTCTCTTTCATATTTATTAAAGTAGACATTATTTTCCTTATTCAAGTAGTTGAGGTAATCAGAGACGATTTTTTGCGATGCCGGACTAATCTCTTTCCGACCTGCCAATGGTTTTTCAATACTGAAATGCTTTTTTATCCGTCGAATAGCAACAAAAACTGAATGAATAAATGCCTCTAAGGCAACTTCAGACATATGAACTTGATAAACTTGATTTCCTGCAATAATATATTCCATCAATTTTTTGGTTTCTTGACTATTCTCAATGCGGTAAAAATTATTGGTAACGATGAAAGTCCTTATATCAAACTCATCGCCCAAAAGCTTAATCCCATAGTGTGGTTTACGATCAATTTTCAAATCGTATAATTCCAGTAAGGTTTCTAGTTTCTTGATATGATTAGAAATAATCCCCCGCGACACATACAATTGACTGGCAATATCGTCGATAGTCATGTAGTCTTCCGCATCCAAAAGCAAATGGACCACTTCTTCATAAATCACTTGCTTTTGGTTAGACTGACTAAGACTGGAACGATTGACCTTTTCCAAAAAGAGCTTTTTATCCGAAATCAGAATGGTATAGCCTTTTCCTCTTTTTGAAGGAATAGTGGCCCCAAAATCAGACAAAATAGCATTTAGTTCTTTGATTCTGGTTCTAACCGTTTTTTCACTGAGCCTAAGCTTTTCGGATAGTTGCACCGATGAACAATAGCTATCTTCGGATAAAAGCTCTACGATTTCAAAATATTTTTCTTCCATATTTGCTTTCCTCCATACAGGATAGTCCTTGGCCAAGCAAGCTGCTGATGAATCGACAAAACCATGCATAAGTATGCATGGATAATTAAACTTTCTATTTATTATAACCATGTTTCAAGGAATAATCAATAAAGCGTTTTCGCATTTCCTGGCAAAAAAAGAAATCGACACCGTGCAAAAATAGAGAAAAACATACTTGGAAAAAGCCTTAATTATCGTTTGCCAACAAGTGTTTATTTAAAAACGATATTTTTTTATTGATAATCGATAAAAATGTGCTATACTGAAGTCACGAAATAAGGAGATAAATTTATGAAACCCCAAAATTACGAAGATTTTAGTATTGTCTTAACCAAAATTTGTTTGATTTCCCTTTTCATTGGCGCCGTCGGTTTGCTATCAACAGGAACTTGGGTGGTCGATTAAGCCATTATTTACCCTTCGCCCTTCCTCCACGGCTCTGCCCGCTACCTGAGTATGTTAGTCATCGGTTATAGCATTGGCTTTATGTCTCTGATTTTTCTCTATCACCTTTACAGCTTGGTTAGTCGCATTGGCAAGGAGCAAATTTTCATTGAGAAAAATGTCCGTTGCCTGCAAATTCTTGGTTGGGAAGCTGCAGCCATTACCCTCTTATCATTTCTAATGGGGGTCACTTGCTACATTCCCATGTTACTGATTACGGCCTCTGGCTTGGCGCTCACCTTGGTTATCCGCGTCATCCGTAATGCCTTCGGAAAAGCCGTTCAGTTACAAGACACTGTCGATTTCACCATTTAAGAAAGGGGACCTATGATACGTATAAACTTAGATCTGGTCATGGCCCAGAAACACATCAGCGCCGGTCGCCTTGCGGAATTGATCGAGCTAACACCTGCCAATTTATCCATTTTGAAAAACAATAAGGCCAAGGCGATCCGCTTCTCAACCTTAAATGCCCTCTGCCGCGAGTTGGATTGTCAGCCAGGTGATATTTTGGGCCTTCCAACTCTCCTACCTCCTCTTGGATCTTTAGATAAGCTAGTTAGACTGGATTGATATTTTTTAACCCCATCATTACCTGATAAGTAGATTCAAGCCATATTTATTTACTATTCTGGTGTTCTCCACTATTACGACTTAAATAATCTTCGACAACTTTTACTTTAAAATCATAGGAATATCGTTGAAAGTGACTACCGTTTTTGACCATGTAAAGAGGTTCTTTTCCATCATCTTGTTTTTTTGATATCAAGAAACATAAGTAATTTTAAGTAACTTTTATCGTTAACTCAGCAAAGAAAAGAAAAAAGACAAGGTCAATAAACCTTGTCTTTATAAGTATACCGGCGGCCGGGGTCGAACCGGCACGTCCGTGAGGACACTGGATTTTGAGTGCTACCAAGCACTTTTTAAAGATACCAAACCTTGATTTAACAAGGTTTGAGTTTTGGAAATCAACTTAAAAAACAAGTATTTTTTAGATTTTAGTGATTTTGGAGTGACAAATTTATTCGATAAATTTAAGTAATCAATTTCATTAAAAATACACCACAACCGTTTGATTTTATCCTAATAGTAGTAGTATTAATGATACTACAATTTTTAGTTTGAGGTAATTGATATATTCACTATTCTTAGTACTCAAAAACTAACTAATAATCTTTAATTTGTAATTTCAGAATTTTTTATGATGTAAAATTTTCACGCTTAAAATTTACTTATTCTTTCTTTGTCTCCTTATAACAAATACTAAAATTGAAATACCTAGTAAAGATAATATTATTGTACTTTTTTCACCTGTAGATGGTAATAACGCTTTAATTTTTGAAACTACTCTATTGTAAGGTGATTTCACAATTTTTGTTGGTTTATGATTAGAAGGCATTTTGGGTGTATAGGTGTTTTCAAAGCTTGTATCCTCATTCTCATATGTGACCTTAGCTTCCAGTTTTCCTTCATCGTCTTCAATAACTGTTACAGTTACAGTTATTGGAGTTGTATCATAAGTAATACCTGAAAGTTCTGTATTGGTTTCTTCAATGATATACTTATATGTTCCTGCTTTATCATAACTAATACTTGAGAAGTTTACGGAACCATCTGCTCCATTTTTAACTGTTTCCACTTTGTTGCCATCTTCACCACTTAAAGTAAATTCAAACTCACCCGATTTTAACTCTCGACCAGTTAGATTTTTTGTCACTGAAATTTTTGCTTGGGTACTTGTCGGTGTATAGGTGTTTGTTATATTTAATCCCGTAGGATCGTAAGAAACACGGTATCCTTTTGGAACATTAATCTCTTTGACAGTATACATAATTAAATCACTATTTTCATCATACTTAGGTAAATTTTCGAAACTATATGTATTGTCAGAATTAATTGAAGTTATTTTTCCTTCAACTGCAACGTCATTAGCATAGAGTTGCACTTGCAGGGTAGCGGGGCGGTTCTTTTTATTATCATTAACCCAAATTTTTGTTCCCTTCACAGAAATAGTTGAGGTATACTTGTTAGTAAATTCCGTTGTAGAGCCATAACTTGTTGCTCCCATGTAGACTCCATTTGCCTCTTTAGTAACTGTTACGGTTACTATAACCTCATTTGTATCATAGGTAAATCCCGGCTCCCTATCTTCAGGTGCTGGAATAACCTCTTTTATAATATAGTTGTATGTTCCAACCTGAGAATATTTAATAGCATCAAAAATTATTGTTCCATCAGCATTGTTTCCTTTAGTTTGAATTGGCTTAGATAAATCATCTTTATTATATAATTCAAAATGGAATTGATTTTCTGTGAGAACTGCATCTTTACCGATTAAATTTTTCTTAGTTTTTAATATTACATTTTCTGATTTACTTGAGGAGGCGTTCCCTGAACCACTCTCATCATTATAATTGGCATTTTTTGAAACAGTAGAAATATTTGATCCTGAAACACTTATTGTATTATCAAATGATTTCATTTCTCCAGACGTACTTCGATCAATTTTACTTGAATATCTTATATAATATGCATTTCCATAGTCTTTTCCGTTTATATTAGAAATATAACCCACTGAATCCGTAAAAGTCATCTGAGTCTTCTCTGAGTTAAAAATGACTTCACTTGCGTGATTCCCTATTACAGTTCTGGATTTTGCCTCTGTTTCATTATCAATTGGATCATCAGCTTTTATTTCAAGTCTATCTAATTTTAGGGATCCATCAATAAATGTTTGGTGTTGCCCTAAAGTATCTGAAATTACCATGTTTGTTATGGGTTTTTGTCCCGCATTAACAATAGCTACCCAATGAATTATATCAGGATCTACGTTATCTTTATAAGAATATTTTAGAATATTTTGATCTATACCAACTCCTGTACCCGGCTGGTAGGTAAATGCTATTGGAGTACCCCCAATTGTAGTATTAACTTTTTCCCCAGTAGTTAAAACGTTTTCATTTGCTACCAACTCAAAATTTAAATTCATCTTTTTATTTTCAGGAACTTTTGAAAACTGATCGGTAAATACAACACTCACACTATTTGGCTGAGTAGAAGCATTTACAGTAGCCACCCCCACAACATCGCCACCATCATTTGTGACGTTAAAAGGCGGAATAGCACCATAAAATCGTAATTCTTTGGGGATTGTTAAAGTTAAACTGTCACCAGAAAGAATTGTTTGTTCATCTGGAAAATCAAAACTTGAAGTTATAGAAAACCTTCTATATGGCTGTACTGTCTCATTAGTTGTTGTAGAATCTAATGGTTTTCCGCCATATATTACACTAGTATTATTTATATAATTCGTTATTTCTGAAGCATTTACTTGTTGAATGTTTTCCACACTTAATATAGATGTCATAGCCATTAATAGCAATGCAAATAGTTTATAAAAATTTCTCAATTTAAAGCCTCCCCAATCTTAATGTGTGCAGTTGCATTATTTATTATTAATAAAATTTCTTCACTAGATTCAGTACAGTAATTTTTTATCCACCTAAAAACTATAGTTTGAATAATTGAAACATAGACATCAAATAAATAATCTGTAGGTATCACCATTGATCTATTTAAGTTGACATAAAAACTTTCCTCTGAATAATTTTGAAATGTTGACTTTATGAATGCATTACTAATTTTATCAATATCTGGGTAATAATTTATTATATTAAAAAATAAATCTTTATTTGAAAATAAATAGTTTAGAACTTTCTTTGATGTTCCATTTTCAAAAATCGTATTATCGTTTAAAATTAAATTAATTTCATCTTGCATAAAAATAATTATTTGTAAATGCAAATCATTTGTTGATGAAAAATAATTATAAAATGTTCGTCGACTAATTCCACAAATTTCTATAATATCAGTAACTTTAATTTTTCTGTCAAATATTTCTGAAAGTAACTGACTATAAGCGATAAATATTTTGTTTTCCATACTTTCCCATTTTTTCATCTCTCCAAAACCCTATCCTTTAAAACAATTAATAATTTTTAGAATATTATAACAAAAATAATATTTAAAATATGCACAAAATCATCTTATTTGTAAATAGAGTTGAAAAATAGCTGATTAGTAAATTGATAGATATCTCAAAAATATTATTTACTTATTTATATTACCACCTAAGAAATAGCTAATTTTATTTTGATATAATCATCATAAAAAAAGACATAGTTCAGAAACTTTGTCTTTTTTATGTATAAAATAATATTCAGTAATTAGGAAGAAAATAGGTTCTGAGTTTTACTAATTTCGAAATATCTGATTGGATAGTTTAGAATGAAATATCAGAATATTACTTTTTATTAGTCACTAAAAATCATTAGATAACTGTTTTTTAATAATAGAACAATTTGCTCCTCTAATATCATAGTCCCTCCAATTTTAACTAATTTTGACTAATTCTTTGTTTGATAATTCATAAACAAAGTCAGCTTGATTTGCTACAGATTGTTCATGTGTCACAATAATTACTAACTTACCTTCATCATGAGCAATAGTTCTAAAAATATTGACAATATCATCAGTTGTTTTTTCATCAAGATTACCTGTTGGTTCATCTGCAATAATTATTTCATGGTTTGTTGCTAAAGCTCTAACAATAGCAACTCGTTGTTGCTGACCCCCTGATAACTTCAAAACAGGTTTGTCAATTAAATCTTTAGCTATTCCAACTTTTTCGAATAATTTTTCAATTGTCTCATCTTGACTTGATTTTCCTGAAATTTCTAGTGCTGTTTTTACATTTTCACGAGCAGTCATATAGGTTAGTAGATTATATGCTTGAAAGATAGTTGAAACCGAATTTTGTCTATATTTGGTTAATCCATTTTTTTCAATAGTTTCATTACCATACATTACACTACCCTCTTTTGGATTATCTAAACCAGATAACAGTGACAATAATGTAGTCTTACCACTACCTGATTGACCTAAAATAGCATAAACTTTCCCACTTGTAAATTCAACCGATAAATCTTTAAATAAATAATCTTCTTTATTTGTATACCAATAACTTAATTTTTCAGTTTTTAACAATATCTTTTCCTCCTAATTCGATGTTAAAATATCTTTGGGTTTCTGTTTTAATATCCCGATACTAGCAAGGCAAGTAGAAATAAATGAAATAATCAATGACATTCCACCAAGCTTGACAACATCTTGTGCCCCCATTGTAATATCTAAATCTTTTGTTACACCTTTAGGATTTGCTGTAGAACCCATACTGCCACTATTAATTCCATGACCAGGAGGTGTTCCATGACCAGGAGGTGTTCCTTGCCCAGGGGGTACATTCCCTTGCCTACTATTTGAACCTATTGGTTGCGTTTGTTGAGTTGTATTCTTTGAAATTAATTGATTTCCTAAGACATTTCCAACATAGTTACCTGCTAGGCTTGCTAAACTAAGTGATACTAATGTTACAATTAGTAATTCAGTGAAAAATTGTGCAATAATTTTAAATCGATTCTCACCCAAACTCATTAGTACACCAATTTCATATCGACGTTCACGAATACTTAACATAACAATTAAAGTCAAAATAATGGCTCCTGCAATTGAAACCAACAAGATAATATTTTGGGCAATTGAGGATATATTGTTTAGTGGCTGTAGCATTTGTTTATACATTTCTTCACTAGAAACTAAAGAGTACTTCTTAGAATTGATTTCTTTCTTCATGTTTTTCAACAAACTATTTAGTTTATCTGGATTTGAAACTGTATATGTGGCACTATCAATAGTATCTGTACTTCCTTTAAGGCTATTTACAGTCGCAATATTTGTATAGATATTATTCTGTGGATTACTGCTACTATTTTGAAGTTGAGCAGAATTTACGCTACTTGATGACTTATAAATACCAATAATTGTCAATTCTTGGGTAACAGTTTTATTATTTACTGTTTTTGTAATGCTGAATTTTCCACCAACTTCTAATTTATTTGAATCAGCAAGATCAGATGAAATAATTGCATAATTATTGGCTGTATCTGATGTAATACCAGTTCCTTTACTGATTTTATTAGTGGATGATTTAAATTCACTAACTTTTTCAGTATCTGAAACTCCTGTTATGGTAAAATCACCAGATTCCATCTGTGGACCTTTACTATCGGATGTACTTGTGTTATTATTTGCTGAAGTTGAGATAGCTTCAACTCCTTTAGAAGCATTTGCAGTTGTTGTGGTAGAAAAGAGATAACTTGATACTACGCTATTTTTTGCTAATTTTTTTGCAACTGAAGTTGGAATTGAAATAATCTTACTATTAATTATAGATGATCCGGAACTACTTGGTGGTTTCATTTGTGACATCATATAATCTCTATTTAATTGTAATGATATAGTTGAACCTGTTTCCTTCTTAGCATTTTCAACAGCGACACTTGATGCATTTTTTATTGTTATTCCAGCTAAAACAAATATCAATATTGCAGTGGTAACTAAAGTTAATAGTATTGATCGACCTTTTTTAGCTTTTGTTGCTAACCAAGCTCTCTTTAAAAAATTCATATTTTTCCTCCAATTTTTTAATTTGATTGAGTTTAACAAGGAAAACTTAATTTTTACTAAATTCATTATTTATCATCGAAAAAAATTAGGATTAAGATTAAAAATGTAAGTAAAAACCTCTCTTTCAGAAGTAAATACTAAAAGAGAGGTTTTTATATTAAATTATTTTAATTCTATTAGATACATTTCTTTCTTCTATTTATTTGGCATTAGTCCTCTTTCCAAATAACTATTAACTATCGCATATCAAAATTATTACTTTATGTAGAGACATTTCATTATTAATTTAAGAGCTTTCCGATTTCTTCTATAAGTGCAAATAATAAACCGCTAAAAGGAAATAATAACCACCAATATGAACGAAATAAGTCTAAAAGTTTATCAAACCGTTCTTCCTTTTTCTCATCCGCAATATTTTGAAACTCTTCATACTTGAAACTTTCAACACCCCAAGTATCTTCAAAATTTTTCCCAAAGAGTAGAAATTCTGTTGTTACACCAAAAACTTCACCAATTTGTTCAATCTTAGCTAAATCAGGTGTTACTTCTCCTCTTTCCCACTTAGATATTGCTTGTCTACTTATAAAAAGTTTCTCCGCAAGTTCATCTTGAGAAAAATGCTTTTCTTTTCTTAGTTTTACGAGTTGTTGTGAGAAAATTAGCTTCATTTGGTACCTTTCTTTACTACTATCTATGATGGATAAATAATAACATTTAATGCTTTATTGTTAAAGAACTTAATAATTGCAATGTGAAATTATAAGTAGCAAACCAAAACTATTAATTGCAAACACGAATTAATTATTTATAAACTACTTCAAATTCTTCACAGACTACTTCCATATCTTCTTGAAAGTCTTGATTAATTTTTTTCAGCTCATTAGTAAAGAATGTTTTATGTACCTCTCTCCAATAATCTAGTGATCTATCCCCTTCACCTTCTTTATATGCATGTTCACTACTAACTTGGTTAAATGGAATAACATTTACTTTAGTCGTTTTTGTGATACAAAGTGGATTATCTTGTGAGTCTAATATTATATTATAATCGTCAACTTTTGGTAAATCCTCTTGTTCAATGCCATAAAAAACATGTGCACTTGCTGTTGCCGTTTTCTTTCCCTCAACCACTAATCCACCTAACAAATCTGCATCAAAACCAAATTGCCAAGCATCATAGTGATTATTATTTATGTTTTTTTCAGACTTAAACTTTTGCCAGTAATCTTCAACTTTACTATTTTCCACAATTCCCTCCTATAGCTTAATCGATAGATTAGCTATATAATCTGAGCCAAACTGAGTTAAGCGATTTCTACTATCTTTTGATTCATAAAAGTCAATCATAGCAAAGCCATTTTTCAGCTGACCTTGAATTTGTTCTTCTAAAGTATGACTAAATTCATATCCAAATTCTGGGTCAATTGTTAGTTGACCTTCTTCTTCTAAAAGTCTTGAGTTGAAAGGAAGGCTATATTTTAATAATAATTCCTTCTCAGGTTGATCCCAAACCTCATCTCCGTCATACATATAAATCCATGGATTCATATATCCAATCATTAATAAACCACCTTTTCTTAAAACACGGTAGGCTTCTGAATACATATTATCTAAATTTTCGATATAGACATTTGAAACTGGGCAGAAAATAATATCAAAACTATTATCTTCAAAAGGGAATGGTTTGGTCATATCAGCCTGTACAGTTTTAATATGTAAATTTTCTCGTTTTGCTACTTCTACGTCTTTAGAGAGCTGAGATTCCGAAAAATCCATAATGGTAGTATCGTAACCATGCATAGCAAACATAGGTCCTTGCTGTCCACCACCACAAGCCAATCCTAATAAACGTTTACCTTTGGCTTTTTCAAACCAGCCTAACGGCACTAGTTTCCCAACTGTAAGAGCTACTTCAATTGGTTTATCTTTTAATGCTTGTAATTCTTCGTGACTGTATGGAATTGTATATGGGTTACCTTGTCTACTAGAAACCCTATCCCATCTTTCTTGATTATGATCAATATAAGCTTTCATTTTTTTCTCCTTGGGAGGTTAAACTAAAAGCAAACCTCCAACTTTATTTATTTTCATAATTTTACCTCCTTTCGTCAAATTACTATAATTATAGCACAGACTATTCGAATACCAAAAAATCCCTAAGAAATCTTTCTTAAGAATTTTAATAATCTACATTTTTATTGTTTACTAATTGGTACCCAAAGCTCCATTTCATAATTGGGATCATGAATATCATTTTCGGTATATACTTCAAAATCTGGTAACCCTGAATGTTTGTAGCCATTTTCTGGGAAAAATTCTTCAAGCAGATATTTCCATGCCTGATGAATGGAATCAGGGACTGATCCTTTAACTGGAACTACTGCATACTCAGTTTCTTTAACTTCTAAGATATCAAGTCCTAAATTTCTAGCTTTAGCGTCATACAAGACGTTATATCCTGCCATATAATTAATCTTATCATTTCCCTCATTCTCATAACAAACACCTAATGACTGACCATTTCCAAAACTTTCTAATTGATCAAAACTATATTTACTATATAATTCATCCCATGTACTTGGACATTGATTAGATTCAATGTTTTCTTTTAATATGCCAGCTACTTTGAAGGATGGTTTTGTTTCTATTTTAATATTCATTTGACTTCCTCCTATTACTTTTAAAGCTAATTTCATTTTAGAAAATAACTTATAGTTTTTCCCTTTTCGAACTTCTGAGGGTGAATTCTCATGAAACTTTTTAAAAGCAAAACTAAAAGCATCAGCTGAATCATAATTATATTTCAAAGCAATGTCAATTACTTTTTGATCAGTATTCAACAAATCATCTACAGCTAGTGTAAGTTTTCTATTTCTCAAGTATTCTGCCAATGTAATCTCTGAGAGAATTGAAAAAATTCTACTAAATAGAGGATATGAATAACCTGATATGTTTTGAAATTTTTTAAAATCAACTTCCGATGTAAGTGTACTTTCTAAATAGTCAATTGTTTTGTTAAATTGATGCATCATTTTTATCACCTCTCAAATAGGAGTTTATCAGATAAAGAGATTCAAAACCCAATAATTTTAGTACAAATAATAACTGTCAGCTGAATACTTTTTTTTGAATTAAGACTTCCTTATAACTATTTACCTTTTTTGTCTTTTATCAAGTCTATTATATATTTTAGATCAATATCCTCAGTTAAATGTTTTTGGGTCCAAGGTATTTCAATATCTGGTATCACCCCTTTATTAGTCATTCCTTTTCCTACATCGATAGAAAGGCTTCTAGATGTTGGATAAGTTAATATATAGTCTGCAAATTCAACACTAGAACAATTAGAGTAGTCTAGAATGCCCATTGTTGCTCTTCCCACAACCGTCACTTTAGGCATCCATTTCATCATTTCTACAAAATTTTCACCTGAAGAACCACAATAAACATCAGAAAGAAGAAATATTTGTTTAGGGCTGACTGAAATTCCTTTTAATTCTGGTAAAAACGAGGAAATATCACTTGGATATCTAACATATCCCTTTTCTTCATTAGTTATCAATTCTTCCTTAAAATTATTAATGAGATCCTTGGTTTCTTGACTAGTTGCAGGATCATTTAATTGTTCAGTGAACGATATTAATCTTTGTTCTGTATTAAAAGGTGTATAAAGGATTTCCATATCAAAGTCATCTACAATATTAAGATCATTAAATCCTTTACCCTCTGGTAAAGCATATTTAAACAATGGAAAATAGAGTGAATCACTTCCTCCTTGATTGTGACGAACATCTATGATCAAATATTTTGCTGAAGATAAAGCTTGTTCGCATTCTTTATATAATTGAGAGATCTTATCTTCTTCAAAAAAATTATCCATTCTCATATAAAAGATATCATTCTCAATCCATTTACTTTCAAACAATATTCGTTTCTTCTCATTACTAACTGGTTGGTATATGACTAATACTTCTTTGAAGTTGCGACATATGGTAATTTGTTTTGATTTTTTAACAAAATAGGACCAATCCATGTACCGTCTTTCCTCATTCGTTTGAACAAAAAATAATTTATGTTTTAAATAAAAGTCATATATTGATAGACCATCAATATATGTTATTTGATCACCTTTAAGCAAATTTGTTTCAGCATCTGAATCAATAACATATAGTAAACCATTATAATATTTTAATCTTAAAAAAGATAAATCAAGTTCCTTTTTTGAAATAGCGACATGTCCAATTATTCCAAAACTAGCTAAATATGATCGAACTAAGTAGTAGAATTCATCATCGGACATTTCTTCATTTATCTCATTTAGAAATAAATCTGGATTTTTTCCTTTTATGTCCTTTTTAGTAGAAGAATCATTTGTCATAATTCTTATGATTTCCTTAAAAATATCTATTTTTTTCATTTATCATCCTCAAATTTTATCTTTATTAATTATTACTACAAGTAATCATTGACAATACTGTAATAAGCAAAGTTGAAGCTGACTACAATTGATTAAGTAAAGTCTCTATTATTTCTTTTTCAATTCCGTTTTTGACTAATATTCTTTCAATCTCAGTCTCTGATACACCTTTTTGTTTAGATACTTGTATTGTTAATAGAATATGATCAATAATTTGTCGGATAAACTTTTCTCTTTCTTCCTGTGGCATTTTTAATACAGATTCAGCGTTTAATTTACTGTAATCTAAATCAGTTTTCCCTGTTAAGTAGTCGATACTTACATCAAAAAAGATGGCTAAATCAGTAATTTGTGAGATATTTGGTTCAATATATTCTTTCTCCCATTTTGTAATTGTAACTCGACTGACTCCAATTGCATTCCCAAGATCTTGTTGAGTAATCTTCTTTTCTTTACGAAGTTCTTTTAATCTCGTAGAAAATTTTGACATTATAAAACCACCTTCTAATAAAATGTTCTTTTTTTGAACTTTTTTTATTGACTTATGTCCATTTTAAATGTTAGAATGGATTTGTTCAATAATTGAACTTTATAAAGATTATAACAAAGA
Source organism: Streptococcus parauberis NCFD 2020 (assembly GCF_000187935.1). NCBI lineage: Bacteria > Bacillati > Bacillota > Bacilli > Lactobacillales > Streptococcaceae > Streptococcus > Streptococcus parauberis. Next base: position 1,884,229 of record NZ_AEUT02000001.1, read on the forward strand.
AAGAATTAAATTTCAATTTAATATCGAGGAAAATCATATTGATTACAAGTTAATCGCAAAACAGACAAGCAAATCAGTATCTACTATTAAGAAATGGCGTTTACGAATAGAAAAGCTTTCTGGATATAGTTTTAAGAAAGCTAAACATAAAGTTAGTCGCTATTCAACACAAGTCTTTTATGAGTTTACTGATGACGAAGTATCTAAGTTTATCGAAGTAAATCGTTTAGTTAATAAAACTAATAACTTAGATCAAGCTATCAAACAGGTTTGGGGTGACCTTGATACCCAGCTCGAACAAGATTCAATAGAAATGATTGCTGACTTGAGAAAAGACTTTCAAGCTTATCAAAAGAAAAGCTTGTTATTAATCCAATCACTTGGGAAACAGAATCATTCTTTATCGCAACGTCTAACCACTCTTAGTGAACGGTTAGATCAACTAGAAGAGAAAAAAGATAAAACTTTCCTCTCAAAATGGAAAAAATAGAAAGAAGAAAACTATGAGTTTAAAAAATACTGATATCGCAGTGAAGAATTGGGAAGAAAAAGATTACCAATTAGTCGAGGTTCAAGAATGGTTTGAATACAAAGGGAATGACCGTGAACATGCTGGTTGGAAATATGTTATTGTCTTACCTCGCTTACGTTATGAGAAAGTTGCTGTTAAAGTTCCAAACCCAAACGGTGAAGTTCCTTTGATTTCAAGTGAAAAATTAGCTGAATTAGGATCTGCTACTGTTACCTTTACTAATCTTAATGTTGGTATGTATACACGTACTGCCAAAAATTCCGAATTTGTCTCGCTAGAGTTAAGCGCAAAGGCAGATGGGATTTCATTAGCTAAGGAACCTGCTAAATAATCAAAGATTTTTCATGTGAGTGCGGAGAGTTCACTCACTACGAGCGAGACGACAAAGTCATAGCTCGTAAGGGAGTGAGAAACGTGTCCGCATGAACAACAATGGAAAATCTTAGATTGATTTTGTAAAGAGTTTTCTAGGATTTAATTTGCCCAATGTTCAATTATGACGGGCACACCATTCAGGGCTTGTCGACAGAATGGTGTGTAACCCAATAATACCAATGATTTCAGCGATTTTCGAAAAATCAAGAATCCTTGAAAATATTGGGCAAATTGATGGGTAAATTAATGGGCAAATTAAACTAATTTGCCCAAGAATAATAAAAAAATTCATTAGAAAGGAGTCAAATGAGCCGAAAAAGAACAACAACTTATATCTTTGAGCAACAATTACATGCGGAATATTGGGATTGGGAAGATGATAAAAAGGCATTATTTTCCAATTGGGAGAGGAATAAGACAAAAATCTTCCAAGAAATTCATCGTCGGATTAAAACCCTTGAAGAAGACATTCCAGCAAAGGTCGCTTTTATTGTTCATGATAAAGATATCAAGTATGGTATTAAGCCAGTAGAGCCTCATATCCATGCTTATATTGAATTTGCCAGTCGTAGAGACTTATCTGTATTAGCTAGTACTCTTGGTCTCTTACCACAATATATTGAACCTAGTGGTCAAGGGAAATATGGTAAGGTAAATTCCAAAGCTTATTTAATTCACGCAAAGAGTCCTGATAAACATCAGTATGCTCCTAGCGAAGTGGAAACTTTTGGAACATTTGACTACGTGGCCTTCATTGAGGATAACAGAGCAGACTTTTCGAAGCGCTATGCTGTTGCCAAAAGAGAAAAATCAGACGAAAGTCTGGATAAAGTATTTCAAGAAATTATCAATGGTAATCTAACAGAAGATGACATCTTTGCGGACGAAGAGTTAACCTTTCTTTGGTCTTATAATCAAACAAGACTTGATGAAGCTTTTAGAGCTTATGGCAAGATAGCTTCTAAACGAACCTTAAGGGAGTTAGAGAATGGTGAGTTCAAGCCAACAATTATTTATGTGCATGGTTCCTCTGGAATTGGAAAAACAACACTAGCACTTGAAGTGATTGAAGAAATTATCAAGAGAGCTAAAGAACAAGGTCTCAACTGGAAAATGTACAGTGCTGGTGCTAAGAATATTTTTGATGAGTATTTTGGTGAAGAGGTTATTCTTTTAGATGACCCAAGGTCTGATAGCTTATTGCCAGCAGACTGGTTAAAACTTTTAGATCCTTTAAACAAGTCTTACCTATCTGCGCGCTATAAGAATAAATTGGTTATTGGTCGACTGATTGTGATTACCAATTATCAGTCTCTTAAGTCTTTCTTTGGAAAGATTCAAAATGAAGATTTAAACCAGTATATCAGACGGTTTAATAACGTTCTAGAGATTTCTAAGAAAAAAGGAAATCACGACAAAGAAAAAGATAGATTTTATAATCTATCAGAAGTTAAAGAATTGAGCTATAACGATTATTACCAAATGGGATATGATCAAGAGATTCAATTACACTTTGGGGAAGAAGATATCTATTGCACTGACAATAAAGCAGATTTTATTAATCGTGTTTTAGATGAACATATTCTTCCTCGCATTTTACCACAAATAAAAAAGCGTCCCCAAAATCCCGCTAGAGAAAAAGGAAACGCTTAGGACAAGCCGAGGAGCTGGAACTCCTCAACCTGTCCTTAATTATACCATAGTTATTAAGGAGAATACACATGATAGCAACCGTAACAAAAGATGATTTAGTAGCCTTAGGTTTTTCAGAAGGAACCTCACGTTCCATTATTCGTAAGGGGAAACACCTCCTCGTTCAACGTGGCTTCTATGTTTATGACAATAAACGGATTGGAACTATACCTGCAACAATTGCGGAGGAATTATTAGATTTAAAACTAACTTCCAAGGTATAAAGCCATGGCAGTACGTAAAGCAAAGAATGGGACTTGGACTGTTGATGTTTCTGGCGGAATAGATCCTGTAACTTTTAAAAGAATTCGTATAGTTAGAAAAGGACTAAAAAGCAAAAAAGATGCTATTGAGTTGGAGTATCACTTAAGAGTTGTTGAATTAAAAGAAAAGAACAGAGACACATTTGTAACTAGTGATATGTTATTTTCAATGCTTGAAAAAGAGGACAATCAGAATCACAGAAAAATTAGTTACTTAACGACTCAAAGGAACAACTATGACCGACATATAAAGACATATTTTCAACAAGTAGATATGAAAAAATTAACATATGAACATATCTACAGATTTAGAGAGTCACTGAAGGAAAAAAGTACTAAACAAAATAGTGAAGAAAAACTAAGTAATAATACAATCAATAAAATAATGATATTAGTAAAAAAAATGTTTGATTCTGGTATAAGAAATGAATTAATCACTAAAAATCCTTGTCAAAATTTAAGAAAATTACCTATAAAAAAACCAGAATTAAATTTTTGGGGAATTGAAGAATATTTAAAATTCAAAAGTTTAATTACTGAGGATGAATATCAATATAATTTATTTTTCACTCTGGCATATTTTACTGGTATGAGAATGGGAGAAATCCTTGCTTTAACTTGGAATGATATAAACTTTTATACCTCTACTATTCATGTTACTAAATCCGTTTACTACGTACATAAAACCAACCATGTTAATAGTACAAAAACAAGAGCTGGAACAAGGTATATTACTTTAAATCAGAAACTCTTAAATACACTGAAAGAGTGGAAAAACAAGCAAGGTGAAATACTCAGTCAATTTACCAATTCAACACAAAACTTGCAAGTAATTCAGTCAACACCGGTAACAGTTACTAAAAATATGATTGATAAAAAGTTTAAACAAATACTTCAAAGAGATCCCAACTTAAAGACAATAAGAATCCATGATTTTAGGCACTCTCACGCTTCATTATTGATTAATCAAGGAGAAGATTACCTAGTTGTAAAAGAACGTTTAGGACATGCCTCTATCACAACTACAATTGATACCTATTCCCATCTATATCCCAGCAAACAAAAATCAATTGCTGACAAATTAGACGATTTATATTAATTAAAATTCAAAGAACTATTTATCTTAATAGTTCTTTTTTATATAATGAAAAAAAGGAGAAAAAATGGGAAAAGATATACAACAAGTAAATGGCAATTCTAAAAATAATCATAATAATTTAAACCTAAATGAAATACTGAAAAATACTTCACTTTCCAAAAATCTAAATAACTTTAGTAAAATATCCAGTCAGTTTGTTAACACAAGTCTATACACTGAATTACAAAGACAAAATATGATACATGGGAAAATGTTGAAAAACAATTATATTAATATAATTGATACTAGTAATATTAAAAATACTGCCTTACTATACAATAAGAATCTATTAAACCACAACAATACAAACTTATTTAACATACCAAAAAATTTTTACAAAAATAATATTCCCAAAAACTCAATTAATATAGATTCTAAAATAATAAAACAGTTGAATATACCAAAACTAAAATTTGAAACTCAAAAAATAATTAACAGTAATATCTTTGAAAATACAATTAAGACTTTACACAAGATAGATATTAAAAAAATTATTGAAGAGTTAGATTTAATAAACAAATCAAAAATACCGATTTGTCTAGAATATGATATATATCTTCCTTTACAAATATTAAAAGAAATCCCAATTACATCAGAATTTAATTCACAAGAAGAAGCTGATGATTATTTGTCACACTTATTAGAATATCTAGAATCAATAAATTTTACTGTATATGATTCAATTCCAGAAACTGAAGAAACCAAAAATGAGGTTGCGCAAATAAAGACATTGTATGAATTTAATTATAAAAAATTAATTATACTATTCTGTTTCGAGAGAATAGAACATTGTATGCATCAGCTTAGATTTTCATACACAACAAAAACTATTAAAAATAGGACTACACAAATGAAATCAGTTCAAGAATATATGAAAATCTTAACTGAAACAACTAATGATGATTTGAAAGAAATATTGAATCAAATTTTAAAACTTAAAGAAAAAGATCCTAAAAAATATCTCAAATTCAACATATATAGAGATTTTTCAGAAGATCCTTTAGTAGCAACATCAATAGACAATGGTTATATACCACTAAATAGAAATTTATTTATGAATGGCCATGTAGAAGATGAAAAAATCACAGATTTACTAGTAAAAAAGGCAATTCTAGCATATGGATTTTTTTTGACATTAAATCAATTAAGAATTGAAAAAGGTAACCTTTAGGTACCATGTAATAAAAAATGTTAAATTAAAACAAAAAAGACAAGGTCATTAAACCTTGTCTTTATAAGTATACCGGCGGCCGGGGTCGAACCGGCACGTCCGTGAGGACACTGGATTTTGAGTCCAGCGCGTCTGCCAATTCCGCCACGCCGGCATTTAAAATTTTCATTTAAAAACTGGGGTAGCTGGATTCGAACCAACGCATGAGGGAGTCAAAGTCCCTTGCCTTACCGCTTGGCTATACCCCAAAAAAATAGGCGAGTGATGGGAATCGAACCCACGAATGTCAGAGCCACAATCTGATGTGTTAACCACTTCACCACACCCGCCATATTCCAAACACGGGCAGTAGGAATTGAACCCACACTGAAGGTTTTGGAGACCTTAGTTCTACCTTTAAACTATGCCCGTTAGGATGGAAAGAGAGGGATTCGAACCCCCGAACCCGAAGGAGCGGATTTACAGTCCGCCGCGTTTAGCCTCTTCGCTATCTTTCCAAGTAAAATATTAAATTTTATGGCGCGAGACGGAATCGAACCGCCGACACATGGAGCTTCAATCCATTGCTCTACCAACTGAGCTACCGAGCCATCAACAAATC